>NZ_JADWYS010000001.1:2580092-2899568 GCF_015831345.1 Caenimonas aquaedulcis | reverse complement strand
AGCCCGTGACGTTGGTGCGTTCACCGACGTTGAGGAACAACGAGCCGGGGCCGACCGAGACGGGCTCCAGGCCGGACAACTTCATGGGGGGGACGTGTGCGCCGCTCAATCTCTCACCTTGGTCTGTTGCCCGCAGGTTGGCGGGACGAAGGTGAGCGCGGTTAGGGAATTCCAAGCCTGACGCTAAGCAGATTGCTTAGGCGCTGCAGCGCTCCTTGGCCTAGCATCGATTCTAAATGCAACCTGCCGATGCCCTCGATCCCCCACATGGCTTTCTCGGCCGCTTCTTCGGGCGCAAGGTGCCCGATGCGGGACCGCTCGCGCCGCGCGAACGCGCCCGCCTGATCGCCGGGTCGCCGGCCGCCGAGCGCGCCGCCGGCATGCTGGCGGCGCCGGCCGCCCTGCTGCAGCTCAACCACCGCGAAGCGCGCAAGGTGGTGACTTACATGTTGCCGCACCGCATCGCGGCCGGCACGAAATTCATCCGCGAAGGCGACGTGGACGACACCGGCTTCACGCTGCTCGTGCTCGACGGCGAGGTCACGATCGAGAACGCCATCGTCAATCGCAGCGCGCCTGTGACGGCCACGGTACTCGGCCCCGGCAGCCTGATCGGCGAGATGGGGCTGCTCGACGGCGGGCCACGTTCGGCGTCCTGCATCGCCCTTACCGACGTGCGCTGCGCAGTGCTGACGCGCGAGGCCCTGAACCAGCTCCTGGACGACGAGCCGCGCACTGCCGCCAAGTTGATGATGGCGATCTCGCTGCGCATCGCCAAACGCATGCGCGACAACCAGGACAAGCTCAAGCTCTACGCGCAGCTGACGCAGGCCCTGAACGAAGAGATCAACGCCCTCTTGCCCCACTAGCTCCAGCCGCGCCGGGCGAAAAAATTCCCCAGAACCTTCCCGTTCTGGGGAATATGAGAGGCCGGGCCGAAGAAACTTGCGAGAAAACCCAACCGAGGAGACTCCAATTGCTAGCAGGAGTCGTGCCTGTTTCCGGTCAGGCGCCTAAAGCGGCAGGTCGGCCTTCTTCAGGGTGCGCAGGACGAAGCTCGACTTGCTGTGCCGGATGCCCTTGATCTTGTAGAGGCGCTCCCGCAACAGCCGCTCGTAGTCGCGCGTGTCCTGGACGGCCACGCGCAGCAGGTAGTCGTAGTCTCCGGACACCAGGTAAGCCTCGATGACTTCCGGGATGGCCGCGAGGGTTTCGCCGAATTTCTCCAGCGTGTTGTCCGAGTGGCTGTCCAGCGTGACCTGCACCAGGACGGTGTCGCCCAGGCCCAGGGCCTGCGCGTTCAGCCGCACGGTGTAGCCCTCGATCACACCCGCCTGCTCCATCTTGCGGATGCGCTCCCAGCAGGGGGAGGTCGACAGGCCGACGGCCTGCCCGATTTCCTGCAGGCTGGCGCGCGCGTTGGCCTGCAGGACCGAGAGAATTTTGCGGTCTAGTCGATCCATCCACTGATTTTGCCGGGATTTTCTCCATTCCAGCAAAGTTTCCCGAGAAGGCTGCGATTTCTCAGAAAAACAGGATGGCTTGCGCCCGCCCGTGGCCCATAGTTCAAGCAGACGGCCGGCTTACCCGCGAGGCCCGATTGACGAGGCCCCGGCGAGTTACCGCTTGCCGGGGCGTTCGAAAGGCCGGGCCCTGCGCCATTCCGGCGTCAGGCGGCTTCCTTGTAGAAGAATTCGCGCTGCAGGGCTCTCCCGGGCAGCGGTTCCACTGCGGCGCGGATGCTGGCGATATGGTCCGGCGTGGTACCGCAGCACCCGCCCACGATATTGACGAGGCCCTCGGCGGCAAATTCGTGCAGCAGGCGCGAGGTGACCTCGGGCGTCTCGTCGAAACCCGTGTCGCTCATCGGATTGGGCAACCCGGCGTTCGGGTAGCAGCTGATGAACGTGTCCGGCGCCGCGCGGTTGAGCTCCTGAATGTACGGGCGCATCAGCGCCGCGCCCAACGCGCAGTTCAGGCCGACGGCCAAGGGGCGTGCATGGCGCACGCTGTACCAGAACGCTGTCACGGTTTGTCCGCTCAGGATGCGGCCGGACGCGTCCGTCACCGTGCCGCTGATGATGAGCGGCAATCGCTCGCCGGACTGCTCGAAGTATTCGTCGATCGCGAACAGCGCCGCCTTCGCGTTGAGCGTGTCGAAAATCGTCTCAACGAGCAGCAAGTCGGATCCGCCCTCGACCAGCGCTTTCGTCTGCTCGAAGTAGGCCGCGCGCAATTGCTCGAAATCGACGTTGCGCGCGCCGGGGTCGTTCACGTCGGGGCTGATGCTGGCGGTCTTGGGCGTGGGGCCCAGGGCGCCGGCGACGAAGCGCGGCTTGTCCGGCGTGGAGAACTTGTCCGCCGCAGCGCGCGCGATCCTCGCGGAAGCAAGGTTCATCTCCGCGGCGAGGTGGCCGAGCTCGTAGTCGTCCTGGGCGATGCTCGTGGCGCCGAAGGTGTTGGTTTCGATGATGTCCGCACCGGCCGCGAGGTAGCCTTCGTGGATGTCGCGGATCACGTCCGGCCGCGTGATGCTCAGCAGGTCGCCGTTGTTCTTCAGGTCGCGCGGGTGGTCGGCGAAGCGCCGGCCGCGGTAATCGGCCTCGGTGAGCTTGAAACGCTGGATCATCGTGCCCATGGCGCCGTCGAGGATCGCGATGCGTTTCCCGAGAATGCCGGGCAAAGCCTGCCCACGGGTGTAGATGATCGGTTTCATGATGGCATCATTGTAGGGACGCCGGGCATTTCCCGGCCCCTCGAGGTTCTTTCCCCCGGACGATGACCGCCTTGCAGACGCTCTCCCCCGCTCCCGACTCCATCCTTCACGACGTCTTCGGCTACGACCGGTTCCGCGGCGAACAAGGCGCCATCGTCGACCACGTCGTGGCCGGCGGCGACGCGCTCGTGCTCATGCCCACGGGCGGCGGCAAGTCGCTGTGCTACCAGATCCCCGCGATTGCGCGGCAGCGCGCGGGCCACGGCGTCGCCATCGTGGTGTCGCCGCTCATCGCGCTGATGCACGACCAGGTCGGCGCGTTGCACGAGGCCGGCGTCGAAGCGCAGTTCCTCAACTCCACGCTCTCCGGCGAAGCCGCCAACGCGGTGGAAAAGCAGATGCTTCGCGGCGAGATCACGCTGGTCTACGCGGCGCCCGAGCGCGTGACGACGCCGCGCTTCCTCGCGCAACTCGATTCGATGTACGAGCGCGGCAAGCTGAGCATGTTCGCGATCGACGAGGCGCATTGCGTGAGCCAGTGGGGTCACGACTTCCGCCCGGAATACCGCGCCCTCACCGTGCTGCACGAGCGCTACCCGGGCGTCCCGCGCATCGCGCTTACGGCCACCGCGGATGCGATCACCCGCGAGGACATCGTGGAGCGGCTGCAGCTGCAGGAAGCGCGCCAGTTCGTCAGCAGCTTCGACCGGCCGAACATCCGCTACACCATCGTCGAGAAGAAGGAAGCGACGACGCAATTGCTGCGCCTGCTCGAGCGGGACCACGAGGGCGAGGCCGGCATCGTGTATTGCCAGTCGCGCAAGCGCGTCGAAGACATCGCGCAGATGCTCGCCAGGGAAGGCATCCGCGCGCTGCCGTACCACGCGGGCCTCGATGCGCAGGTGCGGCAAGCCAACCAGGACACCTTCCTGCGCGAGGAAGGCGTCGTCATGGTCGCGACCATCGCCTTCGGCATGGGCATCGACAAGCCCGACGTGCGCTTCGTCGCGCACCTGGACATGCCCAAGAACATCGAGGGCTACTACCAGGAGACGGGGCGCGCAGGCCGCGACGGCTTGCCTGCGGTGGCGTGGATGGCCTACGGCCTGCAGGATGTGGTGAACCAGCGTCGCATGATCGACGAGAGCCCCGCCGGCGAAGACTTCAAGCAGGTGATGCGCGGCAAGCTCGACGCGCTGCTGGCGCTCGCCGAAGCCACCGACTGCCGGCGCGTGCGCCTGCTCGGTTACTTCGGCGAGGCGTCCGGGCCCTGCGGCAATTGCGACAACTGCCTCTCGCCGCCGGAAGTCTGGGACGGCACGGACGCGGCGCGCAAGCTCCTCTCGACGATCTACCGCGTGCAGCAGCTAAGCGGCATCAGCTTCGGCGCCGGCCACATCATGGACATCCTGCGCGGCAAGAAGACCGAAAAGGTCGCGCAGTTCGGGCACGAGCGCCTCAGCACCTTCGGCATCGGATCGGAATTCAGCGAGGCGCAACTGCGTGGCGTGCTGCGGCAATTGATCGCCACCGGCGCGCTGGCGGTGGACGCCCAGGCGTTCAACACGCTGCAGCTCACCGACGGCTCGCGCGCGGTGCTCAAGGGCGAGATGCAGGTGCAGCTGCGCGAATCGGTGTCCGCGGCGGCCGGCGGCGGCGGGCGCCAGCGCAGCCGCGGCGCGAAGTCCGCGCCGCCGGCGGTGGCCGCGGGCCTGACGCAGGACGGCCAGTCACGCTTCGACGCGCTGAAGGCCTGGCGCGCGGAAGTCGCGCGCGCGCACAACCTGCCGGCCTACGTGATCTTCCACGACGCGACACTCGCGGCGATCGCTGCGCTGATGCCGCAGACGCTCAACGAACTGCGTGGCGTCAGCGGGATCGGGGAAAAGAAACTCGCCGCCTACGGCGAGGAAGTGCTGCGCGTCGTCGGCGCGTCCTAGGCGCGTCCTGCGGCTACTGCAGGAAGCCGATGTTGCGCGCCTCGCGCACTTCGGGCTTGATGCGGTGCTCGGATTCGAGCTGGTCCAGGAATTCGGCCGCGCTGAACTCCGCGGCGAGGATGTCCACCTGGCGCTTGACCGCGGCGAAGTCGCCGGGGCACAGCTGGTCCAACCTCGCGAGGCGCGAGCGCTCGTCGTCGGTGAGCAGCGCTGCGTTCCCCGCGAGCGCCTCGGTCACGAACATCTTCTCGCGCTGCGCCGCCGTGAGCGGCCGGAAGCGGATCTTGAACGTGAAGCGCCGCAACGCCGCCTGGTCGATGCGGTCCATGAGGTTGGTGGTGCACACGAAGATGCCGTTGAAGCGCTCCATGCCCTGCAGCATCTCGTTGACCTCCGTCACCTCGTAGGTGCGCTGCGCACCCCGGCGGTCCTGCAGGAAGCTGTCGGCCTCGTCGAGCAGCAGCACGGCCTTTTCGGTCTCCGCATCGCGGAACATGCCGGCCATGTTCTGCTCGGTCTCGCCGACGAACTTGCTCATGAGGTCGCTGGCCTGTTTCACGAGCAGCGGCTTGTCCAGGCTCTTCGCGATGTGTTCCGCCAATGCCGTCTTGCCGGTGCCCGGCGCGCCGTAGAAGCACAGGCTGCCGTGCCCGCGCGCCTTGAGCGCCTGCACGATGCGCGGCACTTCGAAGCGCGATTCGACGTTGAGCATCTCCAGGTCGTAGGTCGTGACGCTGCGACGCACGCCGGTGTCGGCCGCGCGATTGCCCAAGGCCTGGTCCGAATTGCGCAATTGCCGCTCGATCAGGCTTTCCATCGCATGGCCTTCGGTGGTCGCGAGACCCGCGAAGCGCACGGCGGTGCGGATCTGCGCGGGCGTCAGCCCCTTGCGCTCGGTCAGCTTCCCGACGAATTCGGCCGATACCGTGACGCCCTCGAGCGTCTTTCGCACGAGGCCTTCCCGAGCTCCGGGCGGCGGCGATTTCAATTCCAGGTGATACGCGAAGCGGCGGCGGAACGCCGGGTCGATCTGCTCGATGCGATTGGTGACCCAGATCGTGGGCACGGCATTCGACTCGAGGATCTGGTTGACCCAGGCCTTGCCGCTGACGCTGCCGCTTGGCGGCGCCACCACTTGCTCGGCCCGCGCCATCAATTGCGCGGCTTCGCTTGAGATCGGCGGGAAGACGTCCTCGACTTCATCGAACAGCAGCGCCGCCTGCGCGCTGCCCTTGAGGAACACCTGCGCGATCTGCAGCGAGCGGTAGCGGTCGCGGCCCGACAGCGAGTTGCCGTCGCGATCCGCGTATTCCACTTCGAACAGCTCCAGGCCCGCGGCTTGCGCCACGACCTTCGCGAGCTCCGTCTTGCCGGTGCCCGGCGGTCCGTAGAGGAGCACGTTCACGCCGGGCTCCTTGCGCGCCACCGCATTGCGCAGCAGCGAGCACAGCACCTGCGCGTCCTCCTGCACGAAGCTGAAGTCGCCCGGCCCGAGCTGGCTCTTGGCCGAGGGACGCGTGAATACCGCCATCAATTCGTTCTGGTCGCGGTATTCGCGCATCAGCACGGGCGGCAGCTTCTCGCTCACCTTCATCAGGTCCGCGAGGTCGGTGATGTTGTGCTCGGAGATCAGGTTTTCCACCAGGCCGATGCGCTCGAGCCGCGACCCGGCGCGCAGCGCCTCGCCCACTTCGGTCGCGTTGACTCCGGCCAGGTCCGCGATGGCCGCATAGGCCTCCGGCGCATTGTTGACCTTGAACTCCACGAGGATGCTGCGCAGGTCGCGCTGGTAGCGCGCGAGCGTGCCGTAGAGCAGCAGGGCGCGCTCGGCCTTGTTGAGTTGCAGCAGGCCGGAGAGCGCGTCGATGTTCTTCTCGACCAGCGTGGAATGCTTCTTGAGCGCGTGCGTGAGCCAGTCGCCCGTCACGGCGAGAACCGAGAGCAGGTCCTTGGGCTGGTCCTTCGCGTATTCATCCAGGTAGAAGAAGAGCGTTCCTTCTTCATAGGGGCCGCGCCACACGCCGTGGCGATCCAGGAATTCGCGCGTGCCGAGAAGTTCGTGGCCACGCCAGAACTCGTTGTCCCTGCAGCGCCGCTCCAGGAACTCCCGCAGGCGCGCGAGGGCCGGCGCGGGCCACACGAGGTGCCTTCCCGCCAGCGAGAGCAGGCCGTTCAGGTCGCGGCGCACATTGAACTTGCCGCCCTGCTTGGCGGCGAGCGTCAGCACGAAGTGCGAGCACATGAGGTCCAGCACCGGCGCGTCCTTGAGACCCGGTGAGGGGAGCAACTGCACATCCACCGAACGCTTGACCATGGGGAAAACGCCTCCAGGAGCCGTTGTGCGCCGACGATAACGCGGGTTGATGCTACATGGAAGATGCTGATTGTGGGGAAAGCCTTACTTCCGCGTGATTTCCCGCCGACAATCGGCCAGCTTTCCGACTGTCCGCCTCCCATGATCGAACTTGCCGACATCCGCGCCGCCGCCGAACGCCTCCAGGGCCAAGTGCTGGACACGCCCTGCGTGGAGTCGCGCACGCTCTCGCAGATCGCGGGCGCGCAGGTCTTCCTGAAGTTCGAGAACCTCCAGTTCACCGCGTCCTTCAAGGAGCGCGGGGCCTGCAACAAGCTGGTCCAGCTGGGCGACGAGGAGAAACGGCGCGGCGTGATCGCGATGAGCGCGGGCAACCACGCGCAGGGCGTCGCGTATCACGCGCAACGGTTGGGCATGCGCGCGGTGATCGTCATGCCGCGGTTCACGCCGGGCGTGAAGGTCGAGCGCACCCGCAGCTTCGGCGCGGAGATCGTGCTGCATGGAGACACGCTCGACGAATCGCGCAGCCATGCGCAGCAGCTGGCCGCGGCGCAGCAGCTCACGTTCGTGCATCCCTACGACGACGAGGCGATCGCCGCCGGCCAGGGCACGGTGGGCATCGAGATGCTCCAGGCCGTGCCGGACCTGGACACGCTGGTGGTCGCGGTGGGCGGTGGGGGACTCATCGCGGGCATCGCGGTAGCCGCCAAGGCGATCAAGCCGGGGATCGAGGTGATCGGCGTGCAGACGCTTCGCTTCCCGAACATGTTCAACGCGTTCAAGCATGCATCGCTGCCCCAGGGCGGCAGCACCATCGCCGAGGGCATCGCGGTCGGGACGCCCGGCCGGATCACGCAGGCGATCATCGAAAGGCATGTCGACGATATGCTGCTCGTCGATGAAGGCGACATCGAGCAGGCCATCGTGATGCTGCTGGAGATCGAGAAGACGCTGGTCGAGGGCGCCGGCGCCGCGGGCCTCGCCGCGCTGCTCAAGCATCCGGAGCGCTTCAAGGGGCGCAAGGTCGGGCTGGTGCTGGGCGGCGGGAACATCGACCCGCTGCTGCTGGCGGCCATCATCGAGCGCGGCATGGTGCGCGCGGGGCGCCTCGCGCGCATCCGCGTGAGCGCGCGCGACGTGCCGGGCTCGCTCGCGCGCATCACCGCCATCGTCAGCGAAGCGGGCGCCAACATCGACGAGGTGCACCACCAGCGCGCGTTCACCATGCTGGCTGCGCAGAACGTGGAGATCGAGCTCGTCATCCAGACCCGCGGTCGCGACCACATCCAGGGTGTGATCGACGCGCTGCATGCAGGCGGCTTCGCCGCGCAGGAGCAGTGATGGACAAGGAAACCTTGCAGGGCGCGCTCGCCGAATATTTCGCGCCCTGGGTGCAGGCGCTGAACCTTCGAGTCGAAGGCTTCGGCGCGGATGGGGTGACGGCCCGCCTGCCGCAGAGCGCCGAGTTGTCGCGCGTCGGCGGCATGCTGTGCGGCCAGGCCATGATGGCGGCGGCGGACACGGCGATGGTGCTCGCGCTGATCCAGCACTTCGGCGAATTCCGCCCCTGCACCACGGTGCAGATGAGCAGCAGCTTCCTCAAGCCCCTGTCCGGCCAGGACGCGCTCGTGCAGGCCCGTGTGCTGCGCGCGGGAAAGTCCATGGCGTTCGGGGAGATCGACATCCGCGGCGCGAACGACGGCAAGAGCGTCTGCCGCGCGAGCGTCACCTACGCGCTGCTGTGACCCCAAGTTAAAATCCACCGCTACACCCCCTCTTCGAATCCCAAGGAATCTCCATGTCCAGCCCCCAAGCACCTGCCACCCACGGCGAGCCGCAGCCACCGCAGGATGCGGTCGAAGCCATCGTGCCCGCCATCCCGCTCGTCCTGCCGGTGGTCGGTGGCGTCCTGATGTTCCTGCTGGCATTCATCGCCATCTACATGGCCTGAACGGGTGCGGCGCCGCGCCGCAGACCCCTCGGAATTGCATGCATAACCTCATGCAAGTTTTGCATTGTTTTCCTCCCGTCTGACAGCCGGCACCGAGCGCCGGTCCCTAGAATTGGCTTTCCCAGCCGTTCCGCGGACGTGAAGCCACCCCTTCCCGCCGACCGTGTTGCCCATCCATGCAACACCCGCGCCGACTGAGCGAACCCTGTTTCAAAAGGGATGCTCGTCCCCCGCCTCCTCCCGAGCTCCCTTTGGAAACCAGGTTTAACTTATGGAGCTTTGGATGAACTCTCCCGTGATGCAGGGGCTGAATTTGAACAACCCGGCCTACGTCAAGAACGCGAAGCTGCTCGCCTGGGTGGCCGACATGGCCGCGCTGTGCAAGCCCGACGCCATCTACTGGTGCGACGGCAGCCAGGAAGAATACGACCGCCTCTGCGGCCAGCTGGTCGATGCCGGCACCTTCCGCAAGCTGGACCCGGTCAAGCGCCCGAACTCCTACCTCGCCTGCTCCGACCCGACGGACGTCGCGCGCGTCGAGGACCGCACCTATATCTGCTCGGCCCGCAAGGAAGACGCCGGCCCGACCAACAACTGGATGGCCCCGGCCGAGATGCGCAAGACGCTGCAGCCGCTCTTCGACGGGTGCATGCGCGGCCGCACGATGTATGTGGTGCCCTTCTCGATGGGGCCGCTCGGCTCCCCCATCGCGCACATCGGCATCGAGCTGTCCGACAGCCCCTATGTCGCCGTGAACATGCGCATCATGACCCGCATGGGCAAGGCCGTGTACGACGTGCTGGGCGTGGAAGGCGAATTCGTGCCCTGCGTGCATACCGTGGGCGCTCCCCTGGCCGCCGGCCAGAAGGACGTGCCCTGGCCCTGCAACAGCACCAAGTACATCGTCCACTACCCGGAAACGCGCGAGATCTGGTCTTACGGCTCCGGCTACGGCGGCAACGCGCTGCTGGGCAAGAAGTGCTTCGCGCTGCGCATCGCGTCCACCATGGGCCGTGACGAAGGCTGGCTCGCCGAGCACATGCTCATCCTGGGCGTGACCAACCCCGAAGGCAAGAAATACCACGTCGCGGCGGCGTTCCCGAGCGCCTGCGGCAAGACCAACTTCGCCATGCTGATCCCGCCCAAGGGCTTCGACGGCTGGAAGGTCACGACCATCGGCGACGACATCGCCTGGATCAAGCCGGCCGCCGACGGCCGCCTGCATGCGATCAACCCCGAGGCCGGCTATTTCGGCGTCGCCCCCGGCACCAACACGCAGACCAACCCGAACTGCATGGCCAGCCTGGACAAGAACGTGATCTTCACGAACGTCGCGTTGACGGACGACGGCGATGTCTGGTGGGAGGGCATGGGCCCCGCGCCCGCGCACGCCATCGACTGGCAGGGCAACGACTGGACGCCCGAGATCGCGAAGCAGACCGGCGCGAAAGCCGCCCACCCCAACGCGCGCTTCACGGTCTCCGCCATCAACAACCCCGCGCTCGACTCCGCCTGGGACGACCCTGCCGGCGTGCCGATCGACGCCTTCATCTTCGGCGGCCGCCGCTCCACCACCGTGCCGCTCGTCACCGAAGCGCGCAACTGGGTCGAGGGCGTGTACATGGCCGCCACGATGGGCTCCGAGACGACCGCCGCGATGGCGGGCGGCAACGGCGCGGTGCGCCGCGACCCTTTCGCGATGCTGCCCTTCACCGGCTACAACATGTCCGACTACTTCCAGCACTGGCTGAACCTCGGCAAGAAGATGGAAGCCGCGGGCGCGAAGCTGCCGCGCATCTACACGACGAACTGGTTCCGCAAGGGCGAGGACGGCAAGTTCGTGTGGCCGGGCTACGGCGAGAACATGCGCGTGCTCAAGTGGATGATCGACCGCATCGAGGGCAAGGTGCAGGGCAACGAGCACGTGTTCGGCGTGAGCCCGAGCTATGGCGAGATGAACTGGACGGGCCTGGATTTCAGCGCCGACCAGTTCAAGTCCGTCACCAGCATCGACCAGGCTGCGTGGCAAAAGGAGCTGCAGCTGCACGCCGAGCTCTTCGAGCAGCTCGCGTATCACCTGCCCGCAGAGCTGGGCGAGACCAAGGCACAGATCGAAAAGCGCCTCGCCGCCTGAGGCAGCCGCGCTCCAATGAAAAAGCCACCGCGAGGTGGCTTTTTCATTGGAGCGGCGGGATCAATCGCGCCAGGGTTTGGGCCGGTACGGCACCGGGGCTTCCACCTCGGGCTTTCGCAGCGCTTCCCGTCGCTTCTCGAGCCGCTCGCGCGCGCGGCGCACCGACCAGGCATCCAGCGCGGCCAGCAGCGGCGCGGGCAGGTGGCGAAGCGCCATTTGCAGCCGGCTGGTGTGGACGAAGGCGGCCATCGCCGGCTTTCAGTAGTAGGTCCGGACGTCGCGGGTGGCGCCGGCGCTCATCGCGCGGCTGATATCGGCCATCACGCGGGCGTCGGTCAGGGCGACCTTCCAGAGCTTCTCGTCCTGGATGCGTTGCTGGCGGGCGACCGACCAGCGGCGCACGGTGCGGCGGCTGCCGGCGACGAAGCGCTTGGCGGGGCTGGCGAGCAGGGCGAGGGCGGCGAAGGCGACGGCCCACATCACGATCCAGGCGGCGAGCAGGTGGCCTTCGGTCCAGGTGTCGATCACCTGGTTGGCGACGACGACGAGGGCCGCCACGATCGCCGCGAGCAGGAGGCTCGCGCCGGCGCGCGGTGCGCTGAGGCTGCGGTAGGCGTTCTGGACGCTGGTGGCGAACCGCTCGACGCGGATCAGGCCCGGGTGTTCGGCAGGATTGTCGACGTGTGCAAAGCTGGTCATGGCCATGGTTTCTTCCCCTTCTTGCGCCGGTGGCGGTATTGCCAATGGCGTAGAAGGATATTAGGGTAAGCACTGATATATTGCCAATTTAGATTCATGATGGATATCATTCACCGTGGTGATGAAAGCCCCCAACTTCAGGACGCTGGACCTGAACCTGCTGCGGGTCTTCGACCAGGTCATGGCCGAGAAGAACCTGACCCGGGCGGCGAAGAACCTCAACATGACGCAGCCCGCGGTCAGCAACGCGCTGAACCGCCTGCGTGAATCCGTGGGCGACAAGCTGGTCGTGCGCAGCGGCTACGGCATCGAGCCCACGCCCCGGGCGCTCGCCTTGTGGCCCGCGATCTCGGATGCGTTGCGACAGATGGAAATCTCGCTCTCGCCCGCCGACTTCGTGGCGTCCGAGGCGACCAATACCTTCCTGCTGGGCATGGCCGACGCCACGGCGGCGGAGATCATGCCGGGGCTGGTGCGCATCATCGAGCGGGATGCGCCGGGAGTGTCGATGCGCGTGCTGCCGCTCACGACCCGGGACCCGCGCAAGCTGCTCGACGAGGGCCAGATCGACCTGGCCGTCGGCTACTTCCGCGCCGTGATCACGGACCTGACGGCGCAAGCCCAGGCGGGCAGCATGCCCGCCTTCGACCACCAGCGGCTCTTCACCGGCGAGTACGTCTGCATCATGCGCAAAGGTCATCCGCTCGCGACGGGCCCGCTGACCATCAAGAAGTTCTGCGCCGCGCACCACCTGCTGGTGAGCTTTTCCGGGCGGCCCTACGGCTTCGTCGACGAGGCCCTGGCATCGCTCGGGCGCAAGCGCCGCGTGGTGCTGACCGTCAACCAGTTCTTCACCGCCGGCCAGGTGGTCATCGGCTCGGACCTGCTCACCGTGATGCCCCGCCATTTCGTGCGCGTGACGGGCATCGAGGACCAGTTCGTGATGCGGGACATCCCGTTCGACGTTTCCCCGGTGCACGTCGATTCGCTGTGGCACCGCCGGCAGGGGCAGCGCAGCGACCATGCCTGGCTGCGCCTCGCGGTGGCGGCCGCCGCGCGCCAGGCCTTCGGGGACACCTGAGCGACAGGCCGTGGCATGCGCCTTGCGTCGGGAAGGTGCGCGGCTTCATGATGGAAACCGCGAAAGGAAGCTTCATGAAACAACCCCTTCTCCCGATGCCGCGGCGCGGCGCCCTTCGCGTGCTGGCCGCGGGCGCCGCCAGCCTGTCCTTGCCGTCGTTCGCCGCCTGGCCCGACAAGCCCATCAAGATCATCGTGACTTTTCCCCCCGGCGGCGCGAGCGACATCGTCGCGCGGGTCATGGCCGAGCAGCTTGCGCACAAGCTCGGCCAGGGCGTCGTGGTGGACAACCGGCCCGGTGCGGGTGGGAGCGTCGGCGGCTCGGTCGTCACGCAGGCCGCACCGGACGGCTACACGCTCATGCTTTCCAACTCCACGCCGATCTCCATCGGCCCCTTCGCGCTGGAGAAGCAACCCTACGACCCGGTGGAGGGCTTCACGCATATCGCGCTCATCGGCTCCGCGCCGTGCGTGGTGATGGCCAATCCCAAGTCGGGCCTGAAGACCATGGCGGACCTGGAAGCGTTCGCCAAACGGAGCGGCCGACTGGACTTCGGCTCGGGCGGTCCGGCGTCGATCGGTCACATCTACGGGGAATTGATCAAGAACGCGCTGGGCCTGAACATGGTCCATGTGCCCTATCGCGGCGGTGCCCCGATGACCACCGACCTGATCGCCGGGGTGGTGCCGGTGGGCATCGACGTGCTCACGGCCTTTGTCCCCTACTTCAAGAGCGGCCAGCTGGTGCCGCTGGCGGTGACGTCCGCGAACCGCTCGCCGCTGGTGCCGGACGTGCCGAGCATCGTCGAGGCCGGCCATCGCCGCCTGGTGCTGGACAACTTCTTCGGGTTGTCCGGCCCGCCGAAAATGCCGGCGGACATCGTGGCGCGGCTCAACACCGCCTGCAACGAAATCCTCGCGCAGGCGGACATCCGCAAGAAGATGAACGAGCTCGGCATCACCGAGCAGCCGGCCAGTCCGGCGACCTTCACGGCTTTCGTGAAGGAGCAGGTCGCACAGCTCGCACCGACCGTCAAGGCGGCGGGCGTGCGCCTCTGAGCGCGCCTTTAGCGGACGACGCGCAGGTACGCGTAGGCGGCGCTGCGCAGTTCCTCGGCCTGGCGGGCGTCGGAACGTGCGCCGGCGCTTTCCATGAGTCGGCGGGCAACGCCGGCGGTGGCAACAGCCGGGCGCAGGGCAAAGAGCCGGGTAAGGGGGGCGAACAGGGCAAACATGGGAGACTTTCAGGACGGCGGATGAGCCGGATGCACCAAGAATAAGGGTTTTCCCTAGGGTTACAAGCCCAAAAGCGCATGCACTCCATGCCCGTCGTGCATCACCCGGTCCGCGCGGCGCATGGCGCAGGTCGATAGTTCTCTCATTGATCGGGCTGGCAGGCGCTATGCTCCGGCGATGAGCGCGCAGTCCAGCTCCGATGCTTCCTCGCAGGCCGCCCAGTGGCTCGATCCCCTGGGCCGCGCCATCGACGAGATGATGTGGGCGTGGTCGCCGGTCGACGGGTGGATCGTCTACACCAACCCCGCGTTCGAGCGCTTCTGGGGCGTCAGCGCGAAGGGCCTGCCCCACGGGCACGACGCCTTGATCGACCGCATGCACCCGGAGGACCGCGAACGGATGCGGCGCGCGCGCGACCAGTTGCCCGAGGCGGGCTACAGCGACGAGTTCCGCACCGCAGTGGCGGCGACCGCCGACCGGCCCGCGCGGACGGCGCGGATCCGCGAACAGGCATTCGTCGCCAACGGGCCGGCCGGGCAGCCCTACGTCGTGCACGTGGCCCGCGACGTCAGCTGGCAGTTCGACACCAGCGCGCAACTGCGGGAGGAAGCCTCCCGCCGCACCGACGCCGAGCGCAGCCTCAACGACGCGACGCAGCGCATGCAGGCGCTCATCGCGAGCGCGAACGACGCGGTCATCACGATCGACGAGAAGAGCAGCATCGTCGACTGGAACGAAGCGGCGGAGCGGATGTTCGGCTTCCGTCGCGACGAGGCCCTGGGCAAGCGGCTCACCGACATGATCATCCCCGTCGCGTTCCGCAAGCATCACGACGAGGGGATCGCGCGCTTCCTGCGCGACGGCACCGCGCCGATCTTCAACCGCCGCGTCGAAACCCTGGCGCTGCGGCGCAGCGGCGAGGAATTCCACGCCGAACTCTCGATCTGGCCGGTGAAGACGGGCGAGGGCTATACCTTCAGCTCGTTCATCCGCGACATCTCCCGGCGCAAGGCCAACGAGAAGGCGCTGGCCGAATCGGAAGCGAAGTACCGCAAGGTGGTCGAGAACGTGAACGAGGGCATCCTCGTGACCGCCGGCGGCCGCATCCTCTACGCGAACCCGCGCGCGCTGCAGCTCACCGGCATGGACGACGAGACGGCGAAATCCAAGCCCTTCATCGAGTTCATCCATCCCGACGACCGCGAACGCGTGCTCGGCAACCACACGCGCCGCCTCAAGGGCGAACCGGTGGAAAACCACTACCAGTTCCGCGTGATCCATGCGAATGGCGACACGCGCTGGCTCGAGATCAGCGCCGTGCTGTTCGAGTGGCAGAACACGCCCGCCACGCTCAACTTCCTCACTGACGTCACCGAGCGCCGCCAGGCCGAGCAGGACATGCGCACGGCCCTCGCGCGCGAACGCGAGCTGTCCGAGCTGAAGTCGCGCTTCGTCGCGGTCGCCTCGCACGAATTCCGCACGCCGCTCGCGGCGATCCTGTCCTCCATCGAATTGCTGGACGACTACGGCCCGCGGCTGCCCGAGGGCGAGCGCAAGGAGATCGTCGGCCTCATCAAGAACGCCGTCGCGCGCATGAACAAGATGGTGGAGCAGGTGCTCGTGACGAGCCGCCTGGAATCGGGCCGGTTCCGCTTCGAGCCGCAGGCGCGCAACATCCCGCAGCTGCTGGTGCAGGTCGCGGCCGAGATGGACCAGTCGCACGAGCAGGCGTCGCGCATCACCATGCAGTGCGAAGGCGCAGACCAGCCGCGTATGGTCGACGCCAAGCTGGTGAGCCACATCCTGGTGAACCTGCTGGGCAACGCGCTCAAGTACTCGCCGCCGGACACGCCGGTGACCTGCGTCGCCAGCGCGGACGGCGACCGCCTGCGCTTTTCCATCACCGACCGCGGCATCGGTATTCCGCCCGCGGACCTGCCGCGCCTCTTCGAATCCTTCCACCGCGGCACCAACGTGGGGAACATCCAGGGCACGGGCATCGGCCTGCACATCGTGAAGGAATGCGTCGAGTTGCATCGCGGCAGCATCGACGTGCGCAGCGAGCCCGGCGAAGGCACGACCTTCGAGGTGCGCCTGCACGCGCCCCCGGCGTCCTGAGCGGACCCGCACAATGGCCGGATGAAAATCCAGCTGATGTCCGACCTGCACCTCGAGGTGCACCCGCACTATCGGCCCACGCCCGCGCCCGGCGCGCAGCTCCTGGTGCTCGCCGGCGACGTCGGCTCCTACCAGGCGGGCAGCCAGTTGCAGGGCGACGACTTCGGCCTCGAACGCTTTTCCCCGCGCCATGGCTGGCCCGTGCCCGTGCTCTACGTGCCGGGCAACCACGAGTACGACAACCTCGATTTCGACGCCACGCACGCCCGCCTGCGCGACACCTGCGAGCGGCTGGGCATCACCTGGCTCGAACGCCGGACGGCCGTGGTCCAGGGGGTGCGCTTCATCGGCACCACGCTGTGGGCGGATTTCGACGCGCTCATCACCGACGCGGACCGCGTTTCGCCGACGCTGTGGATGAAGAAGCGCGAAAAAGCCTATCGGGCCGCCAACTTCTATTTGCAGAAGACGGGCACCACGCGCGCCGGCGAACCCATGCTCGCACCGCAATGGCGCGAACTCGCGCTCGAATGCGAGGCGTGGCTGCGCGCGGCGCTGGCCGAACCCTTCGACGGCACGACGGTCGTCGTCACCCATTTCGCGCCCAGCCTCCTGAGCGCCGACCCGCGCTACGGGCTGACGCCAGGGACCGCCGGGTTCTGCAATTCGATGGATGGGCTGCTCCCCCTTGCCCGATGGTGGTTCCACGGGCACCTGCATTGCCAGCAGGACTATGTCGCCGGCGGCTGCCGCGTCGTCGCGAACACCCTGGGGTATGCCAAGCGCGGCGAGCAGGAAGGGTTCCGCGAGCATTTCGTGCTCGACGTCGCCTGATCGTGGTGCGCGCGGCGCGGCGTGAATCTTGCACGCCTGCAACAACTACCCCGAGTTCTTTACAAGCTGGACGTTTTCCCGGTGGGGTGGTCGTGGAACACTTCACCTTGCATCGGAGGCGCCAATGAAAAGAACAATGTGGACCCCTACCCTCGCATGGCTCGCGGCCGTGACGGGGGCCGTCGCATTGGCGGTCCTCGCCCCGAGCGAATCCAGCCTGCTGGGCCGCATGCCCACCGTGTCGGCCAAGCGCCTCGACCAGCAGAAGATGGTGCTTCCGCAGGGATTGCCGGCCGAACGCACCCTGGCCCTCGTCACCTTCACGCGCGGCCACCGCGTCGAGATCGACAGCTGGATCCAGGGCCTGCGCCTGGATCGCGACTCCTCCATCCCCTGGTTCCGCATGCCGGTGCTGAACGACCCCGGTACCGACAACGCCCGCGGCGACATCGAGAACAAGCTGCTCGCCCGCCATCCCGCCGAGAGCGATCGCTCGCGCCTCGTGCCGGTCTTCACGGACCGCGACGCGTTCATCCGCGCGGCGGGCCTGTCGGGCACCGAGCACGCCTGGGTGCTCGTGCTCAACCGCGAGGGCAAGGTGCTGGCCCGTGCCGAGGGCGGCTTCGACGAGGACAAGGCGCAGGCCCTGCGCCAGACCCTGCTCGCGCAGAACAGCGACTGAACGCTGCGCGCCTTCAGGGCGCGGCGAGCTGTGCGGCCGCGGCCTGCGTCAACGCGGCGGTCAGCGCGTCCAGCACTTCCGATTCGAGGTTCCAGCAGTGCCAGTAGAGCTGGATCGGCAAGGAACAGGACGGCGCCACGTTCACCAGGTCCCCCTGCGCCAGCAGGCCGCGCGCCAGGAGTTCCGGCACGACGCTCACCCCCCAGCCCGCCAGCACGGCGCGCACCTGGCCCTCCGAGCTGGGCACGAACAGCTGGTTCAGGGCGACGCGCTTGAGCCCGAAGCACTTGGCCACGAACTCGCTTTGCATGTCGTCCTTGCGGTTGAACGCGATGAAGGGGACGTCGCGGAACGCGTGCGGGCCGAAGCCCTCGGGAAAGCGCTCGCGCGCATAGTCCGCCCGCGCGACCGCGACATACCGCATCGCGCCGAGCGGCACCACCTTGCACCCGCGCAGCGCCTGCCTGAGCGTGGTGACGCAACCGAGGACCTGCCCCTCGCGCAGCCATTCCTGCGTGAAGTCCTGGTCGTCCGCGATGATTTCCATCGGGAGGCCCTGCCGCGCGAGTTCGTTGAGCGCGGGCAACGCCCAGGTCGCGATGCTGTCCGCGTTGATCGCGATCGACACGCGCTCCTCCTCCCTCGCGCCGCCCGTGGAGCTGGGCGCCAACTCCTTCAGGTCGCGCTCGAGGTCCGCGCGCAGCAGGCGCATCTGCTTGGTGTGCTTGAGCAGCAGGCGGCCTGCGGACGTCGGCTTGAGCGGCCGGCTGCGGACGATCAGCACCGTGCCGACCTGCGCTTCGAGCGCGCGCAAGCGCTGCGACACCGCCGATTGCGTGATGGAAAGGCGCTGCGCGGCGCGCTCGAAACCGCCTTCTTCGACGATGGCGGCGAGGCATTCCAGCGCGTCGGGATCGAACGTACTCATGAAAGTGGGCTTTCTTATAAGCAAGCCTGATGTTTTGCCTGAGAGTTTAATTTTTCTTTTATTGCACGACAAGCTGACGCAAACTCCGCGCCATGAAAGTCCTCGTCCTGGGCGCCGGCATCATCGGCGTCAGCACCGCCTGGCACCTGCTCGAACGCGGCCACGACGTGACGGTGGTCGACCGGCAAGCGGGCGCGGCGCAGGAGACGAGTTTCGCGAACGCCGCGCAGATCTCGGTGAGCTATTGCGAACCCTGGGCCAACCGGCACGCGCCGGCCAAGCTGCTCAAGTGGATGTTCCGCAACGACGCGCCGCTGCTGTTCCGCCCCCAGCTGGACTGGCAGCAATGGCGCTGGGGCCTGCAGTTCCTCGCGCAGTGCAATGACGCCGCCTTCGAGCGCAACGTGCGGCAACTCGTCGCCCTCGGCTCCTTCAGCCATGCGGCGCTGAAAGACGTCGTGCGCGCGACGGGCATCGACTACCAGCGGCTGGAACGCGGGATCGCCCACTACTTCACCGACCAGGCGTCGTTCGACGCGGCGGGGGACGCCGCGCTGCTGATGCAGAAGTTCGGCGTCCAGCGCCAGGTCGTGAGCCGGGACGAGTTGCTCGCGATCGAGCCCGCGTTCCAGTCGTTTCGCCACCGCATCGTCGGCGGCACGTTCACCGCGAGCGACGAGAGCGGCGACGCTCGGCGCTTCACCGAGCAGCTGGCCCAACGCTGCGCGGCGCGAGGCGCGCGCTTTCTCTACGGACACGATGTCGTGCGTTTGTCGAAGGCGGGCGGCGCGGTCGAATCGGTCACGGTACGCGACCGCAACACCGGCGTGTGGCGCGAGCTGCATGCGGGCGCGGTGGTCGTCGCCTGCGGCTCCTACAGCGCGCCCTTGCTTCGCACCGTCGGCGTCGACCTGCCGATCTATCCCGGCAAGGGCTACAGCGCGACGTTCCGGCTCCTGAAGCCCGCGCTCGCGCCCTTCGTCAGCACCATCGACGACGAGGTGAAGTGCGCGATGAGCCGCCTCGGCGACGAATTGCGCGTCGCCGGCACGATCGAACTCTCCGGCTACGACACGTCCCTCGAAACGCCCCTCGCCAAGGCGCGCTGCCGCATGCTGTCGCAGCGCATCGAGGAAGTCCTGCCCGGGGTCTGCGACACGCGCACCGAAGAAGACGGCGGCAACCCGCGCTTCTGGACGGGACTGCGTCCCGCGACACCGACCAACATCCCCTACATCGGCCGCACGCCGGTCGGCAAGCTCTGGGTGAACGCGGGCCACGGGACGCTCGGCTGGACGCACGGCGCCGGTTCGGGCAAGGCCATCGCGGAGTTGATCTGCGGCGCGCAGCCGGACATGGCCTTCGACTTCTACGGCTTCGCGAAAAATGGATTGTCGGGAACCTATATCCCGCCGTACCAGTTGTAGCCCTGGTCTTCCCA
Source organism: Caenimonas aquaedulcis (assembly GCF_015831345.1). Taxonomy (NCBI): domain Bacteria; kingdom Pseudomonadati; phylum Pseudomonadota; class Betaproteobacteria; order Burkholderiales; family Comamonadaceae; genus Caenimonas; species Caenimonas aquaedulcis. Next base: position 2,879,495 of record NZ_JADWYS010000001.1, on the reverse strand, counting down.
GTAGCCGCCGCGCCCGCCGCGCAGGGCGGCGAAGCTTTCCACCAGTTCGATGCGGTGCAGGTACTTCGGCTGCTTGTATCCCAGCTGCCGCTCGATGCGCGCGCGCAGCGGCGCCCCATTGGCGACAGGCAACGGTTTTCCGTTGAGCTCCCAGGCGAGGATCGTCTGCTCGTGAAATGCATCGTCCATGTCGATGCTCTCGTAGTACACGGTGTCCTCGTCGTCCGCGTCCATCTGGTCGAGGCAGTGGAACACCACGAATTTCGCTTCCGGCCGGACCTGCGCGAGTCCCAGCAGGTGCGACAGGCGCACGCCCTTCCACTGCCCGATGCAACTCCAGCCTTCCACGCAGTCGTGCCGGGTGATCTGCGTGCGCGTGGGCATCGCCTGCAACTCCTGCATCGTGAGCTCCAGCGGCTTGCCGACCAGGCCGTCGACCGTCAATCGCCAGTCCGCGAACCCGGTCGCGACCATCTCGGCATAGTCCTCTCCCGGGGGCATCGTCGTGCCGTTGGCCCGGAAGACCGGCGGAACGTCCGAAGGCGAAAACTCCTGCGCCATCGCGCGGCGCCCCAGTACGCGGTGCACGCTGTTGCTCAGCGACTCCGCGCTGCGCAGGATGTCCACCGCGGTGTCGTTGTGGCTGAGCGCGTCGCAGCCGGCGAGCCCGCCGGTCGCGGCGAGCGCCAGCCCCGCGCGCATGAAGCCACGCCGCTCGCGGCGCTGTTCGAATCGGGGTTTCGCAAGTTTCTTCATTTCGGCAGCCTCCAGTAACCGGTGACCATGGACCGCAGGTTGTTGACGAGGCCCGTGACGATCACCTCGAACAGGTGCACGAGCACGAAGGCGACCAGCAGCACCGCCGCGACGAAATGCAGCGTGCGCGCCGCCTGCCGCCCGCCCAGCAGGTCCACCCATCCGGGCGCGAAGGAATCCATCATCGGCGACATCGCCCAGCCACCGAGCACGATGAGCGGCAGCACGCCGAACACGATGGTGAGGTAGGCGATGTTCTGCAGGACGTTGTAGCGCCGCGCGTCCTCGCCGTGGGCATGGCGCAGCAGCAGGTGGTCCTTGACCGAACGCCCGATGCCGCGCCATTCGCCCCGCGTCGGCAGCATGTCGCGGCGCAGGTGCCCGCTGAAAATCGTCCACAGCACATAGGCGATGCCATTGACCACGAACAGCCAGGCGAAGAAGAAGTGCCACACGCGGGCCATCGCCAGCCATTGCGTGCCGGGAATCGTCGCCCACGACGGGAAGGCGCGCGCCGCGTACTCGCCATCCGCGCCGAGGGAGGTGCCCAGCACGCCGTGCGTGTCGAACTCCGCGCCGCCGATGCGGGTGACGCCGCGCCACTGGCCGTCCACCTGCTTTTGCGTGATCTGCATGATGCGGGTGGAGTCGCGCGAGTCCTGGCTCCAGTAGAGCGCCGGGTGGGCATTGAAGATCTGCAGCCCGCTCATGAGCAGGATGACCAGGCAGAGCACATTGATCCAGTGCATCACGCGCACGGGCAAGCGGTGCCGATAGAGGAGGGGTGGCGGGCGTACTGCAGGTTCCATGGGACCTCCGGGGGTGGGACAGACAGGGCGCCGTGGGCGCATCGACCCCGGTTGTCGGGGCCCGGCGCCGTTTCTTACAACCCGCCCCGCACGGCCACCCTACTCGTCCCGCTCGCCGGGCTCGTACAGGGTTTCGCGGCCCATGCGGTCCAGCACCAGTTCGGCGGTCCAGGGCAGCATCAGCGAGCCGCAGCGGCTGTCCCGGTAGAGCCGCTCGAGCGGCAGGTGCTTCATCATGCTCTGGCCCCCGCAGGTGCGGATGGCCAGCCGCGCGATGTCGTTCGCGCCTTCCATGACGCTGTACTGCGCCGCGTACAGGCGCATGCGCGCGTCCTTCGAGGGGTTCGGCCCAGCTTCGAGGATGGCGCGCGTGAAGAGGCTCTTCATCGATTCGAGCTGGATGCGCATCTGCGCGACCGCGACCTGCTTGGTCGGGTACATGCGGCGCTTCACGGGCGGCTCCCCCGGCACTTCCCCGCGCAGGTAGCTCACCGTGAAGTCGTAAGCCGCGTTCGCGATGCCGAGATAGGTGGGTGCGAGCGTGAAGAACATCGCGGGCCAGGTCTGCGCGCCGCGGAAGTAGATGCCGCGCGGCATCAGCTGTTCGTCGTCGGAGACGAACACCTCCTTGAAGCCGAGGTTGCGGCTGACCGTGCCCCGCATGCCGAGCGGGTCCCACTCGCCGCCGATGGTGAAGCCTTCGCTCGTGGCAGGCACCGCGAGATACAGGGTGTCGCGCGCGTCGGGCTTCTCGTCGCCCTTGTCCTCCGTGCACAGCACGCCGTAGTAGTCGGCGGCGCCGGAGAGCGAAGCGAAGATCTTGCGGCCGTTGACGACCCAGCCGCCATCGACCTTGCGCGCCGTCGTGCCGAAGGGCGCGCGGCCCGCGGCCGCGGCGCTGCCTTCGGAGAAGGGCTGCGCATAGATCGCGCCGTCCTGCACGACGCGGCGGAAATGCAGCTCGCGTCGGTGCGCATGCTCCGCGCGCTGCGCATCCGTCATCGCGATGCCGTCGGCCAGCACGCCCGTCCACATCGTCGAGCAGATGTGCATGTTGTAGGTGAGCGCGGTGGCCCCGCAAAACCGGCCGAGTTCCGCCGCGACCAGCATGTAGGTCGCGTAGTCGGCACCCAACCCGCCGTGATCCTTCGGGACGCACAGGGCCAGCAAGCCCGCCGTGCGCAGGTCCTCGTAGTTCGCCATGGGGAAGGCCGCCTCGCGGTCCCACTGCGCGGCGCGCGGCGCGAACTTCGTTCGCCCGAGCTCGTGGGCGAGCGCCAGCAGCGACCGCTGCTGCGCGGTGAAGGGCAGGTCGCCGACAGCGGGCGTGAATCCGAGCGCGGGCAGTGAGTCCATCGCCTTGTCCTTGTCCCCACCTAGTGCATCAACTCGCGCGGCAACGCGAGGAAGTTCAGCAGCATCCCGTCGAATTCGTCGGGCGCTTCCAGGTTCTGCAGGTGGCCGATCCCCGGCATCTCCAGGTAGGTGCTGTTGGCGATCGCATCGGCCATCTTCTTCATGACCGCCGGCGGTGCGTTCCTGTCGTGCTCGCCCGCGATCACGAGCGTCGGCACGCGGATCTGCGCAAGGGCTGCGCGCCTGTCGAAGGTGACCAGCGCCTCGAGCGCGCGCCGGTAGGTCGACGCGGGCACGAGGCCCATGCAATGCGCGGCGAGGCGCACGCCCTCGGGCAGCGAACCCGGCCCCACCATCTGGGGGACCAGCACTTGCGCGAGCTCGGCCATCGTCTTGCCCGCGTCCAGCGGCGCGGTGCGCTGCGCGATGAACTCGCGCTGCCACTGCCCGTCGGGCTTGCCGAAGGACGGCGACGTGCCGCAGAGCACCAGTTTGCTCACGAGCTCGGGTCGGCGCGCCATGACCTCCTGCGCGACCATGCCCCCCATGCTGTGGCCCACCAGCACGACGTCGCCGCACTGCAGGTTCTCGATGAGCGCGATGCAGCTTTGCGCGAGGCCCTTGAAGTTGTACGGCTCGATCGGCGCGCTGCGGCCGTAGCCCGGCATGTCCCATGCGATGGCGCGATAGCCCGACGAGGCGAGCGTCTCCACCTGCGGCGCGAACGACAGGTGGCCGCCGCCGATGCCGTGGAGCATCAGCACGGTGGGCCCGCCGCCCAGGACGGTGAAGGCGGGGGGATTCATGCGACCACCGCCCCCGCGTCCACCACGGCCACGCCGTCGAGCTCCACCGTGCAATGGCGCATGGGCAGGTCGAAGTGCCCGCGCGTGTGGCGCCCCGCGACTTCGTTCGCGCCCGTGCTGTAGAGGAAGTTGCCCGCGAAGGCGCGCAGCTCCGTGCCGTTGAAATCGCGCTTGTCGTACAGCGCCATGCTGTCCCAGCGCGCGGCGGCGTTCAGGCCATAGCCCACGTGGCTGACCGCGTACGCGTCGCGATCGCCCCACGCGTCGATGTAGCTGCGCATCAGCTGCGCGTCGACGCCGTCGCCCTCGATGCGGGTCACATAGTCGCCCTCGATGCGCAGCGTGACGGGCTGTTCGATGTAGCGCTTGAAGGTGAGGTTGACGTCGCCGGGCGCGAGCACCAGCGTGCCGTTGACGCTGGAGGCGGCGGGGAACGCGAGCGCCAGGCCGCCGGGCCAGTGCGTCATCGTGCCGGGCCGCGACGTGTAGCCCCAGTTGCCGCCGCAGGTCGCACCTTGCAGCGAGATGCGCAGGTCCGTGCCGGCGGGCGAGGCAACGCGCATCTCGCGCGCCGCGCGCAGCCGCTTGACGTGGTCCTTCACGAGCGGCTCGAGCGCGTCGCCGGGTACGAGGCGCGCGAGCGCTTCCGGATGCTCGTTGCTGATGTACACCACGCGGGCGCCGCCCTTCAGGATGGCGGGCAGTTCGGGCGCGTGCATCAGCCCTTCCACGGTGCAGTCGAGGACAAGCGTGCTCGCGGCCAGCGCGGCAATGACGGGAGGGGATTGCCGCAGTGCGCAAGAAGCGCCGGTCGAACGGACGGCGGGCCCGGGCTCGAAAGGCGTGGGCACCACGATGTCGAAGGTTTTGCAGCCCATCCGCTGCGCCGCGAACCGCGCGAGCGCCGGGAGTTCCGGGCGGCTGGTGCTTTCCCCCAGCACGGCCACGGTGTCGCCCGGCCGCAGCGCGCAGCGGGCCAGCACGGCCTCGAATGCGTGGACCCAGGCGGGCTCCAGGAGGGGTGGCAACATGGTCTCTCGCTTTCAGTCCATAATACATGAAAATTCATGCAACACCCGACATGACGCCGCCCAGGAAGGCCCAGCCGCCCAGCTTCTCGTCGCAGGAGTTCCGCGCGGCGCTCGGCATGTTCGCCACCGGCGTCACCATCGTCACGGCACGCACTGCGGATGGGCAGGTCATCGGCCTCACCGCCAATTCATTCAACTCGGTCTCGCTCGACCCGCCGCTCGTCCTGTGGAGCCTCGCGCAGGCCGCCGCGTCCCTGCCTGCCTTCCGCGCGGGCTCCCACTATGCGATCAACGTGCTGGCCAACGACCAGAAGGCGCTCGCCGAACGCTTCGCGCTCAAGGGCGCGGACCGCTGGAGCGGGGTGAACTTCACGGAAGGGCTCGCGGGCTCCCCGCTGCTCACCGGCGCCGCGGCCGCCTTCGAATGCTTCAACCGCAGCCGCTACGACGAGGGCGACCACGTCATCTTCGTCGGCGAGGTGGAGCGCTGCAGCTGGCGCGCGGGCGCCTCCCCCCTGCTCTTCCACGGCGGACGCTACTACACCGAGCATCCGGTGCAGGGATGAGGGCCGCCATGGCGCACCCACGTTTCGTGGATGGCTACCTGGGCTACCTGCTCGGCCAGGCGAACCACGCCCTCTACAAGGACTTCGATGCGCACGTGCGCGCAGCGGGCCTGAGTTCCATCGAATGGCGCGTGCTCGCCACGCTGCACGACGGCGACCCGGTGACCATCAGCCAGCTCGCGCACGAGGTCCTGTCCAAGCAGCCCACCGTCACCAAGCTCGTGCAGCGCATGAACGAGCAGGGCTGGGTGGCGCTGCAGGCGGACCCGGCGGACCAGCGCCGCACGCTGGTCGTCGCCACCGCCGCCGGCAAGCGCCTCGTGAAGCCGCTCGTCAACAAGGCGCGCACGCACGAGGCCGCCATGCTGCGCACGCTCGAAACCTCCGAAAAGGCGGCGCTGAAAAAGCTGCTCGCCAAGCTCGCACGCGGCTGAATGCGCGCGGCACGTAACATCGGGACGATGATCGAACGCAAGCATCACCTCGACGCGCTCGCCGTCTCCATCCTGCTGGCCTGCTGCCTCTTCTGGGGCTTCCAGCAGATCCTCATCAAGACCACCGTCACCGAGATTCCGCCGCTCTGGCAGGCGTCGATTCGTTTCGCCGGCGCCACGGTGCTGCTCTGGGCGTGGTGCGCGGCGCGTGGTGTGCGTCTCTTCGCGCGCGACCGCACCCTGTGGCCGGGCCTGCTCGCGGGCCTGCTTTTCGCGGGTGAATTCAGCTGCATCTATCTGGGCCTGCGCGACACCGCGGCGTCGCGCCTCACGGTGTTCCTCTACAGCTCGCCCTTCGTGGTCGCGCTGCTGCTGCCCCGCTTCGTGCCGTCGGAGAAGCTGCGCCTGGTCCAGTGGGCGGGGCTCGTCATCGCCTTCGCGGCGGTGGCCGTCGCATTCAGCGAAGGCTTCAACGGCCCGCACACGGCCAACCAGATGCGCGGCGACGCGTTCGCCATCGCGGCGGGCGTCTTCTGGGGCCTCACCACGCTCGTGATACGCGCGAGCGCGATGGCCACCGCCAGCGCGGAGAAGACCCTGTTCTACCAGGTGGCCGTCACCACCGTGGCGGCGCCCCTGCTGTCGCTGGCGCTCGGCGAGACCTGGTCGCTGCACTATCCCGCATGGGCCTGGGGCTCGCTCGCCATGCAGACAGTCGTCGGCGCCTTCGCCAGCTACCTCGCGTGGATGTGGCTGCTGCGGCACTATCCGGCCACGCAGATGTCGTCCTTCACCTTCCTCACGCCGGTGTTCGCGCTCGTGCTGGGCGTGGCGCTGCTGCACGAGCCGCTGACGGCGCAGCTCGTGCTCGCGCTGTGCGGGGTCGCCGTCGGGATCGTCCTGGTGAATCGCCGCAAGGCCGCCTAGGCTGCCGGCGCGCGCTCTTTCTCGATCAGCTGGTCCAGCGTCCGGCGGAAATGCGCGAGCGGCGCATCGGCCACCACCGCCAGCAGCTTGAAGTCCGGGTCTTCGTCCATCGCGCGCTGCTGCGCCTCGATGATGTGCTTGTCTTCCATGAAGCCCTCGATCAGGCTGGCATGCAGCGAGCGCGAGATGTTCGCATCGCCGCCCTCGAAGTTGTTCAGGTAGATCCAGAAGTGGTGCGTCGTCCTGTCCGTCTCCGGCGTCATGAACTGGCAGTTGCGGTATTCCTTCGCGCCGTCCATGTTGCCCTTGTCCGCGCCGGTGCCGGCAGGCGAGAACAGCGTGAACAGGAAGAAGTTGCCCGGGATGTGCATGTGCCCGATGTTGCGGCGGTCCACGTTCTGCGTCTTCTGCGCAGCCGGCAGCACCTTCTTGTGGAAGGGCGGCGGCGGCGCATCCATGTGCCAGCGCTCCACGCGAAAGCCCCGCTCGAGCCGCTCCATCATCAGCGGCTTGGTGACGTACGCATATTCCTCCGATCCCCCGAGCGTCTTCGTGTGCACGAAGGCCAGGTGCGCGAAGTCGCTCAGGTTGTCCACGATGAGCAGGTAATTCGCGTCGTAGTGCAGGTAGCCCGGGATGCCCTTCCATTGCGGCTCGCGCAGGTAGGGGAAGTCGAGGATGTCCTCGGGATCCGCCCGTTCGGGCTCGCCCATCCAGATCCACACGAGGTGGTCACGTTCCACGACCGGGTAGCTGCGCACGCCGAGCTTCGCCGGGATGTTGTCCTGCCCCGGGATCTGGATGCACTTGCCCGTCGCGTCGAACTTCAGGCCGTGGTACATGCAGCGGATGCAGTCACCCTCCCGCCGGCCGAGGGACAGCGGCGCACCGCGGTGGCAGCAGCGGTCCTTCAGCGCCACGACCCTGCCGCTGTCGCCCTTGTACAGGAGGATGCGCTCGTTCAGCAGCGTGCGCGCGAGCAGCCTGCCGTCGATGAGCTCGTGGTCCCAGGCGGCCACGTACCAGCAGTTCATGAGAAACATGGGTTCATCCTAGCCTTCTTGCGAGTGCGGCATACCAGTCCATGCAGGCCGGGTTGGCCATCGCATCGCGGTTCACGACTTTCTCCATCGGCTGCCCGAGCAGCAGCTTCTTCACGGGCAGCTCCTGCTTCTTGCCGGTCAGCGTGCGCGGGATCTCGGCCACCTGGAATATCTCGTTGGGAACGAACCGCGGCGACAGCGCCGTGCGGATCGCCCCGTTGATCTTCGCCTTCATCGCATCGTCCAGCGACACGCCGGGGCGCAGCACGACGAAGAGCGGCATGTAGCTCTCGCGTCCCAGGTATTCGAGGTCGACCACCATGGAGTCGAGCACCTCCGGCAATGCCTCGACCGCGCTGTACAGCTCGCTGGTGCCCATGCGCAGGCCGTGGCGGTTGATGGTGGCGTCGCTGCGGCCGTAGATGATGCAGCCGCCTGCCGGCGTGATCTTGAGCCAGTCGCCATGCCGCCATACGCCGGGATAGGTGTCGAAGTAGGAGGAGAGGTAGCGCTTGTTGCCTTCGTCGCCCCAGAAGTACAGGGGCATCGACGGGATGGGCTGCGTGCAGACCAGTTCGCCGACTTCGCCGATCACCGGCTCGCCGGCCTCGTTCCAGGCCTCGACTGCGCAGCCGAGGAGGCGGCATTGCATCTCGCCCGGAACGAGCGGCAACTCGCGGTTGCCGCCGATGAACGCGCCCGCGAAGTCCGTACCGCCGGAGATGTTGCACCACCAGATGCCCGGCGTTCCAAGCTTCTCGAATTGCGCGGTCCCCCAGCGTTGGGCGTCTTCGGACAGCGGCGAGCCCGTGGTCCCGAGGGCGCGAATCGCGCTCAAGTCGCCGCAGTCCTGCAAATCCAGGCCCGACTTCATGCAGTTGGCGAAGAACGCCGCCCCCGCGCCGAAGAAGGTCACGCCCGTCTCGGCTGCGAACCGCCACAGCACGGACCAGTCGGGTCTCTCCTTGCTGCCGCCCGGGTTGCCGTCGTAGATGCAGCAGGTGGTGCCATCGAGCAGGCCCGCGACGTTCGCGTTCCACATCACCCAGCCCGTGGAGCTGTACCAGTGGAAGCGTTCGCCACGCGAGTTCGCGTCGTAGCTGCAGCCGATGTCGTTGTGGAGGTTCTTGAGCACCAGCGCGACGATCACACTGCCGCCGTGTCCATGCACGATGGGCTTGGGCAGCCCCGTGGTGCCGCTGGAATAGACGATCCACAGCGGATGGTCGAACGGCAGCCACACCGGCTCGAAAGTGGCGGTCTGCGCGTCGTCGCGCGACGTCACTTGCTCCATCGGCGTCCACTCGCCTGTCGCAGCGGCCGATGCGCGCGCGCCGCCCAGGTGGTCATGGAGGATGAGGTGCCGCACGCTGGGCAGCGCGGCGCGCATCTCGGCGACGACGTCCATCCGGTCGAAATCGCGCCCGCCGTAGGTGACGCCGTCGCACGCGATCAGGACCTTGGGCTCGATCTGGCGGAAGCGGTCGAGCACGGCGGCCGTGCCCATGTCGGGCGCGCAGATGCTCCACACGCCGCCCACGCTCACCGTGGCGAGGAAGGCGACGATCGCTTCGGGAATGTTGGGGAGGTAAGCCGCCACGCGGTCGCCGGGCCGCAGCCCCTGCGCCTGCAGGTGCAGCGCCATCGAGGCGACCTGCCGCCGCAGTTCGGGCCAGCCCATCTCCCGGTGACGGCCCTTCTCGTCGCGGCTGATGACCGCCGGGCATCCCGCGGCATGCGCGCGATCCACGTGACGCAGGACCTGCTGCGCATAGTTGAACTGCGCGCCTTCGAACCACTTCGCCAGCGGCATCGGCGGGCCCGAGAGCACGGACGCGTGCGGCGTGGGCGAGCGCAGGTCGAAGTAGTCCCACACGCTTTGCCAGAACGCGGCCAGGTCCGCCACCGACCAGCGCCAGAGGGCCTCGTAGTCGTCGAAAACGAGGCCGCGCTCACGGTGCAGCCAGTCCTGGTAGCGCCGGATTTGCGGAACGTACGGAGGTCTCATGCCGCGAGGCTAGCACCTGCCCACCGCTTTTAGAATCGGTGAAAGCTTCACCAAGGCGCCCATGAAAGATCCCGTTCTGGTCCCGGTCTCCCCTGCGGAGCTGCTCGACAAGAAGACCATCCTCGAGGTCAAGCGCGAGCGCATCGTCGCGCCCGAGAAGCTCGCCAACGTGAAACGGGAACTGGCGCTGCTCACGGACATCGCCCGCGAGCTGCTTGCCCAGGTCGACCCGGCCTCGGGCGTTGCGCAACTGGAGGCGCAGTTGCTGCAGGTCAACCGCGAGATCTGGGACCTGGAGAACACCGTGCGCGCGTGCGAGCAGGCCAAGGACTTCGGCGAGGAGTTCGTGCGAACCGCGCGCAGCATCTACGCCAGCAACGACAGGCGCGCGGCGATCAAGCGGCAGATCAACCTCGCGCTCGGTGCCGAACTCATCGAGGAAAAGGAGCATCGCAAGGCGCCGCCGCATGGACAGCCGGCTGCTTGAGGCGCAAGCGCTGCTGCGCCAGGGGCAGGTGCAGCTCGCCGAGATCCTGTGCCGCCAGGCGGTCGCGGACGACGCGGGGCTCGCTCCGGGATGGGCCATGCTCGGTTCCATCGCGGCCTACAGGAAGGATTTCGCGCAGGCGGCCTCGCTGCTCGAGCGCGCCCTGGCCATCGACGCATCTTCCGCCGACATGCACTTTCGCCTCGGCGTGCTTCGCAACCAACTGGGGCAATGGGATGCCGCGCTGGCCGCATTCGACGCGTCGCTCGCGCGCATGCCCGGCGCGCCGCAGGCACTCAACTTGCGCGGCGAGGCGCTGGGGCACCTGGGCCGCTGGGAGGAAGCGCTCGCCAGTTTCGAGCAGGCGGTGGCGCAGTCGCCGGACTCCGCCGTCGCGCAGATGAACCTGGGCGTGAGCCTGTACGAGCTGTACCGTTTCGATGCCGCGCTTCACGCGCTGGAGCGGGCGCTCGCGCTCGCCCCCGACAACCTGGAGGTGCTCTTCAACCGCGCGAACGTGCTGATGGAACTCGACCGGTTCGACGAAGCGCTCGCCGGCTTCGAGCGCGTGCGTGCGCACCGCCCCGGCGACGTGCAGTTGCTCATGAACATCGCCAACACCTTGCGCGACCAGCACCGTTTCGACGAGGCGCTGCGCACCTACGCCCAGGCGCTCGCCCTCGCGCCAGACGATGCCGGACTGAACTGGAACCGCGCCCTGTGCCTGCTCACGGCGGGCGACTACGAACGCGGGTGGGCGGCGTACGAGTGGCGTTTTCGCGCCGGCAAACTCGGCAACGTGCAGCGCGGGATCGATGCGCCGAAGTGGACGGGAAGTGAGGACTTGCAGGGCAGGACGCTGCTCGTGCACGCGGAGCAAGGCCTGGGCGACACGATCGAGATGGCGCGCTACCTGCCGCTGCTTGCCGAGCGCGGTGCCAAGGTCGTGATGGAAGTGCAGCGCCCCTTGCTGCCGTTGTTCCAGTTCGCACGGGGCGCCACCCGGGTCGTCGGCCCCGGCGAGGTTGTGCAGGCAGACTTCCATTGCCCCATGCTGAGCCTGCCGCATGTTTTCGGGACCGGGCGCGGAAACATTCCCCCCGCGGTCGGCTGGCTGGCGCCGCCGGCGGACCTGGTGGCCCGCTGGAAGGACGTGATCTCCTCCCGTGCGGGCACCGGTCCCAACGTTGGGCTGGTGTGGTCCGGCAACCCCGGCTACGCCGGCGACCACCGGCGCTCCCTGTCGCTGGAACGGTTCCGCACGGCGTTGCCGGCCGGGCCGCGCTACTGGTGCCTGCAAAAGGACATCGCCGTGGCGGACGAACCCTCGCTGTCCGTCGACCCGGTCATCCAGCGATTCGCGGAGAACGACTTCCCGAACACCGCCGCGCAAATTGCCGCGCTGGACCTCGTCATCACGGTCGACACCTCCCTCATGCACCTGGCTGCCACGCTCGGCGCGCGGACCTGGCTATTGCTGCCCTTCACTGCGGATTTCCGCTGGGGAACGGACACGCAGGAATCGCCCTGGTATCCCGGCATGCGCCTTTTTCGCCAGCAGCGGGCCGGCGATTGGGCGCCGGTGCTGGCCGAAGTCCGCGCGGCGCTGGTCCAGGCCTGAGGAGGGCCTTTGCGATTTTCGCACGACCGTGCTAATATGGGTGCATGGACGCCAAAACGCAGAAGAGCGAACTGACCCGCGCCGCCATCGTCGGCGCCGGGCTCTACCTCGCTTCGGCGGAAGGCCTGGAGGCGATCACGCTGCAGGCCGTCGCGGACCGCATCGGCCTGTCCAAGAGCGGCGTCTTCTCGCGCATCGGCTCGCGCGAGGCGCTGCAGAAGGCCGTGGTCGAGGAATTCGGCCGGCGCTTTCTCGCCGACGTCTTCGTCCCCGCGATGCAGCTGCCCAAGGGCCTGCCGCGGCTGGAAGAAATCATGGCGCGCTGGATCGTGCGCACGCGCGACGTCGAGGCGCGCAACGGCTGCATCTTTTCCGCCGGCGCCTTCGAGCTCGATGACCGCGAGGGCCCGCTGCGCGACCACCTGCACTCGGAAGTGACGCGCTGGCGTTCGGCCCTGCGGCGCACGGTGCTGCAGGCCATCGACGAGGGCCACCTCAAGGCAGACACCGATGCCGAGCAACTCGCGGGGGAAGCCTGCGCGATGATGCTCGGGATGATCCACGACGCACGCTTCCTGCGCGACCCGCGCGCCGTCGAGAGAACGCAGGCCACCTGGCGCCGCCTGCTGCAAACCTACAAAAAGTAGGAGTTCCCGCTTCCAGAGACTCGCCACGTTTGTTTGCCCATATTTCGCACGATTGTGCGAAGAAAGGATCCCGCCATGCTCACCGTCCTCCTCATCGCCCTCGTCTATGCCGCCTGCCGCGGCGTCGCGGCCGCCTGCGAATCGCTGCGCGGACTGCCCCGCCGCAACGAGGACATGATCTTCTATTGAAAGCCCCCCATGACCCGCACCGCACTCGAGGCCACCTCGGCCTTCTACCAGGCAAGCCCCGGCTTGCGCCTGTTCCGCTTCGCGCTCGGGGCGTCGCAGCGCTTGTGGCCCGCTTTCGCGGTCCGCGCGGCGGCGCGCCTGTTCGGCACGCCGCTGCCGCCCCGGTGGCTCGCGCGGCGCTCGCACTGGGACGCCAGCTGGAAGATCGAAAGCTGGCCGTTCGAGGACGCATCGCTCACGCTGTATTCGCAAGCAGGCGACTCGGCCGGCCCGGTGGTGCTACTCGTGCATGGGTGGGGCGGCCAGGCACGGCAGATGCTCGCGCTCGCCGAGTCGATGGCGCAGCAGGGCCTGCGCCCGATGCTGCTGGAGTTGCCGGCGCACGGCCGCAGTGCGGGGTCGGTGAGCAACCTGCCGCAGTTCGCACGCGCCATCGAATACGCGGCGGCCCGCCTGCTGCAGTCGGGGCATACCTTGCGCGCCGTGGTCGCGCACTCGCTCGGCGCGAATGCAGCCGCGTACGCGGTGGGCAGGGGGCTGCCGGTGCAGCGGCTGGTGCTCCTCGCGCCGCCCGCGTCCCCGCGCGAGTACACGCGCCTCTTCGCCCATGTGTTCGGCCTGTCCGAGCGGACGCGCGCCGCGATGCAGGGACGCATCGAAGCGCGCGAGGGCGTGCTGATGCCGCAGTTCGAGCCCGACGCGGTGGGGCCGCGCGTGCGCATCCCCACGCTCGTGGTGCACGACCGCGAGGACAGCATCAATCGCTTCGCCGACGGCGTGGCGTTCGCGCACGCGATCCGCGGCGCGGAGCTCGTTGCCACGCAGGGCCTCGGCCATCGCAAGCTGCTGAAGGACGCGCAGGTGCTGGGCAAGGTGGCGATCTTCACCGCCTGACGACGGCGCGCCTTGCGCGGCGGCGGCGTTCCCCCTAGCATCGCGGCACTTTCACAAGAAGGAGCGAGAGATGGGAATGTTCGACTGGACGGAGAAATCTTCCGACGTGCTGCTGCAAGGCGGGGTCATCGCCCCCGACGAGCGCCTGCCCTGGCCGCAGACCGCGGCGATGGGCGTGCAGCACGTCATCGCGATGTTCGGCGCCACTGTGCTCGCGCCCATCCTCATGGGCTTCGATCCCAACGTCGCCATCCTCATGAGCGGGATCGGCACGCTGATCTTCTTCCTCGTGACCGGCGGCAAGGTCCCGAGCTACCTCGGCTCGAGCTTCGCGTTCATCGGCGTCGTCATCGCCGCGACGTCCTATGCGGGCAAGGGCGGCAACGCCAACATCGGCCTGGCCCTCGGCGGCATCATCGCGTGCGGCGCGGTGTACGCGATCATCGGCGCGATCGTGCAGGCGGTCGGCACGAACTGGATCGAGCGCGTGATGCCCCCGGTCGTCACCGGCGCGGTGGTCGCCGTGATCGGCCTGAACCTCGCGAGCATCCCGATCAAGAACATGGCCGCGAGCAACTTCGATTCGTGGATGCAGGCCGTGACTTTCGTCTGCGTCGCCATCGTCGCGGTGTTCACGCGCGGCATGGTGCAGCGGCTGCTGATCCTCGTGGGCCTCGTCGTCGCGAGCATCGTCTACGCCGTGCTCGCCAACGGCATGGGCCTGGGCAAGCCCATGGACTTCTCGGGCATCGCGAACGCCGCGTGGTTCGGTGCTCCGGCCTTCGCGGCGCCGGTCTTCGACAGCGCGGCGATGCTGCTGATCGTGCCCGTGGCGATCATCCTCGTCGCCGAGAACCTCGGCCACATCAAGGCCGTCACCGCGATGACCGGGCGCAACCTCGACGCCTACATCGGCCGCGCCTTCATCGGCGACGGCGTGGCGACCATGGTGAGCGGCGCCGCCGGCGGCACCGGCGTGACGACCTACGCCGAGAACATCGGCGTGATGGCCGCCACCAAGATCTATTCGACGGCGGCCTTCGTGTTCGCAGCCGCGTTCGCCATCGTGCTGGGCTTCTCGCCGAAATTCGGCGCCGTGATCCAGGCGATCCCGCTGCCGGTCATGGGCGGCGTGTCGATCGTCGTCTTCGGCCTGATCGCTGCGGCCGGCGCGAAGATCTGGGTGGACAACCGCGTGGACTTCTCGCAGAACCGCAACCTCATCGTCGCGGCGATCACCCTCGTCCTCGGCACGGGAGACTTTACGCTGAAGTTCGGCGGGTTCGCGTTGGGCGGCATCGGCACCGCGACCTTCGGCGCCATCCTGCTGTACGCGCTGCTCAATCGCGGCGGCGATGCGACATCGGAGGCTGCAGCCCAGCCGCGCCGGGCCGCCTAGAATCTTCCGATGCCCATCTGGAAAAAGCCCATCTCCGTGGAGCTGCTCACCGCGGCCCACAAGGACACCTCGCCCGAGCACCTCGGCATCGAATTCCTGGAGGTGGGCGACGACTTCATCCGTGCGCGCGTGCCGGTCGACAAGCGCACGCGCCAGCCCTACGGGTTGCTGCACGGCGGCGTGTCGGTCGTGCTCGCGGAAACGCTGGGCTCGTGCGGCGGGATGTACTCCTGCCCTGAAGACCAATACGTCGTGGGCCTGGACATCAACGCCAATCACCTGCGAAGCGCGACGCAAGGCTGGGTGACGGGCATCACCCGGCCGATCCACATCGGCCGCTCCACGCAGGTGTGGCAGATCGACATGCACAACGACAAGGGCGAAGCCACCTGCGTGTCCCGCCTCACGCTCGCCGTGCTGAAGCGCTGAGGGCTATTCGCTTCCGCGGGCGAGACGCTCGCTCTTCCAGTACACGTCGTCGCCGCCGTTCATCCGGTTGAGCACGCGCGCGAGCACGAACAGCAGGTCGCTCAACCGGTTCAGGTACTGGCGCGGCGTTTCGCGCACGTTCTCCACCGCACCCAGCGCGACCACCGCACGTTCGGCACGTCGTGCCACGGTGCGGCACACATGGGCCTGCGATGCGGCCCGGTTGCCCGCGGGCAGGATGAATTCCTCCAGCTTCGGCAGGCGGGCGTTGTAGTCGGCCAGCGCGTTGTCCAGCGCCAGCAACGCTTCGGGCTTGAGCAGTTCGAACCCGGGGATCGAGAGCTCCCCGCCGAGGTTGAAGAGCTGGTGCTGGACCTCGACGAGCAACTCGCGCACGCCCGGCTCCATTTCCTCGCACAGCAGCACGCCGATATGCGAGTTGAGTTCGTCCACGTCGCCCATCGCGTGCACGCGCAGGCTGTCCTTGGACACGCGCGTGTTGTCGCCGAGGCCGGTGGTGCCGTTGTCGCCGGTGCGTGTGGCGATCTGCGTGAGGCGCTTGCCCATGGTGGTTCCCGCTGAGTCTGCCGGATGGCTGTGCCTGCGATTGTGCGTCAGCCGTGCGCGCTGTCGTCCTACGCATGTTTCGGCGTTCGCCGAGCGCCCGGTCGTGCGGGCGGATGCACCATGGGTGCAATGGGGCGGTTCGCGCCCACAGGGAGATTTGCCATGACATCCTTATCCGTTTCGCGCGCGGCCCTCCGCCTCGCCTGCCTGGCCGCCCTGCTCGCGGCGAATGCGGGCCACGCGCAGACCCAGCGAGCCATCGGCTCCGCGCCCCCCGTGCCCGGTCCTTCGCTCGCGGCACGCACGGCCATTCCCAACAATGTCTCCAACCCCGGCGTGCCGGCGGGCAGCCCGGTGGTCGACCCGGGCGTGCAGCAGACCAACGTCATGGGCGCGGGAGGCGGCTCGCGCCCCGTGTTGATGCTCCCGGGCTCGTACACGCCGGTGCAGGTCGCCGGCTCCTTCATCGCGGCGGACGGCAATCGCGATGGCGAGCTGACGCGCGCCGAAGCGCAGCGCCTCACCATCGCCCCGTTCAGCTTCGAGGACATGGATGCCAACCACGACGGCGTGCTGACCCGTTCGGAATACGAAGATGCGCTGCGCTGAGCTCGCGGCCTGCGCCCTGCTCGGGCTCGCCTCGCTGCAAGGTCCGGTGAATGCGCAGACGGCCGCGCCTGCGCCGACCGCGTCCCTGCCGATCGTTCCCGTCGCACCTGCCACGCAGCCGCTGCCGCCCAACCGCTGGAATGCCGCGCAGATCCGCCAGGCTTTCGACCTCGCGGATGGCGACGCCAATGGCGAGCTCACCCGGCAGGAAGTGCAGCGCCTCGCGATCGTGCCGCGGCCGTTCGAAGACATGGACCTCAACAAGGACGGCGTGATCAGCCGCGCCGAATTCGAAGGCGCCTTCGGCCGATAGGCCAAAAGATTGCGGTTCGCGGGCCGCGGGTGGCGGGCTTACACTGGCGCGAAGCCCCCTGGAGACACGCCAGCATGAACGCGCCCACCGCCGCCTCCCATCTCGTCCCCGAAATCCACCAGCGCGACGTTCCCGCCGCGCTCCTCGACGCGCTCAAGGCGCGCTTCGGCGCCGAATGTTCCACGGCGCTCGCCGTGCGTGAACAGCACGGCCGCGACGAATCGTCCTTCGAAGCGCCGCCCCCGGCCGCCGTCGTGTTCGCGCAGAGCACGCAGGACGTCGCGGACGCCGTGCGCCTCGCCAGCCAGCATGGCGTGCCCGTCATCCCCTTCGGCGTCGGCTCCTCGCTCGAGGGCCACCTGCTCGCCGTCGAGGGCGGCATCAGCATCGACGTGAGCCGCATGAACCGGGTGCTGTCCATCGACGCGGATGACCTGACCGTCACCGTGCAGCCCGGCGTGACACGCAAGCAGCTGAATGAGGCGGTGAAGAGCACCGGCCTCTTCTTCCCGATCGACCCGGGCGCGGACGCCACCCTCGGCGGCATGAGCGCGACGCGCGCCAGCGGCACGAACGCCGTGCGCTACGGCACGATGCGCGAGAACGTGCTGAGCCTCGAAGTCGTCACGGCGTCGGGCGAGGTGATCCGCACCGGCACGCGCGCGAAGAAGTCGAGCGCGGGCTACGACCTCACGCGCCTCATGGTGGGCAGCGAAGGCACGCTCGGCGTCATCACGGAAGTGACGGTGCGGCTCTATCCGCTGCCGGAGGCGATCTCCGCCGCGGTGTGCTCGTTCCCGAGCATCGAAGCGGCGGTGCGCACCACCATCCAGATCATCCAGCTGGGCGTGCCGATCGCGCGCGTGGAACTGATCGACCACAACACCGTGCGCATGGTGAACGCGCACAGCAAGCTCGGGCTGCGCGAGGAGCCGATGCTGCTCATGGAATTCCATGGCTCGCCTGCCGGCGTGAAGGAGCAGGCCGAGACGGTGCAGGAGATCGCGAGCGAGTTCGGCGGCCAGTCCTTCGAATGGGCGACGACGCCGGAGGAGCGCACGCGCCTGTGGACCGCGCGTCACAACGCCTACTTCGCGGCGATCCAGTCGCGCCCGGGCTGCCGCGCGATCTCCACCGACACCTGCGTGCCGATCTCCCGGCTCGCCGACTGCCTGCTCGATTCGGTGAAGGAAGCCGACGCGAGCGGCATCCCCTACTTCCTCGTGGGCCACGTGGGCGACGGCAACTTCCACTTCGGCTATCTCATCGATCCGCAGCAGCCCCGGGAGCGCGAAGTCGCCGAGCAGCTCAATCACGCCCTCGTGTCGCGCGCGCTCAGCCTCGAAGGCACGTGCACCGGGGAGCATGGCGTGGGCCTGCACAAGATGGACTTTCTCGTGACGGAAGCGGGAGTCGGCGCGGTGGACATGATGCGCACGATCAAGCGCGCGCTCGACCCGAAGAACATCATGAACCCGGGCAAGATCTTCTCGATCTAGGCCCGGGGTGAGAAGCGCGCTCGACTTCAGTTCTTGGCGGGCCCTGCTATCGACGCTGTTCGGGCTGGCGATCGTCACGCTCATCATGGTCGGCATGCGGCTCGTCGTGATGCAGACGGTGCAACGGCGGCGCGAGCGCGAGAACCGGCAGATCAACGAGCGGCTGCGCACGCTCATCGCGGCGTACAAGGTGCTGGGGGGATCGTTCACCGGCAACCTGGCCGTGGATCCCGCGCACCTGCGCGAACTCAAGTCAATGGAAGGCGGCGGGGACGGGTCGGACCGCCGGCGGCGCATCCGCGATGCGGTCGAAGCCGCGCTGTCCGACATCATCCTGCTCGGCACCGCGGAGCAGGTGAAGCTGGCCGTCGCGGCGGCACAGGATCTCGTCGCGGGCCGGGCCGTGGAGACGGCGCCGCTGGTGGTCGCGCTGCGCGCATTCATCCGTGAAGCACTCGACCTGGAAGCCGTCGGCGACCTGGTGATTCCGCCGCAAGGCCCCGCGCGGCCCTCGCCTTCGGGCGGACGCGGTGGCGCGAAGGGCGCAGACCGCGCCGAGCGCGGTGGGGGCGGCGGTGGTGGCGGTGGCGCGGGCGCAGGCGGCGGTGGCGCCGGCATGGGCATCGGAGCCGGGCCGCTCGCGGACCACGAGGACGGACACCGCTAGCTTCAGCCGCGCAGCTTGTCGATCAGTCCGTTGAGCTCTTCGAGCGATCCGAACTGGATCGCGACTTCGCCCATCTCCTCGACGCGGCCGTTGCGCTTGACGCGCTTTTTCACGCGCACGTCGACTTCGGCGGTGAGCAGGTCCGACAGCTCTTCTTCCACGCGCCGCAGGTCTCGGGATTTCTCCTGCTTGGGCTTGGGCGAAGTGAGGTTGAACTCGGCGCCGAGCTTCTTGACGAGCGCTTCCGTCTCGCGCACAGACAGCTTCTTCGCGGCGATGCGGTTCGCGGCCGTGATCTGCGTCGCGCGCTCGAGCGCGAGCAGCGCACGCGCGTGGCCCATGTCGATGTCGCCCGCCATCAGCATCGTCTGCACCGGGTCGGCGAGGTTCAGCAGGCGCAGCAGGTTGCTCGCGGCGCTGCGCGAACGGCCCACCGCCTGCGCAGCCTGTTCATGCGTGAGGCCGAATTCCTTCACCAGGCGCTGCAGGCCGTGCGCTTCTTCCAGCGGATTCAGGTCCTCGCGCTGGATGTTCTCGATGAGCGACATCGCGGCCGCGGATTCGTCGGGCACGTCGCGCACGAGGACCGGCACGCTGTCCAGGCCCGCGAGCTTCGCCGCGCGAAACCGGCGCTCGCCCGCGATGATTTCGTACTTGCCCGCGTTATCCCCCGCCGCCAGCCGGCGCACGAGGATCGGCTGCATGATGCCCTGCGCCTTGATGCTCTCGGCGAGTTCGTAGAGCGCGCCTTCGTCCATGCGCGTGCGCGGCTGGTACTGGCCCGGCACCATGTCCGCCAGCATCAGCGATGCGGGCAGGCCCGGCGTCGCGGCGTTGGCCTCGTTGGTGGCGGTCTCCTGCGCGGTCGGGCCGAGCAGCGCTTCCAGGCCGCGGCCGAGGCCCTTGGGTTTCTTCGTGACCATAGGTGAGGCTTCTAGTCTTTCATCAAATCTTGCAGGAGCACGTGGCCCTCGGGCCAGCTCGCGAGGCCGGATTCCGCGTTGATGTGCCCGCAATCGCCGTAGTCCATGAACTGCGCGTTCCATGCGTGGGCGAACAGGCGCGCGCGCTCGAATTCGCAGTAGGGGTCGTTCCGGCTCGCAAGCAGGACCGCGGGGAACGGCAGGGTCGAGAGTTCGATC
Organism: Caenimonas aquaedulcis; assembly: GCF_015831345.1. Lineage (NCBI taxonomy): Bacteria > Pseudomonadati > Pseudomonadota > Betaproteobacteria > Burkholderiales > Comamonadaceae > Caenimonas > Caenimonas aquaedulcis. Next base: position 2,859,296 of record NZ_JADWYS010000001.1, on the reverse strand, counting down.
GGCGACCACGTCGGGATCTGCTCGCGGATGTCTGGACGCTCCACGTCGCCGGGCGCGACGAGCAGGGCCGCCTTCACGCGGTGCGTGTTCTTCGACACCGCAGCCCACGCGGCGGTGAGGATGCAGCCCAGGCTGTGGGCCACGAGCACGGCCGGTTCGTCCCGCGAGAGCACCATGTCCTCCAGGCGCGCGACCCAGTCGCCTCGCAGCGGTTTCATCCAGTCGTGCTGTTCCACGCGCACGTAGCCGTGGCGCTTTTCCCAGAGGCTTTGCCAATGCTGCGGGCCGCTGTTCTCCCAGCCGGGGAGGATCAGGACGTTGGAAGGTTTCATTGCTATGAATTCGATAGCTGCAGGAGTACTACTGGCGCGGCTTGGGTCACATCTTGCGGATGCGCTCGACCATCTCGTTGGCGAATTCCACGAACGCCTGGCTGCCGCGCGCCGACGGATCGAAGATCACGCCGGGCAGGCCGTAACTCGGCGCCTCGGCGAGCCGGACGTTGCGCGGGATGACGGTGTTGAAGACCTTGTCCCCGAAGTGCGACTTGAGCTGGTCGCTCACCTGCTGCTGCAAGGTGATCCGCGGATCGAACATCACCCGAAGCAGGCCGATGATCTGCAGATCCTTGTTCAGGTTGGCATGCACCTGCTTGATGGTGTTGACGAGGTCGGTCAGTCCCTCGAGAGCGAAGTACTCGCACTGCATCGGCACGATCACGCCATGCGCGCAGCACAAGCCGTTGAGCGTGAGCATCGACAGTGAGGGCGGGCAATCGATCAGGATGAAGTCGTACTCGTCCGCCACTTTCGCCAGCGCCTGTTTGAGCCGCTGGTCGCGATGGTCGAGGTCCACCAGTTCGACCTCGGCGCCCGCGAGCTCGCGGTTGGAGCCGAGGACGTCGTAGCCGCACTTTTCGCTGCGCACGCGCACTTCGGCGACCGAGGCGGATTCGAGCAGCACGTCGTAGACCGAGAGCTTCAGCTTTCGCTTGTCGATGCCCGAGCCCATGGTGGCATTGCCTTGCGGGTCCAGGTCGACCATCAGCACGCGTTGGCCGATCTTGCCCAGGCCAGCGGCCAGATTCACAGTCGTCGTCGTCTTGCCAACCCCGCCCTTCTGGTTGGCGACGCAAAAGATTTTTGCCATGGACTACCTGGAAATCGCGAGCTTGATGCCGAAGCCGAGCAGGAAGATGCCCGCCACTTTTTCAAGGACGCGGCCGATCACCGGATTGGCGCGCATCCGTTCCGCGAGGTGATGGGTAAGGAGCACGACGATCAAGCCGTAAAGGAAAGTGAGCGTGGCGATGGTCGCGGCCATGACGCCGAAAGTCAGCAGGCCCTGATGACGGGCGGGATCGACGAACAACGGAAAAAACGCCATGTAGAAAACGATGGCCTTCGGGTTGAGCAGCGTGATGAGTCCGGCCTGCCTGAAGTAATGATGCGGCTCGATGTTCAGGATCGGCTTTTCACCCGGTTTGGCGAGAATCATCTTGATGCCCAGCCATGCAAGGTATGCGGCGCCCATCCATTGGACGGCATGGAAGGCGGCGGGGTAAGCAGTCAGCAGTGCCGCGACACCGGCAACCGCCGCCCACATCAGGACCTGGTCGCCCGCGATGACGCCGAAGGTCGCCGCCAAACCTCCCGCGATTCCGCCTTTGCTGGTGGAGGTGATGAGTGCCAGGTTGCCGGGGCCGGGAATCGCCAGGAAGATGATGATTGCGGCGACAAACGCGCCGTAGTCCGCTACGCCAAACATGAAATCCCCCGCGGGCAGCCGCCAAAATGGAAGGCTGAGTTTACGTTACGGGCGCGGCGCGGCGCAGCCAAATCAGGCAGCGTTCGGCATCCAGACCGGGGACTTTCAACTGTTCCACGTGAAACACCCGCACTTCGGGCGGCAACTGGTCGATCTCTTCCTGGGGCAACCTGCCCTTCATGGCCATCCACACTCCGCCTTCCTGCAGCGCCCCACCGGACCAGGAGACGAAATCCTTGAGCGATGCGAACGCCCGGGAGGTGATGACGCCGTAATCTGCCGGCAGGCTCTCGACCCGCGCATGCAGGCCACGGAGGTTAGAAAGCTGGAGCGTGACCGCCACCTGCTGGATGAAGGCGGCCTTCTTGGCCACCGTATCAACGCAATCCACACGGATGTCAGGCCGGCAGATCGCGATCACGATACCGGGCAATCCGGCGCCCGAGCCGACGTCCAGCAGACGACCCGGAACTTCGGGAAGTCGAGCACGCAAGGATGGCAGCACCGCCAGGCAATCGAGGAGGTGCTGCGACACCATCTCGGCAGGGTCCCGGACGGCAGTCAGGTTATAGACCTTGTTCCATTTCTGGACCAGGTCCAGGTAACCGAGCAGCTGGACGACTTGCGGCTCTTCGAGCTGCAAGGCCAGCGCGTCGAGTCCTCGCCTCAGCGGCGCTTCCAGCGCGTGCATCAGGCGGCGACTTTGCTCGTGTCGACCGGGGTCAGGCCTTTGAAGCGGGTCTTTTTCAGGTGCACCAGGAGCAGCGACACGGCCGCCGGGGTCACGCCTGAAATCCGCGAGGCCATCCCCAGGGTTTCCGGACGATGCTTGTTGAGCTTCTGCCGGACCTCGAAGGACAGCGCCGTCACCTGCGAATAATCGAGGTCGTCCGGCAGCTTGAGGTTCTCGTAGTGGGCGGAGCGTTCCACCTCGTCCCTTTGCCGATCGATGTAGCCCGAGTACTTGGCGGCGATATCGATCTGCTCGATCACCGGCTCGAGCAACTCACCCAGATGCTCGCGCGAGATTTCCGGGTTCGCATACACGCCCCCAGCCAGGGACATCAGTGCCGAGTAATCCACATCGGGCCGGCGGAGCAGGTCGCCCAGGTTGTATTCATGCTCGATCGCCTTGCCGAGCACCCTCTCGGACTCCGCCGCCGGCAGGTTGCGCGGGTTGACCCACACGCTGGCCAGCCGCTGTGTTTCACGTGAAACAGCGTCGCGCTTGCGGCTGAACGAGTCCCACCGGACGTCATCGACCAGGCCCAGCTTGCGCCCCGCCTCGGTGAGGCGCAAGTCCGCGTTGTCTTCCCGCAGCTGCAGCCGGAATTCCGCCCGGCTTGTGAACATCCGGTAAGGTTCGGTCACGCCCTTGGTAATGAGGTCATCGACCAGCACGCCGAGATAGGCCTCGTCACGGCCGGGCAGCCAAGGCGAGTCGCCCCGGCATTTCAGGGCCGCATTGATTCCCGCGAACAAGCCTTGGGCCGCCGCCTCTTCGTAGCCGGTCGTCCCGTTGATCTGCCCCGCAAAGAACAGGCCCTCGATCGAGCGCGTCTCGAAATTGCTCTTGAGCGAACGCGGGTCGAAGTAGTCGTACTCGATCGCGTAGCCCGGCCGCAGGATGTGCGCATGCTCCAGACCTGCCATGGAACGGACGAGCTGGTACTGGATGTCGAAGGGCAGGCTGGTCGAGATGCCGTTTGGGTAGTACTCGTTGGTGCTCAGGCCTTCCGGCTCCAGGAAGATCTGGTGGCTTTCCTTGTCGGCGAAGCGGTTGACCTTGTCTTCCACGCTCGGACAGTAGCGCGGCCCCACCCCTTCAATCTTCCCCGTGAACATCGGGCTGCGGTCGAAACCGGAGCGGATGATCTCGTGCGTACGTTCGTTGGTGTGCGTGACCCAGCACGGCATTTGCGCGGGGTGCATGTCCGCCCGGCCCATGAAGCTGAAGACCGGCACCGGGTCGAGGTCGCCCCCCTGCTCTTCGCACTTCGAAAAGTCGATGGTTCGTCCGTCCAGGCGTGGAGGCGTGCCGGTCTTCAGGCGTCCCTGCGGCAGCTTGAGCTCCTTCAGGCGAGCGGACAGGGAGATCGCCGGCGGGTCGCCCGCGCGGCCTGCCTGGTAGTTGTTCAGGCCGACGTGGATCCGCCCGTCGAGGAAAGTCCCCGCGGTCAAAACCACCGCACGTGCCGTGAAGCGAATACCCACTTGCGTCACAGCGCCCGTCACACGGTCGCCCTCAACGATGAGATCATCCACGGCCTGCTGGAACAGCGTCAGGTTCGGCTGATTCTCCAGGCGCCTGCGAATGGCCGCCTTGTAGAGAATGCGATCGGCTTGGGCCCGGGTGGCACGGACGGCGGGTCCCTTGGAACCGTTGAGGATGCGGAACTGGATGCCGCCCTCGTCCGTGGCGATCGCCATGGCACCGCCGAGCGCATCGACTTCCTTGACCAGGTGGCCCTTCCCGATGCCGCCGATGGACGGGTTGCAGCTCATCTGGCCGAGGGTTTCGATGTTGTGCGTCAGCAGCAGCGTCCTGCACCCCATGCGCGCCGAAGCCAGCGCAGCCTCGGTCCCGGCGTGGCCGCCGCCGACGACAATGACATCGAATGTTTCGGGATAGAGCATGGGGAGGGGGCGGCCAGGGCCCGGCGGGGAATCGCCTGATTTTATCGGGCGGGCCCTTCGCGTGCCGGCCCGGGGCCATGCACCCGGCGTCGGTCAGAATCGAGCCGTGCATTCCACCCCCGTCCCCGACGCCGTATCGCTGGTGGCAGCGGCGCTGCGCGGCGCGGCCGCGCCCTGCTGGCCCCCGGCAGCTCCGTCCTCCCTGGTGGACCGGGTCGCAAGAACAGCGCAGATCCATGGCGTCAGCGCGCTGCTGCACCCCCGGGCGGTGGACGCGGGATGGCCGTCCGAGCTGACCCGGGCCCTGCACACGCACGCGCTGCTCGAAACGATGTGGGAAATGAGCCACCAGCGCGCGCTGGCGACCTTGCTGGCGTCGCTCCACGAGGCGGGCGTCGCCCCCCTCCTCCTGAAGGGCACCGCCCTCGCCTATTCGCTCTACCCCAACCCCGCCCTGCGCTCCCGCAGCGACACCGACATGCTGGTCGCCGCCGCCGACCGCGAAAAAGCGCATGAGCGACTGACCGCACTCGGATGGCAGCCGCTTGCCCAGGTGAGCGGCGCAGTGGTGTCCTACCAGGCAGGCTACGTGCTGCGCACCGGCGAAGGCGCGGAGCACGAGATCGACCTGCACTGGAAGATCAACAATTCCGAACTGCTCTCCAGGCTCTTCAGCCGGGACGAGCTCCTGGAGGCCGCGATCCCGCTGCCGCCACTGGGCCCGCACGCCCGCGGAACCATGCCCGTTCACTCGATGCTGGTCGCGTGCATGCACCGCGGCGCGCACAAGCAAAGCCCCTATTACGTCGACGGGGTCCCGCATTGCGAGGCGGACCGGCTCATCTGGCTGTACGACATCCATCTGCTCTCGCAGGTGTTCACGCCCGCGCACTGGGACCTGTTCACGCAGCTGGCGGCGCGAAAGGGACTGGCCGCCGTCGCCCTCGAAGCGATGCAGCAGACGCAGTCGCGACTCGGCTCGGATTTCCCCCGGGATGTCATGGACACCCTGGCGCGCGCACGGGGAGAACTGCCGGCGCGCTACCTCGATGCGGGCAAGCTCGAGCGCAGGTGGATCAACTTCGTCGCCCTGCGCAGCCCGCTCCGGCAAGGCCGGCTGATCGCGGAGCTGCTCTTCCCGCCGCGCCAATACATGCTGGCCAAATATGCGCAGGCGCGCTGGCGCTGGCTGCCCTGGCTTTACCTGAGGCGCGCCACGACGGGAGTGCGCAAGGCGCTGCGGCGCGAGTCGGTCGCGTGAAGACGGCGCCTCACGGACCGAGCTTCCATTGCGGGTTGCGCTGCAGGCCTTCGGCGAGGCGCGGCAGCCCGCGCAGCAGTCCCGCCAGGTGATCGCCGAAGTTGGTTTCGTTGAAGAAGTTGTGGCTCACGGTGACCGCGTTGTCCAGCGCGCGCACGCAATGCCACCATCCGGCCGGTATGAAAAGCATGTCGCCCGGGCCGATGACCGCTTCGTGCATCGTCGCTTCATGGAGCAGCGGAAAGGCGGCGAGATCCGGTTGCTCCGGATCCACCCGGCCTTCGTACATCGCGGGCGTGTCCGCGGGTGAGAACAGCATGACCCGCTTGCGGCCCAGGATCTGTGCCAGGGTCGCATGCGTGTTCCAGAAGTCGCGATGCAGCGGCGACAACGCGCCCCCGGCGCCGACATAGAGCGAGGTGGTTTCCCTCCCGCTCACCCAGCGCACCGCCTCCCGCAGTGGCGCCCCCAGCGCGCGCTCCCAGTCTGCGACGAAATACGCGGGGGGCGAGATCGCCTCGAACAATTCCGGATGCTTCTCGAACGCGTACCAGTCGATCAGGTAGAAGCTCGCACGGCCCACTTCCGGGTCCGTGCGCAGCGGCTTGCCGGAGGCCGAATCGATCCAGAACCCGGGCAATTCCGACCCGGGTTGCAGCAGGTGCCCGATGAAAGCGGAGAGCTTCGTCATCTTCGCGACGGAGCTGGAAAGTCCCAGCGAAACCGGGACCAGGTCGCTGCCGTACCGGTCGAGAAAGTAGGGGAGCGTCCATTGGCGCAGGGCCGCCCACTCGTTCATCGCGTCCGTGACGATCACCGGCCGTCCGCCGTCCGCGAGGCAGTGACGCGTGAATTCGGCGGGGTCCATCCCGCTCCTGCGCTCGATCGCCACACGTTTCATCGGAGTCATCGTCCGTACTTCGACGCAAGCAGCGCGACGTGCGACGCCGCCTCGCGTTCGCCCGGAAAGCGCGCCGTGAATTCGCGGTGCGCCAGCAAGGCGATCGCGCCCAGGGACTTCCCCTCCCCCATCCATTGCAGGATGCGCGCATCCGCCGCACCGGCGTCGCCCAGTCCCGGAACGTGGGCGGGCATCTGCGCTTTCAACTGCCGCGGCGACAAGGGCTGACCCAGGAACGTCGACTGCCTGAACCCCGCCCTGGCCTGCCCGCCGGCGCCCCGAAATTCGGACTTCCAGTGCCACAGGTACTCCCGCCCCGTGTGGAGCGCCTCGAGGTCGAGCCGCACTTCATCGCCCGGCTCGAGTTCGACGGGCTGGCGCCAGGGGAAGAACGCGCGTCCGTAGACCAGCGGATCGCGGCCGGGCGCATTCGAATAGCCGACGCCCTCGGCGAGCACCGCGTCGAACCACATGCAGAACCCGTGCGTGGTCCCGCGGCGATCCGCCACCAGCGTGGCTCGCGCGTCGAGGTCGGCGCTGCGCACCGTCCCGTAGTCGATCGAGGCGCAGCACCGGGGCTGCGACATCAGCTCGTCCGCGCCCACATCCGCGCGCCACCACTGGTTGGCAACCAGCGCCGCGCCCGCACGCATGTCCAGCCCCTCGAAGTCCTCCATCCACGGCGACGCGATGCGCGCGTGCTGCCGGGGCGACTGGACCAGTGCGACCCACAGCGTGTCGCTGCGCGGAATGAGCGTGCCGCCGGGCGCCAGCAGGCGCTCGCGCGCGTCGACGATGGAAGGAAGGTGCCCGTCATGCAGGGGCAGCACGCCCCGCAGGTCCGACACGATCACGTCCGCCCGCTCCGGCACATCCACCTCGGTCGACAAGGCCTGCATGAATTCGATCCGGTCGGCGAACCCGTTGGCGGCCGCCAGGTCGCGCGCCAGCTGGATCGTGTCCGACGGCTCGATGGCGAACACGCGGCGAGCGCCGAATTTGCAGGCGAGCAGCGCCAGCACCCCCGTGCCGGTGCCGATGTCCAGCACGACCGACCCGGGCCGGATGCTCTCGCGCATCGCGCGCGTATAGGCCTGCATGCGCACCCGGTCCGCGATCATTTCACCGAATGCGGCAATGCTGTACACCGGCGGCCCCGCTTGGCTAGGCCGCCCGGGCGTGGCGCACCGTGCGCACGTCGGCCGCAATGGCATCGCACAGCCGCGGCAGGCTGGACAGGTCGTCCGGCGCGGTGAGGCGCCGCAGCGTCATCTGCCTGGCCAGCCGGCACGCGAGGTCGAACTCGCGCGCGCGCAATTCCCTGTCCAGGTACCTGCTCGCGAACGCGTCGGCGATCATCGCCATGACGGCGCTGCGCGCGTCCAGGTCCCCGAAGCGCGCAGACGCGAGTGCGGATTCGCGGCGGCCCAGGAAGTAGGCGCCGCCCAATGGCAAGTCCGACGGCACGCCGTTGCCTTGCGCCGTCAGGTCGACCATCCGTTTCTCCGATGCGGGCGCGATGCGCGGAAGCGCATGGGCCGGCCCGTAGATCGCGTCGGCGGACCGGGGCCACAGCCGCAGGCGCGGCCGCGACGCGATCACCTCGAATTGCAAGCCCCCATCGCGGATGGGCACGAGGTCATCGGAGAGCACCGGATACCCCGCACGCCCCATGGCGGCGACCAGCGTCGACTTGCCCGCGCCCGACACGCCGACGAAGGCGATGGAGCGGCCGTCGATGGCCACCGCGCTCGCATGCAGGCACAACACCCCGCGCAGCCGCAGGACCAGCCCCATGACCGGCCCGAGGAGGTAGGTGGCGACATCGTCCGCCGTCCGGGTCGCGGGCCAATCGGCCCACACGCGGCGCCCATCGGATTCGATGACGACGACGGTGCCGTCGTCGTAGTCCAGGCGGAAGTCCTTGCTGCCGGGAAGGCGGGTCGCGAAGAGCTCGACGTGTCCCTCGTCGGTCTCCAGCGTGCTGACGTAGGGGGTGCGTCCCCGCGCCTGGGCCAGCGTGCCGCTATGGGGTGGCAGCGCACCCAGGGTGAAGTCGACGTCGACGCGGTCGGTCCGCGGCAAGCCCTCCAATCCCGACAAGGCGGCGTTGAAGCGGATGCCCAGGCCGAACAGGATGCAGGTGACGGACATTCGCTGGGAAGGGGAGACCGGAGAGCGCCCGGCGTGTGGATGGCTGGTCGCGGGCAACCCGCCGGTCAGAGGTGCGTGCTCTGCATCGCGGCGCCGCCCATGCCATCCGCATTGCCGGTGTTCAAGGACTGGGTCAAGGTCCTGATGTCGCCGTAGACCAGCAGCACCGGAGCGTGATACGGCTTTCGGGACGCAGCGCCGCCGCTGTCGGCGTGCGCCTGGCCGCCGGAGCGGGGATCCATCGCGTTGCTGTCACTGTTCACCGGGAGACTCCTTCAAACTGCGCAACCAGAAATCCAGGCTGAGGACGCGAAGGTCGCGCCAGACCAGCATGGGCTCGGCTTGTGGGCAGTTTAGCCCAAGCCCGCGCAGGTCGACGAATCTTTGCAGCGCGGGCGAAGCCTCGATGCCCTTCTCCCACGCGGCGCGGTCGCGCTCGAGGAGCACCTCGATATAGCGCGTCCCCTGCGGCGTCTTGGGCCGGCGGCGCACGGCTTCGGGCAGCAGGCCCTTCATCGCCAGGCGCAGGATGCGTTTGCGCACGCACCATGGCGCCGGCGGCAGGGACAGGCAGAACTCGACCAGCCGCACGTCCATCATCGGATGCCGGTATTCGACCGGCTGGCGGGTGATGGCCGCGTCGTAATGGTCGAAGTGGTTCGACGCGCGCTGCAGGTAGTCGTACATCGCGTAGGCGTAGGGACGCAGGGGATGCGTGCCGCGCGGCTTCGCGTGGTGCGCGTCCCATCGCGCACGCAGGTCCAGGCGCTGCGCGAGCGGCTCCGCGATCCAGCGCGGGAATTCCGGCGCCGGCCCGGCGCTTCGCCCCTTCCGCCCGAGGAGCCGGTCGCGCCACGCCAGCGGAAACCAGCGCCGCTGCGAAACGGCGTACGCCGCCATGCGGGACAGCAGCAAGGGCCAGCGGCCCTCGCGCAACAGCCGGCGGAAGTACGGCTTGGGCGATTCGTTCAGCATGGCATCGCCCTCCCATCCCGTGAAGAACACACGGCCCTGCGCAGGCAGGGTCAGGCAGACGTCGCGGCGGTGCGCGTACAGCGGCTCGTGGTAGGGCTCCGGCTGGTGGGTGTGCGGATCGTCGAACCGCCCGAACAGGGGGTAGGCATCGCACGCATGCAGGGTGATCGGGAAGCCGGCCTCGCGCGCCACGAGCGCGGCGAATTCGCCTTCGCGGTCGGGGACGACATGCTCGAAGTGGCTCGTGTGCGCGCTCATCCCGAAAGCGCGGCCGGACCGCGCGAGCAGTTGCCGCGCCGTCACCGCCACCGACGTCGAATCCATGCCGCCGGTCATCTCGATCCCGATGCGACCCGTGCGCAGCCGATCCGACACGGCCAGCTCGAAAAGCGCCCTGAACCGCGCCACCTGCTCGCGCGGGCTGCGCTCCACGATGGGCAGGTTCCTGTCCAAGGTCCAGTAGGCGCGGACCTGCAGCCCGGCCCGCGACCAAGCCAGGCAATGCCCCGCAGGAAGCCGCATCACGGCGGCGAAGACGGTGGTGTCGGGCTCGAGGTTCTCGCCGAACAGGAGGAAATCCGCGACGGCGAGTTCGTTCAGGTCCGCGGCGACGCCGGGATGCATGCGAACGCAATCGAGGGTATTGCTGAACACGAGGGCTTCTCCGGCGCGCGCGTAGAAGAACGGCTTGATCCCGAAATGGTCCCGCGCGCAGAACAGCCGCCCGGCCCGCGCATCCCAGATGGCGAAAGCGAAGTCCCCCAGCAGGTGGGTCATGCAGGCTTCGCCCCATGCGTGGTAGGCGTGCAGGATCAGGTCCACGTCGGGTGCATCGGCAGCCACGTCGCGGCCCGCGTCGCGCAGCTTCGCGATGAGGCCGGGGCGGGCGTCGATGCGGGCGTCGGCGGTGATCCAGACGTCGCCGCCGAAGCTGAGCGGCTGGTGCTCCCGCAGCGCTTCGTCGGTCGTGCGCAGCAGCGTATGGCCGAGCCCCGCGCCCTCGCGGCTCCAGGCCTCGCGCGCATCGGGTCCGCGGAACGCCAGCGCATCGGTCATCCGCGCGAGCGCCGCCTCATCCACGCGTGCGCCATCCACGCGCACGATGCCGCAGATGCCGCTCACCGCTCTCGCGGCAACGCCGGACCCGGCAGGTCGCCGAATGCGTGAAAGCGATCGCGAACACCCGCGCCGTCGATCAGCGGCCGCCCGCGCCATTCGACCCACGCATGGGCGCTGAACGCGCCGGCGTCCGTCGATGCGCCGATGCGCAACCGGGTCGCGATTCCCCGCCGGCCGAGCAGCCGCTGCAGCGCGAGCGACGTGGGCAGGCAGCTGCCGCGCACGACGCCGTGGCGCGCCGCGGCCGCCACCACGCGCTGGGCCGCTCGCACGACGTCGGCTTCTTCATCCAGGGATCGCGGGCCGAGCACCGCGGCGTGCGCGAGTGCGCGGCGAACTCCCGCGATGCGCAGCACGACCACCATCCAGGGCACCATGAACAGGGCCTGCAGGAACATCAGGCGATGTGCGGGCGGGAGCGCACGCCAGCGCCTCCACTTGTGCTCAGGCGACACTGAGCAGCCCCGCCGCGGCGAGCTTGCCCGCGAACTCGCGCAGGTCGGCCTCGACCCGCGGCCGGTCCACGTCGTATTCCTTCACGAGCAGGTCGCAGGCGGCATCCATCGACGCCGAGGACGTGAGCGCGGCCCACATGCGCGTGCCCACGTCGTCCAGCCCGAAATAGGTTTCCGTGGCCAGGTCCAAAAGCACGGATTCGCCCTGCATCTCGCGCACCAGCACGGTGTCGGGAATGTGGAAGGGGGAAGGGCCCGGTGGCATGATGGTCGGCTGCATGGACTCGAACAAATCTACCATGAGCATACCCGCCGACACCCTCGGGGCGGACCTGATCTGGTGGCGTTCGGAGCGCGGATGGGCCACGACCGTGACTTTGTTCTGGGGCGCGGTCCAGCCTTTCGACGACCGCGTCCATCTCGAGGCGCGGCTCTTCGATGCGTCGGGCAGCCTCGCCGCGAGCTGGCGCATGGACCTGGCGGCCGACCGTCCCGTCCTGATCGACAGCGGCGAGCCCGGACCGTGGCGCGGCGCCGGCGACGGCATCCTTGCGCTATACGCCTGCACCGAAGGCCCGCCGAGCGAGCCCGCGCGGCGCCACTTCCACCGCCTCTATCCGCTCGTGGACTGGCGCGGCCCGGGCGGCGAAATGGCGCACCTGCACTCCGACCAGGTCATCCAGCGCGGGCGTCACCTGACGCAGCGCATCACCGAAGTGGTCATCGCCGAGACGGCCGACGAGCACAACGCGCTGGTCATCCTCAACGGCGAAGAGGCGCAGGCCGCGGGCGCACTCGAAATTTCCGTGCGCAGCGCGAGCGGCGACATTCGCACCGTGCGGCATGCGCGCGCCATGGCGCCTTTCAGCGTCAACCGTATCGGCCTGCGCGAAGCCATGCCCGACCTTGCGCGCTTGTGCGACGGCGGGCCCGCCACGGTCAGCGCACGCTTCGCATCCCGCGGACTGTTCACGCGTCCCTACGTCGAGACCACCGGGGCCCGCTACGGGGCCTATCACGCCGGCGATGTCTACGAGTGGGCCGCGCTGCCCCACTTCGTGCATGCGCTCATCGGCGGGGAGGTCGACCCGGCGGCGGTCATCCACGACGCGACCACGCGCACCTTCGTGAACCTGCTCCATTCGCACGGCGACTTCGAGGCCGACGTGCCGGTGGACGCGCGGCTCTACGACCTGCAGGGCCGCTGCGTGGCCGAGCGGGCCGGCTGGCTCATCGCCTCGCGGCACGGCCTGGCCCGGGCGGACGTCGCCGGGCTCCTGCCCGATCCTTCCCGGCACTTCCGCGGCCACATCGCGCTGTCCTTTTCCGCCGGGTCGAAGCAGGCCGTGCCGCGCAGGCTGCAGGCGCTCGTCGAATACCGGAGCGCGGCCAGCGTCGCGCACGTCATGACCTGGAGCGACGAGTGGAATTCCGTGGTGCGTCTCGCGCGCCGCGACCGGATGGCGCATCCCGTCGCCATCGAATCGTGGTGCCGCGTGCTGCAGCGGCCCGGTGTCTCGACCGAGGTCGCCATCACCCACGCGGGTCATCCCGGTTACGCGCGGGCCGCGCGGGTTCAACTGAGGCTTCTGGATGCGCGCTCGGAGGTGACGCGCGTCGACTTCGAGCTCGAGGCCTTCGCCACGCGATTCGCGCGCGTGGACGAACTGTTCCCGCAAGCGGCGGCACGCCTGGCGCCCACCGGCCTGGGCGTGCTGGTCGCCTCGAGCGCCAGCGACCTCGCCAACATGGCCTTCACGCGCCGGTCGCCTGGCGGCAGCCTTGCCGCCGAACATTTCATGCCGCTGCTGGCCCGTGCGGGCGACGGCCGATGGGTGGCTGCGGCCGGACGGTGAGACGCCGCAGCGCAGGGGCGGCGCGCTTGTGCGCAGGACTTCACGGAAGAGGCCCGCCCAGAGGGCGCGCGCCTTGCCGAACCGCGCGGCGTCGGTCATGATGTGGGCTCTCCGGCGGTTCCTGCGGTGACCGCCAACTCTGTTCAACATCGGACTGCGGCCCCAGCGACCTGCGCCCACGCGCGCATCGCCGCCCCAACATGACGGCTTCACCCAAAATCTTCGTCGCCGGCCACCGTGGCATGGTGGGCAGCGCCATCGTGCGTGCCCTCGGCGCGCAAGGCGCGTCCACGCTCGTGCTGCGTTCGCGCGCCGAACTCGACCTCACCGACCAGCGCGCGGTGCAGGGATTCTTCGAGCGCGAGCGGCCCGAACAGGTGTACCTGGCGGCCGCCCGCGTGGGCGGCATCCACGCCAACAACACCTACCCGGCGGAGTTCATCTACAGCAACCTCATGGTGCAGGCCAACGTGATCCACGCCGCCTACCTCACCGGCGTGCGCAAGCTCCTGTTCCTCGGCTCCAGCTGCATCTATCCGCGGCTCGCACCGCAGCCGATGAACGAGGACGCCCTGCTCACCGGCCCGCTGGAGCCCACGAACGAGCCGTATGCCGTGGCCAAGATCGCCGGCATCAAGATGTGCGAGAGCTACAACCGGCAATACGGCACGGACTATCGCAGCGTGATGCCCACCAACCTCTACGGCCCCGGCGACAACTACCACCCGGAGAACAGCCACGTCGTGCCCGCGATGATGCGGCGCTTCCACGAAGCGAAGCGCGCGGGCGCCCCGAGCGTCGCGGTATGGGGCACGGGCACGCCGCGGCGCGAATTCCTCTACGTGGACGACATGGCCCTCGCCAGCGTGCACGTGATGAACCTCTCCACCTCCGACTGGCAGGCGAACACCCGGCCCATGCAGGGCCTGCTGAACGTGGGCTTCGGCAGCGACGTGAGCATCGCGGAACTCGCGCACGCCGTCGCACGCACCGTCGGCTACGAGGGCCGGATCACCTTCGACACGAGCCGTCCCGACGGCTCGCCCCGCAAATTGATCGACTCGTCGCGGCTGCTCGCCCTGGGCTGGAAGCCGCGCACGCCGCTGGAAGAGGGCCTCGCCCTGGCCTACGCGGATTTCCGCGCCCACGCCGAAGCGGCGCCCGCCGCCTGATATGCGCATCTACAACCCCCACAAGCGCATCCTGGTCACTGGCGGCGCGGGCTTCCTGGGCTCGCACCTGATCGACCGCCTGCTCGCGGACGGCAACGAGGTGGTGTGCGCGGACAACCTGTTCACCGGCAACAAGCGCAACATCGCGCACCTGCACGGCAACCCCGCCTTCGAGTTCATGCGGCACGACGTCACCTTCCCGCTCTACCTCGAAGTCGACCAGATCTACAACCTCGCGTGCCCGGCGAGCCCGATCCACTACCAGCACGACCCGGTGCAGACCACCAAGACGAGCGTGCATGGGGCGATCAACATGCTGGGGCTGGCCAAGCGCCTGCGCTGCCGGATCTTCCAGGCGTCCACCAGCGAGGTCTACGGCGACCCGAGCGTGCATCCGCAGAAAGAGGACTACTGGGGCAACGTCAATCCGATCGGCATGCGCTCCTGCTACGACGAGGGCAAGCGCTGCGCCGAAACGCTGTTCTTCGACTACCACCGCCAGCACGCGCTGGACATCAAGGTGGCGCGCATCTTCAACACCTACGGGCCGCGCATGCACCCGAACGACGGGCGCGTCGTGTCCAACTTCATCGTGCAGGCCTTGCGCAACGAGCCCATCACGATCTTCGGCGACGGCTCGCAGACCCGGTCGTTCTGCTACGTCGACGACCTCATCGACGCCTTCGTCCGTTTCATGGCGACGCCGGCGGACTTTCCCGGCCCGGTGAACCTCGGCAACCCGCACGAATTCACCATCCTGCAGCTCGCGACCCGCGTGATCGAGCTCACCGGTTCGCGCTCGGCCATCGTGCGCCGTCCGCTGCCGAGCGACGACCCGATGCAGCGCCAGCCCGACATCTCGCTCGCGCGCGAGCGCATCGGGTGGTCCCCGCGGGTGCAGCTCGACGAGGGACTGGGCAAGACGATCGCGTATTTCGACGAACTGCTCAAGGCGGGCTGACGGCATGTGCGGTGTCGCGGCGGCCTTCGCCTATTCCGGGTCCGCGGACCCCGTCGATCGCGCGGAACTGCGGGCCGTGCGCGACCACATGGCGGCGCGCGGACCGGACGGCACCGGCGAGTGGTTTTCGGCGGACGGGCGCGTGGGCCTGGGGCACCGGCGCCTGTCCATCATCGACCTCACCGAAGGCGGTGCGCAGCCGATGCGCAGCGCCGACGGCTCGCTCACGATCAGCTTCAACGGCGAGATCTACAACTACCGCGAACTGCGCGCCGAACTGCTGGCCGCCGGCCGCACGTTCAGGAGCGACTCCGACACGGAGGTGCTGCTCGAGCTCTATGCGCTTCACGGCACGCGCATGCTGGAGAAGTTGCGCGGCATGTTCGCCTTCGCGTTGTGGGACGGCCGCCGGCGCGCGATGCTGCTCGCGCGCGACGCCTTCGGCATCAAGCCCCTGTACTACGCCGACGACGGCCGCACGTTGAGGGCCGCTTCGCAGGTGAAGGCGCTGCTGCAGGCGGACGTCGACCGGCGCCCCGAGCCCGCGGGCCACGCCGGGTACTTCCTCTGGGGCAGCGTCCCCGCGCCGTGGACGCTCTACCGCGGCATCCGCTGCCTGCAGCCGGGCCACTTCATGTGGGCGGGCGAAAACGGCGTGCAGCCGCCGCAGCCCTATTGCCTGGTCGCGGACATCCTGCGCGACGCGTCGGCCCATCCCGCCACAGGGACCGAAGAGGACGCACGCGACGCCATCGCCGCCGCCTTGCGCGACAGCGTGCGCGCGCACCTCGTCTCGGATGTGCCGGTGGGCATCTTCCTGTCCGCGGGCCTGGACTCCTCGATGCTCGCGTCCCTCGCCACGGCTGCGGGCGCATCTCCCCGCACCCTCACACTGGCCTTCGCGGAATACGCCGGAAGCGCCCATGACGAAGCGCCGATGGCCCGCGACATTGCCGGTCAGCTGGGCGCCCGCCACACCGAGGTGAGCGTGGAGCGCCAGGACTTCCAGGCCGAGCGCGAGCGCCTGCTGGCCGCCATGGACCAGCCCTCGATCGACGGCGTCAACACCTGGTTCGTCGCGCGCGCGGCCGCCTCGCAAGGGATGAAGGTGGCGCTCTCCGGGCTGGGCGGCGATGAACTGCTCGGCTCCTACCCGAGCTTTCGCCAAACCCCGCTGCTCGCCCGCCTCGCCGCACCGTTTGCGCGCGTGCCGGCGTTCGGACGATTCGTCCGCACCTTGTCCGACCCGCTGGTGCGCCGCCTCACCTCGCCCAAGTACGCGGGGCTCCTCGAATACGGCGGGACGCTCGGCGGCGCCTACCTGCTGCGCCGCGGCCTGTTCATGCCCTGGGAGTTGCCGCAGGTGATGGACCCCGACATGGCACGCGATGGCTGGCGGGACCTGCAGCAGCTCGCCCGGCTGGACGGCGACGCCGCGCAGTTCCATGGCGCGGGGCGCAGCCGCCTGGCGGTGAGCGCGCTCGAGATGTCCTGGTACATGCGCCACCAGCTCCTGTGCGACGCCGACTGGGCCGGCATGGCGCACTCCCTCGAGATCCGCGTGCCCTTCGTCGACGTCGAGCTGCTGCGCGCGGCCGCGCCCTGGATCGCGGCGCACCCGCAGGTGAGCAAGCGGCAGGTCGCGCAATCCGCGGCGCCCGGGCTCTCGCGCGACGTGCTGCAACGCCCGAAAACCGGCTTCCTGGTGCCGGTGCGCGAGTGGCTCGGCGCGCCGGGCCACGCGGCACGCGGGCTGCGCGGCTGGGCGCGCTACACGTACGGGGCGAGCGCGCGGCCCGCGCGCGCGGCCGGCTGCGGACGCTCCGCGCGGGTGCCGCGCGTGCTGGTGTCGACCATCGCGCCGGGCCCCGGCGGCGTGAGCGCGATGACGAGTTTCGTCATCCGCCACCTCGCCGCACGAGGGCTCGAGCCCGTGCTGGCGCACTACGCGCCCTACAGCGTCGTGCCCCAGCTCTCCGTGCCGTCCTTCCGCCTGCTGCAGCGCCGCGCCGGCGGCCGCCGGGGCATCGCGTACGACGCGCGCGAAAGCCATGCGATCGGCGCCTGGCTGCCGGAACTCGAATTCACGCACTACGCCGCGAACAGCTACTGGCGCCAGGTGATGGACAGCTGCGATGCCTTCGTCGCCGTGTCGGGCAACGCGCTCGCCGCGACGCCGTTCTGGCGCACGGGCCGCCCGTACCTCGCGTGGGTGGCGACGGACTGGCAGGGCGACCGCGAAGACCGCGTGCGGCACTTCCCGCTCTTGCGCAGGCTGCTGGACACCTGCGTCAACGCCCCGGTGATCCGCCGCCTGGAGAAGAAGCTGCTCGCCGGCGGAAGCGTGCTGTCGCTCAGCCAGCACACGGCACGCGTTCTTGGCGGCCTGGCGGGGCCGCAGTTCCGCACGTCGATCCTGCCCGTGCCGATCCGCAGCGACCTGTTCGTGCCCCGGCCGGATGCCGTGGTGCCCGGCCGCCTGGGTTTCGCGGGACGCTTTCGCGACCCGCGCAAGAACATCGGCCTCCTGCTGCAGACCATCGCCCGCCTGCGCGCGCAGGGCCATGAGGCCACAGGGCTGCTCATGGGCGACGCGCCGGATGCCCGCATCCTTCGCGACGTGCAGGCGCTGGGATTGGACGGTCACGTGCGCTTCCTGCCGGACCTGTCGCACGACCAGATGCGCGAGCAGCTGCAGACGCTGGACATCTTCGTCGTGCCCTCGCACCAGGAAGGCCTGTGCATCGCGGCGCTCGAAGCCATGGCCTGCGGTGTGCCGGTCGTGTCCACGCGTTGCGGCGGGCCGGAAGAATTCGTGATCCCGGGGGAAACGGGATGCCTGGCCGACGCCTCGCCCCAGGCGATGGCGGAGGCGGCCGGCGCCCTCCTCGCCGACCGCGCGCTGCGCGGCCGCATGGGGCTCGCCGCACGCCGGCTCGTGGAAAGCCGCTACGCCACCGCCGCGGTGGACGCGGACTTCGCGCATGCATTCGGGTCGGTGTTTCCCGGCCTGTCCACCGAAGAGGCCGCGGTCCCCCATGTCTGAACCCCGCGCCAACGCCTACTTCGACCACGAACACGTGACGGTGATCGAGCCGCCCCGCGGCTGGCACATGCTCGACTGGCGCGAGCTCTGGGCCTACCGCGAGCTGCTGTGGGTGCTGGCGACGCGCGACATCAAGGTGCGCTACAAGCAGACGGTGCTGGGCGCGGCCTGGGCCGTGATCCGTCCGTTCACGACGATGCTCATCTTCAGCGTCGTCTTCGGCGCGCTCGCGCGGATTCCCTCGGACGGGCTGCCCTACCCCATCTTCGTCTTCGCCGGGCTCCTGCCCTGGACCTTCTTCGCCGGCGCGATCAGCGCGTCAGGCGGCTCGCTGGTGGGCTCCGCACACCTGGTGAGCAAGGTCTACTTCCCGCGCCTGATCATCCCGCTCGCGTCCGTGGGCGCGGGGCTGGCGGACCTGCTCGTGTCCATCGGCATCCTGCTGCTCATGATGGTCTGGTACGGCGTGCCGTGGACGTGGCAGCTGCTCGCGGCGCCGCTGCTGCTCGCCGCGCTCGTCTTCACCGCGCTCGGCGTCGGCACGCTGCTGTCCGCGCTGACGGTCGCCTATCGCGACTTCACGCACCTCACGCCCTTTCTCGTGCAGATCTGGCTATACGTGACGCCGGTGATCTTCCCGGTCTCCATCGTTCCCCCGCGCTGGCAGTGGCTGCTCTACCTCAACCCGATGAGCGGGCTGGTGGAGGGATTCCGCGCGGCGTTCCTCGGCAGGCCGTTCGACCTGCTGGGCCTGTCCATTTCGTTCGCGACGGCGATCGCGGTCTTCGCGCTCGGCGTGAGCTACTTCGAGAAGGTCGAACGCAGGTTCGCCGACATCATCTGATGAGCCCCTACGCCATCCAGGTCAGCGACCTCTGGAAAGAGTACACGGTCGGCGCGCAGCGCCAGCCGCCTTCCACCTTCTACGAACTGCTGTCGCGCGCGCTGCGCTCGCCCGCACGCCGGAGCGCGGCGCGCGACGCCGGCGAGGACGGGCAGGCTTCGCGCTTCTGGGCGCTGCGCGGGCTGGATTTCGAGATCGCGCCGGGCGAGGTGTTCGGCGTGGTCGGCCGCAACGGCGCGGGCAAGAGCACGCTGCTCAAGATGCTGAGCCGCATCACGGCGCCCACGCGCGGGCGCATCACGGTGCGCGGGCGCATCGCGAGCCTGCTCGAGGTGGGCACCGGCTTCCATCCCGAACTCACGGGGCGCGAGAACATCTTCCTGAACGCCACCATCCTGGGCATGACGCGCCGCGAGATCGACCGCAAGCTCGACGCCATCGTCGCGTTCGCGGGCGTGGAGAAATTCCTGGATACGCCCGTCAAGCGCTATTCCAGCGGAATGTACGTGCGCCTCGCGTTCGCCGTCGCGGCGCACGTGGAGGCCGACATCATGCTCGTGGACGAAGTGCTCGCCGTGGGCGACGCGGACTTCCAGAAGCGTTGCCTCGGCCTCATGGGCGACGTCGCGCGCGGCGGGCGCACCGTCGTTTTCGTCTCCCACAACCTCACCGCGCTGCGCAACCTGTGCACCACCGGCCTGCTGCTGGAGCGCGGGCAGCTCGCGGGCATGGGTCCCATCGGCGCCGTGCTGGACCAGTATGCCGGCCATGCCGCGTCCACCTACCAGGTGAGCGTCAAGCCCGGCGCCGCGTCCGCGCGCGAGCCGCACGTGACGCGCGTGGCCGTGGTCCCGGCGAGCGGGCCCGACGCGGGCCCCATCTCCGGCATCGCGGGAATGTCGATCGAAGTCGACGCCACGCTCGTCGGCGAAGACAACATCGACGTGTTCCTGCACTGCTACAACGACCAGCAGGTGATGGTGTTCAGCAGCGGCAGCTTCTTCGAGGACCGCATCGACGGCGGACCTGCGAGCGCGGGCACCTACACCTTCACCTGCGAAGTGCCGGGCCACCTGCTCAACGACGGCCTCTATACGCTGGACGTGCTGCTGGTGCGCGACCGCCAGGAGGTGGTGACCACCGAGCACTCCATCATCTCCTTCACCGTGGCGGACGACTTTCCCCGCGCGCCGGGCTGGCACTGGCGGCCCGCGGGCACGGTGCGCCCGCGCCTCGCGTGGCGCCGCGAGGCGCTGCACCTCGACGCCATCGACAGCGCCGCGATGCCCCTGGAAGGAGAAGCGCCGTGAAGGACGAGTACCTCTACGTGGACGAGAACCTGCAGGCGACGCTCGGCGACGCCGCGCGCACGCTGCTCGAGCAGCACAACGACGCCCGCTACATCGAGGACGGCAAGGGCATCGTGAAGGTGCCGCTCGAGCGCTGGCAGCTTGCGCAGCGCTACGAGCGCAGGACGTGGATGGAGGATGCGGCGCATGCCACCGACGACCGCAACGACGAGCACGCCGCTTCCTTCGACCACTATGCCGCCATCGCGGGGCGCGCGTTCGACCGCGCCATCGAGCTGGGCTGCGGCCCCTTCACCAACCTGCGCGTGCTGGCGAGGCACATGTCCATCGGCCGCTGCGTCCTGCTGGATCCGCTCATCGCGAGCTACCCCGCGCACCGGCATTGCACCTACCGGCACGGCCGCGTGAAGGTGGCACCCAGCGGCCTCGAGCGCTCGCTCGGCACTTCGCTGCCGGGCCGGGCGCTGCGGCGGCTCGTGCGCACCGTGCGGCCGGCCTGGCTGGAGCAGGGGATCCCGGTCGAGCGGAAGCTCGCATTCCCGATCGAGGAGATGCCCGCCTGCGGTGCCTTCGACCTGGTGGTGATGATCAATGTCCTGGAGCACTGCTTCGATGCGCCGCGCATCTTCGAAGCCCTGCTGCGGATCTCGAAGCCCGGCGCCGCGTTCGTGTTCCACGACCGGCTCTACGACACGGGCGAAGTCGAAAGCGAGAGCCGGCACCGCTTCGACGCCGGGCATCCGCTGCGCATCGGCACGCCCGTCATCATGGATTTCCTCGCCCGCCACTTCGATGCGCTGCACCAGCGCGTCGCGGACGTGGCCGACCATGCGCACGGCATCGACCTGAGCGGGCGCGGCATCTACTTCATCGGCGTGCGCCGCTGACCCGGACGCCGCATGCCCCGCCTGTTGGTGCTGAGCCAGACCCACAACCACTGGGGAGGCATCGAAGCCTGGATGTCCGAGGTGCTGCCCTTCCTGCAGGAAGGGGGCTGGGACATCCACTACGGCCTCGCCCTCGGCCGGCGCCACAACGACCCCGAGCAGTTCGTCGCCCACCATCCATACATGCGCCAGGTGCACCTGATGGACGGACGCGCGGCCACCCCTTCCGCGCGGCAGGCCGCCGTGGGCCGGCTGGTGCGGCAGGTCGCGCCCGACGCGGTCATGCCGCTGGCGATCGGGGATGCGCTGCCCGCGCTCGTAGCGGAACGCGCGCGAGGCGGCAAGGCGCGCCTGCTCTGCGCCGTGCACTCGCTGCACACGGGGACCTTGGCCGACCTCGTCGGCTACCGGCACGTGATCGACACCGTCGTCGTGGTGAGCGGCCTGCAGCACCGGTGGCTGGCCGCGTCGCAGGCATTCGCCCCCGAGCGCGTGCGGTGGGTGCGCAACGGGGTGCCGGTTGCGGCCCATCCGCGCGCGCCCCGCGCCGGGCCCCTGCGCGTGGGATACGTCGGCCGCATCGAAAACAGCATCAAGCGATCCGGCGACGTCGCGGCCGTCCTGCGCGCGTGCGTGCGCGAGGGGACACCCATCGCGATGACGGTGGCAGGCGATGGTCCCGACCGCGCCGCGACGGAAGCGGCGGTGCGCGCCATCGAACCGCGGCCGCCCACGCGCTTCCTCGGGTTCCAGGAGCGCGCCGTGCTGTATCGCGAGGTGTATCCGCAACTCGATGCGCTGGTGCTCGCCTCGGTCACCGAGGGCAGCCCGCTCGCCCTGATCGAGGCCATGCAGAACGGGGTCGTGCCGGTGGTCAGCGAATATTTCGGTTTTGCCGCCGAAGGCCTGCTGCGGCCGGGGCACAACTGCCTGAGCTTTCCGGTAGGCGACGTGGCGCTGGCCGCGTCGCACCTGGATCGCCTCTCGCGCGACCCGGCGCTGCTTGCCGGCCTCTCCGCACGCGCGCGCGAATCGGTGGCAGGGCGCTACGACCGCTCCACGATGCTGCAGGGTTGGCGGGATGCGTTCGCCGCCCTGTCCACCCTTCCGCCCCTCGCGCCGGCCGCCGTGCCGCCGCGCGTGGCCTACGGCCGCCTCGACCGCTGGGGCGTACCCGCGGCCCTCGCGAACTGGTTGCGGCGCCACGGCGGCGCGCCGCAAGGCGCGGCGGACGGGTTCGACGAGTGGCCCGGCAGCGTGTACGGCGATGGCGGCCTGCCCGTCTCCATCGACAATTCGCTGCGCGCAATCGAAGCAGAATGTGCCGGCCGCCTCGCCGGCAACGACCGGGCATTCGCCTGAACAGGAACAGGAACATCGCGATGGGTTTCACCGTCATCACCACCATCCAGGGGCCCTGCCCCTCCGTGCAGGACATGGTCGGCCGCGGTCTCGCGCACGGCCACGGGACCATCGTCGTGGGCGACCGCAAGACGCCCCGGGCCGACTGGCCGCAGGGGGTCGAATTCCTCGGCATCGACGCGCAGCGCCAGATGGCGTTCGGCATCGCGGCGCAGCTGCCGGAGAACCACTACGCGCGCAAGAACCTCGGCTACCTGCAGGCCATGGCACGCAAGGCCGACTTCGTCTTCGACACCGACGACGACAACGCGCCGCTGGCCACGTGGGCGCCGCGCCAGGCCGCACTCCAGGCGCGCCATTGCGCGCAGGCCGGCTGGGTCAATGCGTACCGCTGGTTCACCGGCGCGCATGTGTGGCCCCGCGGCCTGCCGCTCGACCATGCGGGCGCGAACCTGCCCGTGCCGCCCCTCGCGCCGGCACGCGCCGTCACGGCGCCGATCCAGCAGGGCCTGGCCAACGGCTCGCCCGACGTGGACGCGGTGTGGCGCCTCGTGATGGACCGGGAAATCACTTTCGACGACGCGCCGAGCGTCAGCCTCGCCCCCGGCACGTGGTGCCCGTTCAACAGCCAGAGCACCTGGTGGTTCCCGCAGGCCTTCCCCCTCATGTACCTGCCGAGCTTCGTGAGCTTCCGCATGACGGACATCTGGCGCAGCTTCGTGGCGCAGCGTTGCCTGTGGGCCCTCGGCCACGAACTGGTGTTCCACGGCCCCGAGATGTTCCAGGACAGGAACCCGCACAACCTCATGCGCGACTTCGAGCAGGAGGTGCCCGGCTACCTGGGCAACGAGCGGTTCCGCCAGGTGCTGGAAGCGCTGGAGTTGCCGCCCGGCCCGGAACAGACGGGAGGCAATCTCCTTCGCTGCTACGAAGCGCTGGTGAAGGCGGACCTCGTGCCGCAGCGGGAGCTGCCCCTGGTCGAAAGCTGGATCGCCGACGTGGCGGCCGCGACGGGCGCCGGGCCATGAGCGCAGTCCTGCAGGAGATCGAGCGTACCGGCCGCACCGTGCTGCCGGACGGCCGGCACGCGCCCGTGCATTCCGGCGTGGACAGCCGCAGCGGCGACGTGCTGCGCCGCGCGGTGGAAAAGGCGCGGCCCCGCCTGGGCTGCGAAGTCGGGCTCGCCTACGGCATCAGTTCGCTGCACATCCTGGAGGCGATGAAGGACCACGGCGACGGCGAACTCATCGGCATGGACCCGGCGCAGCACGATGCGACCTGGCAGGGCGGCGGGCTGCACAACATCGAGCGCGCCGGCTTCGGCGCGCGCTACCGCCTCCACGAGGAATCTTCGCAATCGCTGCTGCCGCGGCTGGCCGCGCAGGGCACGCGCATCCAGTTCGCCTTCATCGACGGCTGGCACACCTTCGACCACACCCTGGTCGACTTCTTCTACCTCGACCGGATGATGGACGTGGGAGGGGTGATGGTGCTGGACGACGTCGGCTACCCCGGCCTGCAGCGCCTCGCGCACTTCATCGTCACCAACCGCGCCTACACGTTCCTGGAGGGCGCGCCGCGCGCGGTGCCGACGGGCTGGCGGCAGACCGCCAAGGCCCTCGCCCGCAAGACGCTCCATCGCGCGGTGCGGGATGCCTTCACGCCGTCCGCTGCCTCTCGCGCGCTGCAGGCGCCCATCGACGCCTGCCAGCTCGTGGCCCTGCAGAAGCGGGGCAACGACGAGCGCCGCTTCGACCACTTCGTTGCGTTCTGACCGTGGCCTCCGCTCCCCTCGTCACCATCATCGTGCCCAGCTACAACCAGGGCCGGTTCATCCGCGAGACCCTCGCTTCCTGCCTCGCGCAGGACTACCGCCCGCTGGAAGTGCTGGTGCTGGACGGCGGCTCGAAGGACGAGACCGTCGACGTGCTGCGCGGCTTCGACGCCCCCGAGCTGCAGTGGTGGAGCGAGCCGGATCGCGGCGTGGTGGATGCGGTGAACAAGGGCCTCGACCGGGCGCGCGGCGACATCCTCACCATCCAGAGTTCGGACGACGTGTTCCTGCCCGGCGCGGTGACGGCCGCCGTGCAGGCGTTGCAGTCGCACCCCGGCTGCGGCCTCGTGTATGGCGACGTCGAACTGATCGATGCGCAGTCGCGCCAGATCGGTGTCGACGAGCAGGGGCCGTTCGACTTCGCGCATTACCTCGGCCGGCTGCAATACATCCCGCAGCCCGGCGCCTTCTTCACGCGCGAGGCCATGCAGGCCACGGGCCGGTGGCGGCCCGAAGTGAGCTACGCCGCGGATGCGGATTACTGGCTGCGCATCGCGCTGGGTTTTCCCGTGGCCAAGATCGACCGCCGCCTTGCGCGCTACCGGTACCACGACGAGCAGCGCGACACGCAGCGCGAGCGCATCGCACGCGACTGGCAGCGTGCCGCGCAGGACCTGCTGGACGGCGGCCGGCTCGACGCGCGCCAGCGCCGCTTCGCACGCATGGGCATGCACCTGGCGCGCCACCGCTACGCCGCGCCGCACGCGTGGGGGCTGCGCACGCGCGCGCTCTACGCCGCGCTCCTCGCAAACCCCGCCGCGCTGGCCGACCCGCGCTTTCCGCGGCGCGACCTCCTTCCCGGGCGCGATCCCCTCTGGGCGCTGCTCTCGCGCGTGAAGCGGCGCCTGGGTTTCAAGCCGAGGATGCGGTGACGGGCGGTCCGGCCGGCATGCGCTCCACCCTCGGCGTCTGGCTGCGGGACGTGCCGCGCTACGTCCCGCGCCTGTGGTTCCCCGGTGGCGACTACCTTGCGATCCGCAACCGCGGCGAGCGGCTAGAAGCCGGGCCGGGCGGGCGGGGCTACCGCTGCCTGTGGCAATGGACGTCGGACCTGCATGCGCCCCAGCACCTGCCCGCGCTGGGGCGAGCGCTGATGCGCCGTGCGCTGGCCGACCACCCGATCGGTCGCGCGCCGGCCCCGGCGACTCGCGCGGGCAGCCCCGAGGTGTCCTTCCTCATCGGCCACCGCGGCCTGTCGCGCCTTCCCGCGCTGCTCGCCACGCTGGAAACCATCGCCGGCCAGCAGGACGCGGCCGTCGAATGCTGGGTGGTGGAGCAGGACACGCAGCCCTCCCTGCCCGGGCGCCTGCCCGCGTGGGTGCACTACCTGCACACGCCTCCACCCGACCCTGCGATGCCTTACGCGCGTTCGTGGGCCTTCAATGCAGCGGCCGCGCACGCGCGCGGCCGCGTGCTGGTGCTGCACGACAACGACCTGCTGGTGCCGCGCGACTACGCGCACCACGCGTCGGCGATCGCCGGCGCCGGCTACGAGGTCGTGAACCTCAAGCGCTTCATCTTCTACCTCGGCGAGGAACACTCGCGTTCGCTCGCGGCATCGCCGCACGGCCTGTTCGCCGCCGCGCCGGTCTCGATCATGCAGAACGCCGAGGGCGGCGGCAGCATCGCGATCACGCGCGAGGCGTTCGACGCCATCGGCGGCATGGACGAATCGTTCGTGGGCTGGGGCGGGGAGGACAACGAATTCTGGGAGCGCGCCTCGACGCGGCGCGTGTGGCGCCACGGGTTCCTTCCGCTCGTGCACCTCTGGCACGCCGCGCAGGCGCACAAGCAGAACGCGGACAATCCCACCATGCAGCGCTACGCCACGCTCTCGGCCCTGGCACCGCAGGAGCGCATCGAACGCCTGCGCCGCGTGGCGCGCGGCAGTTCGCCGGGCCCGGCGCGCGAAGCAGGCGGGGACGCCTGATGTGCGGCATCGCCGGCTGGATGACGGCCCATGCGCATGCGCGCCCGCTGAGTCAGGCGGTCGCGATGGCCGACCTCATGCGGCACCGTGGCCCGGACGACAGCGGCAGCTTCGAGGACACCTCGCACGGCGTCGCGTTCGCGCACCGGCGCCTGAGCATCATCGACCTCGCGCCGACCAGCCACCAGCCCATGATGGACGCGGCGACGGGCATCGTGCTCGCGTACAACGGCGAGCTCTACAACTTCAGGGAACTGCGGCGCGAACTGCAGGCGCGCGGCCACCGTTTCGCGTCGAGCGGTGACACCGAGGTGGTGCTGCGCGCTTTCATCGAGTGGGGCGCCGCGTGCCTCGAACGCTTCTGCGGCATGTTCGCGCTCGCGCTCTGGGATCCTCGCACGCGCACCGTTCACCTGGCACGCGATGCCACGGGCATGAAGCCGCTGTACTACCTCGCGCGTCCCGACGGCCTGGTGTTCGCCTCGGAGGTGAAGGCCTTCCGGGCCCTCCCGGACTTCCGGGCCGAGGCCGATCGCGCGGGGCTCGCGCAGTACATGGAGTTCGGCTACGTGTTCGAGACCGGACGCACGATCCTGGACGGCGTCGCCAAGCTGGAGCCGGGCCAGCGCATGGAGCTTCGCGAGGGACGCATCGCCGCGCACGTGCGCTGGTTCACGCCGCCGGCGCCCGATGCCGCGGATACCCGCGACGAGGCCGAACGCATCGAAGAACTCGCGCAGGCGATGCGCCGCGTGGTCGGCGAACACCTGGTCGCGGACGTGCCGCTCGGGCTGCTGCTGTCCGGCGGCCTCGACTCCAGCGTGGTCGCCGCGCTCGCGCGGCGCGAAGGCCCGCTGCTCACCATCAGCATGGGTTTCGACCGGTCGGGCATCGACGAGCGGCCGAACGCGCGCGAAGTCGCCGGATTCATCGGCTCGCGCCACCTCGAGGTGCTGGTCACCGCCGACGAGGTCCGGCGCGAGGCGATGCAGGGCGCCTGGGTGTTCGACGACCTCTTTGCCGACTGGGGCACCGTCACCACGCGCCTGCTGTACCGGCGCTGCCGCGAGCAGGGCATCAAGGTCGTATTGGTGGGCGAAGGCGCGGACGAGCTGTTCGGCGGCTACGACATCTTCAGGGGCCCCGCGCGCCTGGGTCCCTGGGGGCAGTTCCGCCTCTACCAGAAGTACGCGGGGCGGCGGCACGGCAGCCTCTTCGGCGCCTTCCGCGGGGTGTTCGCCGAGTACCTCGCGGCCGCGGGCGGGGACGCCTTCCATGCGATCCGCCTGTTCGAATCGTGCCGCCAACTGCCCAATCAGTACGTGATGAAAGTGGACAAGGCCAGCATGGCCGAGAGCGTGGAGGCCCGCGCGCCCTACCTGGATCGGCGCGTCGCCGAGCTCGCATGGCGCACGCCCCTCGAGTGGCTGCTGCGCGGCGGCGAGAACAAGTACCTGCTGCGTGCCATGGCGCGCCGCGAGGGCCTGCTGCCGGCGGCGGCCAGCGCACGCCCCAAATTCGGCGCGCCGCTGGCGGCCGAATGGATGGACAGCGACCCCGGCTTTCGCGCTTTCGCGCGCGAGCAGGTGCTGGGCGGCGGATGGAGCCGCCGCTTGGGCCTGGGAGGCGCGATGGCCCACTACTTCGACAAGGGAAGGACGGGCTATGCCTTCCCGCATCCGCTGTCCATCCTGCGCAATGTCGCGTGGCGCGTGCTGCTGCTCGAGCTGTGGTCGCGGCACTACCTCGAGGCATGAGCATGCACCCCCAGCCCGATCTCGTCAGCACCATCATCCCGGTCTTCAACCGGCCCGCGATGCTGCGCGAGGCGGTGGCCAGCGTGATCGCCCAGACCTGGCGGCCGATCGAGATCATCATCGTGGACGACGGCTCGACCGACGGCACGCCCGAAGCGGCGCGGCAACTGCAGGAAGAGCACCCGTCCATCGTGCGCGTCGAAAGCCAGCGCAACGCGGGGCCCGGCGCCGCGCGCGAACTCGGCCGCACCCTGGCGCGGGGCGAGTTCGTGCAGTTCCTCGACAGCGACGACCTCCTGCTGCCGGACAAGTTCGCGATCCAGGTGCAGGGCCTGCGCGCCGATCCGCGCGCCGATATTTCCTACGGCAGGACGCGCACCGAAGAACAGGGCGTGATGCAGCCCGATCCGGCGCAGCGCACCGGCGAGGTGTTCCGCACGCTCTTTCCCGCGTTGCTGCGCGAGCCGCTCTGGCCCACGCTCACGCCCCTGTATCGCGCGGGCGCGCTGCAGCGCATCGGGCCCTGGCCGCGGCTCAGGCAGCTCGAAGACTGGGTCTACGACGCGCAGGCCGGTGTGCTCGGACTCGAGCTGCATCACTGCGGCGACGCGTGGATCGCCGTGACGCGCAATCACGCAGGGCCCCGCCTGTGCTCCATCTGGCAGAGCGACCCTTCGGCGATGCGCGAGCGCGCGCTCGCCTACGAGCGCGTAGCGGCCCTCGCAGGCAGCGCGGGCATCGATGCGCGGGAACCGGAGATGCAGCGTTTCGCGCGCAGCCTGTTCTGGATGGCCAGGACGGTCGGCGCGCAGGGGCTGCACGCCGAAGCGGAGCGCCTCCTGCGGCTGGCCCTGTCGATCGACACGGACGGGCGCCGCGACCTGCGCGCGTTCAGCGCCGCCACGCGCGTGCTGGGATGGCCCGCGACCGCGCGGCTGGCGCGCTGGATCGAGGCGCTGCGCGCCGGGGAAGCAGCGCGATGACGATGCACGGACTCGCCTCTCGCCTCCTGCAGGCGTACGCCACCGTCACGCCCACCGGCCGGGGGGCCTACCGGCTGCTGCGCGCGGCGCGGCGCCTCTATCCGCGCGAGGCGAGGAAGGGACGCTTCGCGCTGCCCCGCGGCGCCCGCATGGAGCTCGACCTGGACGCCTACCCCGACTGCACGATGGCGTTCGGCCTGTACGAGGTCGAGACGGCGCGCGCCGTCCGCGCCCTGCTTCGCCCGGGCGACGTGTTCGTGGACGCGGGCGCCAACGTCGGCTATTTCTCGCTGCTCGCCGCGCAATGCGTGGGCGACCGGGGCCGCGTGCACGCCTTCGAGCCCTTTCCCCCGAACCGCGAACGCCTGCGCGGCAACGTGGAGGCCAACGGCTACGGCCGCATCGTCCACATCCACGGCCAGGCGCTGTCCGACGCCGGCGGGGAGATCGAACTGCATCAATACACCGCGGGCGCGGCCAACCACGGGCAGGTCACCGCGTTCCCGCAGCCGGGGCAGGGCGCGAAGTCGGTCAGGGTGGAGACGACCGCCCTGGACAGCGCGCTGCCCGGCCTTCTTCCGCGCGTCGTCAAGCTGGATGTGGAAGGCTCCGAAATGCTCGCGCTGCGCGGCATGGCCGAGACCATCCGCCGCAGCGCCTGCGCGGTCATCGTGGAGATGAACCCGGACACCTTCCGCAGCGCGGGCACGAGCGCGATGGAGATCGCCGACTTCCTGCGCGGGCTGGTTCCGGGCTACGAGTGCCAGGCCCTGCGATGGCCGGTTCGCCGCATGCAGCCGACGGCGGCGGCACTCGCTGCGCTGGGGGAAGTCAACCTGCTGTTCGCGCTGCCGCAGCCCCCGCGAGGCGCCACGACATGACGGCCGTCGCGCTCTTCGCCGACCACAACGTGATCGCGCCCACGCATGTCGCCGTGGCATCGCTGCTGGCGAACTGGCGGGGCCCCGAGATTCTCGAGGTGCACCTGTTCCACGCAGGCTGGACAACGGCGGACGTCGGACGCCTTCATGAAACCGCCGCCATGAATCCCGCGCCGGCGCGCCTGCATGCGCGCCCGCTCGACCTGGCCCGGTTCGACACCTGGACGGCGCTCTACGGCACGCGCATGCCGTACGGCCGCCTGCTGCTGGCGCAGCTGCTGCCCTCGCACGACTGCGTGCTGTACATGGACGTGGACGTGATCGTGGAGATGGACATCCGCCAGCTGATCTGCGCGTGCACGCCCGGCATTCCGGTGAGCGCCCTTCCCGGCTGGGATTTCGGCCATTCGCACGACGCCGCGCTCACGGGCCGGCTGTCGGTGCGCCCCGACGAGCCCTACTTCCATTCGGGCCTGTTGCTGCTGGACCTGGCGTGGTGCCGCCGCGAAGGAATCACCGGCCGGTTCCTCGAATTCGGCGACCGCTACCGCACGGAGTTGAACTCGCACGACCAGACGGTGATCAACTTCGTGCTGCGCGGCCGCATCGCCCCCATGCCCACGGACCTCACCACCCACCTCTATCCCACGACGGCCGCGACGGACCGCCGCGAAGGCGTGGTGCACTCGTTCTGCGGTTCGCCCAAGCCCTTCGATCCCGCCGGGAACCTGCTGAACAACAACCACGCTTATTTCAGCCAGTGGCTGCAGCGCACGGCGCTCGCCGGGTGGTCTCCCAATTCGCTGCGTGAACTCGCGCGCGCGAAGAACCTGCGCCTCCTGCGGCCCGTGGCCGGCACCCTGCTGAAGCGCCTGGCCACGCTGGGACGCGGCGCCGCATGACGAACCCGCAAGCCATGCCCGAGGTCTCCGTCGTCATGGGTGTGTACAACGGCGCCGCACGCCTGCAGGCCACGCTCGACAGCGTGCTCTCGCAAGAGGGCGTGGACTTCGAATTCGTGGTGGTGGACGACGGCTCCACCGACGCGACCGGCGCGATGCTGGAGCGGCAGGCGGGCCGCGACTCCCGCCTGCGCGTCGTGCACCAGGCCAATGCCGGCCTGACGCGCGCGCTCGCCGCCGGCTGCGCGCAGGCTGCCGGGCGCTACATCGCGCGCCAGGATTGCGGCGACGTGTCGCTGCCCGGCCGACTTGCGCGGCAATGCGCCCTGCTGGACGCGCGGCCCGACGCTGCGATGGTCGCCGGCGCCGTACGCTACGTCGCTCCCGCGGGCGAGCCGCTGTACACGCTCCGGCGCCCGGGCGATCGGCTGCACGAAGGCCTGGCCGCACTATCCGTCCAACGCATCGAGGGGCCGCCGCACCACGGCGCCACCATGTTCCGCCGGGAACTCTACGAACGCGTGGGCGGCTATCGCGCGCCCTTTGCCGTCGCGCAGGACCTCGACCTGTGGCTGCGGTTCGCGGAACACGGCCGCTGCGTCGGCGAAGAGGACGTGGCGTACGAGGCCCACCTCTCGCCCGACAGCATCAGCGCGCGCCGCCGCCAGGACCAGCTGCAACTGGCGGACCTGGCGATCCGCTGCGCCCTCGCACGGCGCGCGGGCCTGGGGGACGCCGCGCTGCTCGCCGCCGCACCCGCGCTCGCGCCGCGCTCGAGCGGACCCGTGCGCGGCCTCGAGCGCGCGCGGTTCTACTATTTCGTCGGCTCCTGCCTGCGCCAGACCGACGCGGCCTCGGCCCGCCGCTACTTCCGCCGGGCCCTGCGCGCGTATCCGCTGCACCTCCTGGCGTGGGCACGCGCCATCACGGGCTGACGCATGGACAACCCGATCGTCCGCATCGAGCGCCGCTGGGGCGGCCTGGTCCGCACGGCCCTCGACCGGCTGCGCGCGGCATGGTGGCGCGCGCGCGGTGCGCGCCTGGGGGCCAAGACCCGCATCGGCGCGCACTGCGCGATCGAGCGGCCGTGGCTGCTCCACACCGGCCCACGCGTGCAACTGGAGCGGCAGGTCCACATCAAGATCGTGGAGCCCGATGCGCGCATCCACCTGGGCGAGCAGGCCTTCGTGGGCTTCGGGACCGAGTTCGACATCGCGCGCGAACTCACCATCGGCGACCACGCGCTGATCGCGCCCGGCTGCTTCATCACGGACCACCACCACCGGCGCGCCTGGGGTGCGACGATCGCGAGCCAGGGCCACGACACGAAGGCCGTGCGCATCGGCAACGACGCCTGGCTCGGCGCGCATGCCGTCGTGCTGGCGGGGGTCAGCATCGGTCACGGCGCCATCGTCGCGGCGGGCGCCGTCGTCACGCGGGACGTGCCGGACCGCGCCATCGTCGCCGGCGTGCCCGCGCGGCAGATCGGGGTGCGGGAATGAACGACGCGCCCCGCCTCGACCTGTCCGTCGTGATCCCCACCTACCGGCGCGACCGGGTGCTGGTGGCCACGCTGGAATCCCTGCTCGCCCTCGCGCCGCGCGCCGGCGAGATCCTGGTCATGGACCAGACGGAGCGCCACGACGCGGCGACCGAGGAGCGGCTGGCCGCGTTCGACGCGAGCGGCGACATCCGGTGGGTGCGGCTCCCGGAGCCTTCCATCACGGCGGCGATGAACCGCGGCCTCGAGCTCGCCGCCTGCGCCGTGGTGCTGTTCCTGGACGACGACATCCGCCCGGAGCCCGGCCTCCTCGTCGGACACGCGGCCGCGCACGGCCATGGCCCCGCCGCGCTGGTGGCGGGCCGCGTCATCCAGCCCTGGCAGGAGTCGCTCGCGGATTTCGACGCGGGCGACTTCCATTTCGCGCAAACGCGCCCGGCCGAGCTCCATGAATTCATGGGAGGGAATTT
Organism: Caenimonas aquaedulcis; assembly: GCF_015831345.1. Taxonomy (NCBI): domain Bacteria; kingdom Pseudomonadati; phylum Pseudomonadota; class Betaproteobacteria; order Burkholderiales; family Comamonadaceae; genus Caenimonas; species Caenimonas aquaedulcis. The sequence goes on along the minus strand of NZ_JADWYS010000001.1, from coordinate 2,826,331 downwards.
CTCCCTGCCGCGCGAACTCGCGCTGCGCCTGCGCGGCTTCGACGAAAACTTCGTGCGCGTGGCGTACCGCTTCGAAGCCGAGTTCGCCCACCGCCTGCGGGCCGCCGGCGCCCGCATCCGCTTCGAGCCCGCGGCATGCCTGCACCACCTGAAAGCCTCCGACGGCGGCACGCGCACCTTCGGCGGCCACCTCACCACCTGGCGGCCGGACCACGCGGTCGGCGCCTACTACCACGGGCTTCGCACCGGATCGATGGGCGTCTTCCTCACGCGCCCCCTGCGCGCCGTCGCGACCCGCTACCATCTGCGCCATCCCTGGCGGATCCCGCCGACGCTGCTGGCGGAGTTCGGCGGCATGGCGTGGGCCCTCGCGCTCCTGCGGCGCGGCCCGCGGCTGCTGCCGCTGCGTGAAGCCGGGACAGGCCCATGAACGAAATCACCATCGGCATCCTGCTCCTCGCCGGGCTGCTCACCATGCTGGACTGGCGCCAGGGCCTGGTGATGTGCGTGGTGGTGGGCATCGCGCAGGATCCGCTGCGCAAGCTCGCCCCGGGACAGCCGGTGTACTACGTGGTCCTCGTGGGCATCATCTTCGGCATCGCCTGGATACGCGCCGCGCTGGTGCGGGTGCCGCTCGGGCCCTCGGTCATCCGGGGCTGGCGGCAGAACCTGAAGGCGCCGTTCTGGCTCTTCCTTTGCCTGGTGATCGCCCAGGCTTTCCACACCTTCGTCCGCTACGGGAGCGCCACCATGATGGGCATCGGGCTGCTGGTATGGCTCGCGCCGATCCCCGCGGTGGTCCTCGCCTACCAGTACGCGTCCAGGCGCGGCGTGCTGGGCGTGCGGCGCTGGATGCTCTTCTACAGCGTCGTCGCGCTCATCTGCCTGTCGGGCGTGTACTTCGAATACATCGGCCTCACCTGGCGCACGCTCGGGGAGATCGGCGAAGGCCAGGTCATCTACGACGTGGGCACGGTCCTGAAGGCGCACTCGGGCTTCTTCCGCGCCTCGGAGATCGCCGCCTGGCACACCGCGACTATCGCGTGCTTCGTGTTCATCCTGTCCCTGGGCAAGAAGCCCACCCTGTTTCGCATCCTGTTCGCATTGGGGCTGATCGCGTTGCTCGTGAGCCTGGGCATCCTCACGGGTCGGCGCAAGATGCTCGTGGAGATCACCATCTTCATCAGCACCTACCTCTTCCTGGTCGCGTGGCTGCAGCGCGGGATGGCGCGCCTGGGCATGGCCGTGCTCCTGATGGGATTCGTCGGCTACGTGGGCATCGTCGGGTTCATCGCGCCCGACCTCGTCCAGAACTCGTACTCCAAGTCGATGACCGTGGAAAACGCGCAGCAGATCGAAGGGTATGCCGTGCGCGGGCAATCGGTCTTCGCGGATTTGCCCCGGCGCGTCAATGCGGTCGGCCTGCAGCCGCTCGTGTGGGCGGTGGAGAACTTCGGCTGGTTCGGCGCCGGGCTCGGCACGGGCAGCCAGGGCACGAACGACATCGCCGAGCAGCACAACATCAACCGCTGGGCGGCCGAAGGCGGGCTGGGGAAGGTGGCGATGGAGCTCGGCATCCCGGGGCTCCTGCTGGCCGCCTGGCTGGTGGTGGCGCTCGGGCGCCACCTGCGCGAGCAGCTCGCGATGGTCGCGAAAATTTCGCCGCAGCACATGCGCGTGGCCTATGGGCTGGTCGCGTTCCTGGTGGCGAACGCCGCGACATTCACGGTCGCCACGCAAGCCTACAGCGACCTGTTCATCCTCCTCATCCTCGGCTGGTGCCTCGGGTTCCTGCTGGCCATGCCGGCCCTGGCGGCACGCGGCGACGGCCTGAAGAAGAAGCCGGCGCCGCGGCATCGCTACGATCCGCTGCCGCCTGCCGGCTACCGTCCCAGCCGTCCCGCCGTGTTCCCGCAAGCGTCCGCGCAACGCAAGCCGTGAGTTCCGAATCCGCCGCACGGCCCCCGGGCCCGCCCCGCGTCCTCGCCGTCGCGTCCCACCCCATCCAGTACCAGGCGCCGTGGTTTCGCGCCCTCGCGGCGGAGCCGTTCATCGACTTCTCGGTGCTGTTCGTGCAGTTGCCCGACGCCGCCGCGCAGGGGCAGGGCTTCGGCGTCGCGTTCACCTGGGACATCCCGATCCTCGAGGGCTACCGCTGGCGGAAAGTGCCGCAGCTCCTCGGCCGCGGCGGGCTGCAGGGGTTTTTCGCGGCGCGCATCGCGCAGCCGACGGCGCTGCTGCGCGAGCTCGATCCGGACGTGCTGCTGCTCACGGGCTGGCATGCGTGGCCGCTGCTGCAGATGCTCCTGGCCGCGCGCCGCCTGCGCATCCCCGTCCTCATGCGCGGCGAGTCGAACGCGCTGCGCCGGCGGCCGTGGCACGTGCGCGCGCTGCACCGCCTCCTGCTGCGGGCGTGCGACGCCTTCCTGCCGATCGGCCGCGCGAGCCGGGCGTTCTACACCGGCTACGGCATCGCGGACGAACGCCTGTTCGACACCCCGTACTTCGTGGACAACGCGCGCTTCGCGCAGGCGGCCGAGGCGGCGCGTCCGCAGCGCGCGGCCCTGCGCGAGCGCTGGTCGATCCCGGCCGACGCCACGTGCTTTTGCTACGCGGGCAAGCTCGAGCCCAAGAAGCGCATCCTCGATCTCCTCGAAGCCCTGCGGCAGGCCGTGGCCGTGAACGCCTCGACGCACCTGCTCGTGATCGGCACGGGCGAGCTGATGGCGCAGGCGCGGGAATTCGTCGCGACGCATCGGCTCCCCGTCACTTTCGCGGGCTTTCTCAATCAGACGGAAATTCCCAGCGCCTACGCGGCCTGCGACTGCCTCGTGCTGCCTTCGGACTTCGGCGAGACCTGGGGGCTGGTGGTGAACGAGGCGATGGCCTGCGGCCTGCCCGCGATCGTGAGCGACCGCGTCGGCTGCGCGGGCGACCTGGTGGGCGACGGCGAGACGGGGCACGTGTTTCCTTTCGCGGATACGGCGGCGCTCGCACGCCGCCTGCTGGCGGTCGCCTCGGACCCCGTGCGTGCCCGCGCCATGGGCGACGCCGCCCGCCGCCGTGTCGAAGCGTCCTACTCGATCGCGCGCTCCGTGCAGGGCACGCTGCAAGCGGTGCGGTGGACGCTCGCGCACCGATGAAGGTCCTGCACGTCATCCCTTCGCTGTCGCGCGCCGATGGCGGCCCGACGGAAGCGCTGCTGCTCATGGAGCGCGCGTTGCGCGGACAGGGGCTGCAGGTCGAAACGGCGACCACGGACGATGCGGGGCCCGGGCAGCGCAACGGCAAGCCGCTGGGCGAACCGCTGGCCGAGAACGGAGCGACGCACTGGTACTTCGCCAAGCGGACGGACTTCTACAAATCCGCGCCGGGCTTCGCGCGCTGGATCTCGCGCGAGGCGCGGCGCTTCGACCTGATCCACATCCACGCGCTGTTCTCCTTCACCAGCGCCGCCGCGGCCCGCGCCGCGCGCCGCGCGGGCGTGCCCTACATCGTGCGGCCCATGGGCTCGCTCAATGCGTACGGGATGACCCGGCACCGGCCCTGGCTCAAGCGGCTGTCGATGCGATTCATCGAAAGCAGCACGCTGCGCCACGCGGCGGCGGTCCACTTCACGAGCGACGCGGAAGCGCGCGAGGCGCGGCAATGGGGCGTCCCCCTGCGCGAGGTGGTGATCCCGCTGGGCGTGGAGGATGTGCCGTCGCCGCCCCCACGGACGCGGGACCCATCCGGCGCCTCGAATGCCCTCTTTCTTTCTCGCATCGATCCCAAGAAGAACATCGAGGCGCTGCTGGGCGCCGCGGCACAGCTGCGCGGCGAGACGCCTCACCTGCGCTGGACCCTCGCGGGCGGCGGGGACGCGGCTTACGTGGCGCGGCTGCAGGCGCTGGCGCAGGAACTGGGGGTCGCCGACCGTGTCGCCTGGCTCGGCCACGTCGCGGGCGAGGCCAAGGCGCACACCCTGGCGCAAGCGGACCTGTTCGTGCTGCCCTCGTTCTCAGAGAACTTCGGCATCGCCGCGGCCGAAGCGCTCGCCGCCGGATTGCCGTGCGTGCTGGGCGAAGGCGTCGCCATCGCGCAGGAGGTCGCGGCGGCCGGCGCGGGCGTCGCCGTCGCGCCCGATGCGAGGTCCGTGGCCGCGGGTGTGCGCCTTATCATCGGCGACGCCCGGGGCCACGAAGCGATGGCGGCGCGGGCGCGGCGCCTGGCCGCCGAACGGTTCTCGGCAGGCGCCATGGGCACCGCGCTGCTGGCCCTCTACAGCCGCATCCTGAACGAGACGAATGAATTTCCTGGCTCGCGTTGAAGTGCTCGTCCTCACCTGGAACGAGGAAGCCAACCTGGCCCGCACGCTGGACGCGCTGCAGCGTTTCCCGCGCGTGCTGGTGCTGGACAGCGGCAGCACCGATGCCACGCGCGAGATCGCGGCGCGCTATCCGAACGTGCGTGTGGCCACCCGGGCCTTCGACACCCATGCCGCGCAATGGAATCACGGCCTGCGGGACGGCGGGATCGCCGCCGCGTGGGTGCTCTCGCTGGACGCGGACTACGTGCTTCCCGAGGCCCTGGTCGACGAGATCGACGCGCTGGAGCCTCCCCCCGCCGTCACCGCGTACCGGGCGTCCTTTCGCTATTGCATCGCGGGCGAGCCGCTGTCGGGCTCCCTGTACCCGCCCGTGAAAGTGCTGTTCCGCCGCGAGGGCGCGAGCTACGTGCAGGAGGGGCACACGCAGCGGCTGGTGTCGCCCGGCGAAGCGCGCAACCTGTCGCACGCCATCCTGCACGACGACCGCAAGCCGTTTTCCGCCTGGCTCGCGTCGCAGGACCGCTACGCGCGCCTCGAGTGCGCGCTGCTGCGCTCCACGCCCTGGGCGCAACTGGCGTGGCGCGACCGCCTGCGCCGGCTCGTGGTCGTGACGCCCTGGCTGGTCCCGCTGTACTGCCTCACGGTCGGCCGGGGATTCCTCGACGGGCGGCGCGGCCTCTTCTACGCGCTGCAGCGCGCCATCGCCGAGACGCTGCTCGCCGCGCGGCTCGTCGAAGCGCAACTGTCCGGGCGCGAACACGCATGACGATCATCCTGGGCCTCAACGCCTTCCACGGCGACGCCGCCGCGTGCATCCTGCGCGATGGCGAGATGATCGCCGCCGCCGAGGAGGAGCGCTTCCGCCGGGTCAAGCACTGGGCCGGCTTCCCGTCCGAGGCCATCCGCTACTGCCTGGCGCAGGCCGGCGTGAAGCTGTCGCAGGTCGAGCACGTCGCGTTGAACCAGAACCGCCGCGCGCACCTGGGCCGCAAGCTCGCGTATGCGCTGCTGCAGCGCCCGGACCTGTCGCTGGTCGCGGACCGGGTGCGCAACAAGACGCGCCGAGCCGGCGTCGCACAGCACTTCGCGCGGGAATTTCCCGGCGAGGCCTTCGGCGGCCAGGTGCACGCGATCGAGCACCACCGCGCGCACCTCTCGTCGGCTTTCCATGTCTCGCCCTTCGACGAGGCGGTGTGCGTCTCGGTGGACGGGTTCGGCGACTTCGCGAGCGCCGCCTGGGGCGTGGGCCGCGGCACGCACATCGAGGTGGAGGGCCAGGTGTTCTTCCCGCATTCGCTGGGCGTTTTCTACCAGGCGCTCACGCAGCTGATCGGCTTTCCGCACTACGGCGACGAGTACAAGATGATGGGCCTCGCGCCCTACGGCGAGCCGCGCCACCTGGAGGCGATGCGCAGGATCGTGCTGCTGCAGCCGGACGGCTCCTACCGGCTCGAGCTCGATTGCTTTCGCCATCACCGCGAGAAGGTCGACTACCAGTGGGAAGGCGGCAGCCCCGCGGTGGGCACGCTGTTCAGCGATGGCCTGGTGGACCTGCTGGGGCCCGCCCGCGCGCCGGACGAGCCGCTCACGCAGCGCCACAAGGATCTCGCGCGCTCGGCGCAGGCGATGTACGAGGAAGCCTTCTTCCACCTGCTCGCCACGCTGCATGCGCGCCACCGGCTCGATGCCGTCGCGATCGCGGGCGGCTGCGCGATGAATTCGGTCGCCAACGGCAAGGTGACCGCGCGCACGCCCTTCAGGCAGGTCTACGTGCAGTCCGCGGCGGGCGACGCGGGCGGGTGCGTCGGCGCGGCGTTTTCGGTGTGGCACGCGCTGGGCGGCGAGCGCGGTCCCGTGCACGACCACGCCTACTGGGGCCCGGGCTTCGACGACGCCGCAGTGGACGAGGTCCTGCGCGACCACGCCCCGCGCATCGAATCGCAGGGCTGCACCGTCTCGTACGCGGCCGGCGAATCCCGACTCGCGCACGACACCGCCGCGGCGATCGCGCGCGGGGAGGTCGTCGGCTGGTTCCAGGGCCGCATGGAGTGGGGGCCGCGCGCGCTGGGCAACCGCTCCATCCTGGGCGACCCCCGGCGCGCCGACATGAAGGACATCCTCAACCTCAAGATCAAGCGGCGCGAGTCGTTCCGCCCCTTCGCGCCGTCGGTCCTGCGCGAGGCGGTGCACGAGTGGTTCGAGCAGGACGCCGACGTGCCTTTCATGATGCAGGTCTTCCCGATCCGCGAAGGAAAGCGTGCGCTGATCCCGGCGGTGACGCACGTGGACGGCTCCGGCCGGCTGCAGACCGTGACGGCCGCGGTGAACCCGCGCTACCACGCGCTCATCTCCGCGTTCCACGCGCAGACCGGCGTGCCCATGGTGCTGAACACCTCGTTCAACGAAAACGAGCCGGTCGTGTGCACGCCGGCCGAGGCGCTGGACTGCTTCCTGCGCACGAAGATGGACATGCTGGTGCTCGGCACGCGCGTGCTGCGGCGCGCCCAGGCCGCCTGATGTTCGAAATCGCGAAGGTCGCGGGCTACCTGCTGTCCCCGCTCACGGTCGTGCTGGCCCTCGGTCTGCTGGCGATGGTCTTCGCGGCGCGGCGCAAGGCGCGGCGCGCGCTGGTTTGCGGCGCGGCGGCGCTCGCGCTGCTGTGGGTCGCGTCGCTGCCCATCGTCGCCGAAGCGCTCGTCGCCTCCATCGAATCGCGCTATCCCGCGCGGCCGGCGGCGTCCATGCCCCGCGCCGACGCCATCCTCGTGCTGGGCGGCGCGCTCGGCGGCGCCTGGCCGCCCCTCCAGCCGACCTTCACCCTGGGACCCTCGGCCGGCCGCGTCTGGGAGGCAGCAGCGCTATACAGGGCCGGCAAGGCGCCGTGGGTCGTGATTTCCGGCGGCAACCAGCCCGGCACCGAGGCCCAGCAGGCCGAAGGGGATGCAATCGCGCAGATGCTCACGGTGCTCGGCGTGCCCGCGCAGGCGATCCGCCGGGAGACTGCGAGCCGCAACACCTGGGAAAACGCGGCGAATGTGCGGTCCGTCCTGCGGGCCGTCGGCGCGAAGCGGATCCTGTTCGTCACCTCCGCGCTGCATATGCCCCGGGCGGTCAAGACGTTCGAAATGGTCTGGGCCCAGGAACCTGTGGAACTGATTGCCTATCCGACCGATATACAAGTTCCGGCTTCAACGCAATCGCTAAAAGTGTGGCTTCCGTCACTGGAATCGCTCTTAGGTGTAACCAAAGCGCTAAAGGAGATTGCAGGAATGTGGGGTTTGGCTATCATGCATTGACACACCCTGAAGTCTTTGTCACATGTCCTTACAGATATCTGTCATCACCGCCGTCATGAACCGGGCCGATACGCTCGGGGATGCGCTGCGCAGCGTGCATGGGCAGAGCTGGGCGGGTGTCGAGCATGTGGTGATCGACGGGGGCTCCACCGACGGCACCCTGGACGTGGTGCGGCAACACCGCGCGGGGATTGCGACATTGGTCTCCGAGCCGGACAGCGGCCTCTACGACGCATTGAACAAGGGCATCGCGGCTGCCACCGGCGATGTGATCGGCTTCATGCATGCCGACGACGAATACGCGTCCCCCTACACCCTGGAGCGCGTTGCCGCCGCCTTCGAGGATCCCTCGGTGGACGCCGTCTACGGCGACCTGGTTTACGTCAGCCGCAAGGAGCCTTCGCGCGTCGTGCGTTACTGGCAGGCCGGCCGCTACCACCGCGGCCTGCTGGCCCTGGGCTGGATGCCGCCGCATCCCACGTTCTACGTGCGCCGCGAGGTGTATTCGCGCCTCGGGAACTTCGACACGCGCTTCCGTATCGCAGCCGATTACGACAACATGCTGCGCCTCCTCTGGCGCGGGCGTGTGAAGGCGGCCTATGTGCCCGAGGTCCTGGTGCGCATGCGCACCGGCGGCGCGAGCAACCGGTCGCTGTTGAACATCCTTACCAAGTCGCGCGAGGACTACACCGCGCTGCGGCAAAATGGAATCGGCGGCCTGCAGACGCTGCTGCTGAAAAATGTCACGAAGCTCCCACAGTTGGTGGTGAGGGTCGCAGCCGCCCATTGAGCTGCAGACGGCGCCGGCATAGCATGGCCGGTTGTCCTAAGAAGGGGTTATGTTGTCACCCATCAGAATGAGTGCCTGTCTCATGGTGATCGCGCTGGCTTTCCACGGCCTGTGCGCGGCGCAAGCCATGGACATGCGCGTCGGTGTCGCCCAGCCGTCCGAGGCCGGCGCCACGCCTGCCGACCCGGGCGCGCGCCGCGCGCCGGTGCCGCAGTCGATGTCCGTTCCGCTCGTGAGCCTGGGCAAGGACTACCGCGTCGGCCCCAACGACCTGATCGACATCGAAGTGCTGGACCTCGACAACCTGAAGCGGACGGTGCGCGTGAATGCCGCGGGCGCGATTTCGATGCCCCTCATCGGGCAGGTGGTCGTCGCGGGCCTCAGCTCGCAGGAAGTGGAGCAACTCATCGCGGACCGCTACCGCGAGAAGTACCTGCAGAACCCGCAGGTCTCCATCTTCATCAAGGAATTCACCACCGAGCGCATCACGGTGGAAGGCGCGGTCAACCGGCCCGGCATCTTCCCGCTCACCGGCCAGATCACCCTGCTGCGCGCGCTCGCGCTGGCCGGCGGCTTCGCGCCCATCGCCAATTCCTCGCAGGTCATGCTCTATCGCGTCAACGACCAGCGCGTGCGCGAAGTCGCCGTGTACGACATCGAGAAGATCCGCGCCGGCAAGAACGACGACCCGCCGATCCGTGGAGACGACCTGATCGTCGTGCAGCGGGACAGCACACGCGTGATGCTCAAGGACTCGCTGTTCCGCGACATCATCGACTCGATCAACCCCTTCTCCGTGCTGGGCACCCGATAGTGACGGCCGCAGGCGCACCATGCCACAGCTGCGCGCCGCCCAATGACTGACACCATGGCTCACGAGACCATCCCCTCACCCCTCACGCACCGGCCGACCGAGCTGGCGCTGCGGCATCCCTACATGCTGCAGTCCCCCATGGAGCGCCAGGCAGAGGAGGAAGACGACGCCAGCGCCCTCACGCTCACCGACCTGCTGGGGATGATCCTCAAGCACAAGTGGACGCTGCTGCTGGTCGTGCTGGTCTCCACCGGCATCGCCGGGATCAACACCTTCCTGTTGCGCCCGACCTACCGCGCGACCACCGTGCTGCAGATCGAACGCGCCCCTGCCCGCGTGGTGGACTTCAACCGCGGCAACGTGGACCTGGAGCAGGCGTCCGTCGACGAGTACCTGGGCCTGAAAACGCAATACGAGCTCCTGCGCAGCCGCTCCCTCGCGGAACGCGTGATCGACGAATTGCAACTGGACCGCACGCGCCCGGCCAACGCCGTCCCCGGGGCGATGCCCAAGGGCCCGGCCGCGGGGCAGGAGTCCGCCGCATCCGCGCCGCCGCCCGAGGGCTACATCGGCCGGATCGTCTCGGGCTACCGCAAGCTCTCGACGCCTTCCACCGCGGACCCGGACATCCTGGGCCGCGAAGCCGTGGTCGGCGCCTTCCTCGGCGCGCTCGCCGTCGAGCCGGTGCAGAACTCGCGCCTGGTGCGACTGTCCGTGGACAACGTGGACCCGGCGCTCGCGGCGCGGATCGCCAACACCACGGCCCAGACCTTCGTCTCGCTCGGCCAGGAAAGGCGCATCGAATCCTCGGGGTATGCGAAGACCTTCCTGGAAGACCAGATCAAGCAGATGAAGGTCAAGCTCGAGGAGTCCGAGCGCAAGCTGAACCAGTACGCGCAGAAGAAGGAAATCCTGACGCTCGACGACAAGACCAGCGCGATCAACCAGACCTACATCGACTACGCGGCCGCACTGGCGCGCGCGGAGCAGGAGCGCATCCGCACCGAAGCGCTGTACAACGAGGTGAAGGCCAACCCGGAGCGGGCCACGCAGTCGCTGGACAACAAGACCGTCCAGACCTACAAGGAGCAGAAGGCCAAGCTCGAACTGGAATACCAGCAGAACCTGCGCATCTTCAAACCCGACTTCCCGAAGATGCAGCAGATCCGCGCGCAGATCGCCGAGGTGGATGCGCAGATCAAGACGGAGATGCTCGCCGTGGGCGCCGTCATCAAGGCCCAGTACGAAACCGCGAAGGCCCAGGAGGCGCTGCTGCGCGAACGCCTGGGCAGCACGCGCAAGCAGGTGCTGTCCACCCAGGACAACAGCATCGACCTGAACCTGCTCAAGCGCGAAGTCGACACCAACCGCCAGCTCTACGACAGCCTGCTCGAGCGCCTGAAGCAGGTCAACATCTCGAGCAACCTCACCACGAACAACCTGTCCATCGTGGATGCGGCCGCGGTGCCGCTCTTTCCCTACAAACCCAACCTGCAGTCCAACCTGCTCGCCGGCCTGGGCATCGGGCTCTTCCTCGGCCTGTGCCTCGTGTTCCTGCTCGAATACCTCGACGACTCGATCCGCTTCCCCGACATGGTCGAACGGGTCCTGGGCGTCCCCCTCATGGGCGTCGTGCCGGTGGGCGACAAGAAGCGCAGCGACGCCGGCTCCATCGCGATCGACGTGCACACCGATCCGCGCTCGAGCATGGCCGAAGCCTACCGCTCGGTGCGCACGGCGCTGCAGTTTTCCACTTCGCACGGCGCGCCGCGCCGCCTGCTCGTCACGAGCACGACGCGCGACGAAGGCAAGAGCACCACGGCCCTGGCCCTGTCGATCAACTTCGCGCAGATGGGCCACCACGTGCTGCTGGTGGACGGCGACATGCGCAACCCGTCCATCCACAAGATGCTGGGCATCCCCAACGAAACGGGCCTGTCCAATCTGCTGTCCGACGACGCGCGCGGCGAATCGCTCATCCAGCCCACGGTGGTGCCCAACATGTCCGTGCTGACCGCCGGCCCCTCGCCGCCGAACCCGGTCGACCTGCTGATGGGCCCCAAGCTCCTCGCCCTGCTGGACAAGGCGTCTGCCGTGGGCATCACCCACGTCATCGTCGACGGCCCGCCGGTGCTCGGCATCGCCGATTCGATCGTGCTGGGCAACCAGATCCAGGACATGCTGTTCATCGTGCGCGCCGGCAGCACGCGCAAGGCGAGCATCCGCGATGCACTCCGGCGCCTGCGCCTGTCAGGGCTGTCGCCGCGCGGCGCGGTGCTGACCTTCGCCCAGGCGCGCACGCTCCAGGGTTACGGCGCCTACTACGGCTACGGCGAGCACGCCGAGGCCGCCGCAGCGCTGACCAACCGGCGGTCCTGAACCCCGGGCCCGGCGGCATGAGGCCCGACCCCTCGGCACGGCTCGACGCGATCCGGACGGCGCTGCTCGACTACCACCGCTCCCCGGGCAAGTACTCGCTGGCGCGGCGGCAGCCCTCGCTGCTGTACGCCGCCATCCACGACGTGCTGCAGCTCGCCGCGGGCCGGTCGCCCGCCAGCGCCGCGGCGGCCCCGCCGGCGCTGCCGCTGCGGCAAGCCGCCTGCTTCTTCGTGCGCTGCGCGATGCTCTATCCCGACGCCGACCATTACACGCTGCTCGGGCTCGAGCACGACGCGTCGCCCGAGCAGGTCAAGGACCATTACCGCCTCATGATGCGGCTCACGCATCCTGACTTCGCGTCGGACGTGGGCGGTGCGGCGTGGCCGCACGATGCGGCCACGCGCGTCAACCGCGCGTACGAGGTCCTGTCTTCGCCGGTCGAAAGGGCGGCTTACGACGACACCATCGAACCGTTTCCGGCAACGAAGCCCGCGGGGCTCGACGCGCCGACCTCGCCGGGCCGCCTCCGGCCGGCGCCCGGCAACGCCCCCCGCAGGCGGCGCGCCGAGGACAACCGGCGCGACCTGCGGCGCCTGTCCGCCGTATTCGGCACCGCGGGCGGCGCGGCGCTCATCGTGGCGGCGGTCGCGAACCTGCAGCCCGACAAGGAAAGCCTGGTGCAGCGCGCGGCCGCTTCCGTCCGCAGCCGCGCATCGAACGTGCTCCAGGCCTCGCTGACGGTGCCGGCCGAGGGTGCCGGCGCCGAAACGGCGGCGCCCGCGGCCCCCGCGTTGCAGCTCTCGGCCGTCACGCCGCCTGCGCCGCCGACGGCAGGCGCGGCGCCCCTTGCAGCGCTCCCGTCCCCATCTGCCCCGCCCCCACCCCCGGCCGCCGAACGCGAAAGTCCCGCAACCGCTCCATCCGCAGCGAGGACGGCCGCGTCCGCCGCGGTGGAAGTGGCCGTCGCGATCGCAGCGCCGCCCTACACCGGGCCCACGCTCACGGACGTGCACCCCTTGCTCTCCCGGCTCCTGCAGGAAATCGAGTCCGGGCGGGGCGAGCGGATGATGGGGCTGGTGGACCGCGATGCGCGCAACGCACCGGCGGCGCAGGCGCTGCTGCAGCACTACAACCACCTGGTCGACGGCATGCGCCCGCTCAAGGTCTCGAATGTGCAGTTCGATGCGCAGCCCCGCGATGGCCGCCTGCTCGTCACCGGCCGGCTCACGGTGCAGTCGCGCGGCGAACCCATCGCCCCGCGCGATTTCTCCGTGCAGGCCGAATTCGCCTCGCGCGAGGGCGGGGTGGTGATGACGCGCCTCGCGCGGGCGCCGGAATGAGCGGGCCGCCAACGCTCACCCCGTCCCGCGCTCGCGCCCTCGCGGCGGCGGGCTTCGCGCTCGCGGCGCTGGCGGGCTGGTGTGCCTGGCGCGTGAACCTCGATCGCGCCTGCGTCGTGCAGGACACGCCCTACCTGTCCCTCTGCGGCGCGCCGGCGCGCGGCAGCGAAGGCGCGATCGCTGCGCTGCGCGCGCGGCTCGACTCGAACCCGGGCGACGCCAATGCCTACGTCGAGCTCGCGCTGGCGCAGCGCAGCGCGCCGGCCGTCGCGGCGGCCTCGCAAGTGGCGCCGATGCAGCCGAGCGTGCTGATGCTGCAGGCAGTCGCCGCGCTGGAAAAGGAGGATTGGACGCACGCGATCGCGCCGCTCGTGCAGCTCGTCGAACACCGGGACACGCCGCAGGCCGCGCTGGTACTCGCGCGCCTCATCGCGGGCGGCCAGGGCGCGCTCATGTCGCCGTACCTCAAGCCCGGCACGCACTGGCTGCCGCGCGTCCTCGCGCAGTTGCCGCAGGCGCGCGCGAACATTTCCGTCGCGCTGCCGCTGATCGTGCAGGCGCTGCAGGCCGGCATCCTGGAGCCGGATGCGATCCGCTCGTACACGCGGCAACTCAAGGCGGCGGGGTCCTGGGCGGACGCCTACAGCCTGTGGCTGGCCCTGCAAGGTCGCTCGCTGCCCATTCTCTTCAACGCGGGATTCGACAACCCCTTCCAGCCCGACGGTTTCGACTGGGAGATTCCCGCGGCGGGGAGCGCCGGCCGCGCCGGGGCCATCGTGGAGCGCAAAGGCGCGGAAGAGCGCGGCGCCGTCCTCGACATCCGCTTCACCGGCCGGCCGATCGCACTGCCGATGGCGCGCCAGCCCCTCTTCATCGGGGAGGGGCGCTGGCGGCTCAAGGGCGACTACCTCGCGCGGCAGTTCCGCGCCGAACAGGGGCTCGCGTGGGTCGTGCAATGCACTGCTTCCGCCGCGCCGGCCGGGCGGTCCGAACCGCTCGGCGACACCGGCGGCGCGTGGCGCGCCTTCCAGTTCGATTTCACGGTGACGCCCGCTTGCGGGATGGCGGCCGTGCTGCAGCTCGAGACCTTCGCCGCGCAGGAAGCCGTGCTCGGCGCACGCGGACGTGTGGCATTTGACGCGTTTTCACTGGAGAAGCTGGGCCGGTGAGCCCGCCGTTCGATTGACCCTCACCCCCCCTTCCCCTATAGTCCACCAGCACCTTGCGCGACGCCGCGCTTTCACACCCACCATGTTCACCCGTCACCTCCCCCTGCTCGGCGCCGTCCTCATCGCCGGCGCCGCCGTGGCACAGGCCAGCGGCCCGGCAGCCGTGGCCAACGCGAGGATCGTCGGCAAGACCGCCAAGGTGCAAGGCCTGGTCACCGTGAGCCTCGGCACTTCCGTCAGCAGTGTCGTGAACGACGCGCCCGTCTACGAAGGCAGCCGCTTCGTCACCGGCTCCACCGGATCGGCCGAACTCGATTTCGGCAGCGGCTGCATCGTCGCGCTCGTGCCGAACCAGACCTTGACGGTGGACAGCGCCGCCACCTGCGACGACCGCAAGGCCGCGGTCCTCTGGCTCACCGGCGGCACGGTGGCGGCGGCAGGCGGCGCGAGCTATGTGCCCCTGGCAGGCCTCGCATACGTCGCGGGGATCGCGCTCATCGACAGCACGATCCGCACGGGCCCGACCGGCGGCGGCGGGAAGCCGGGCGGCCCGAACGACGGCGGAACCGGCGGCATTCCCGATCCCGACATCAGCGGCCAATGACCGCGACCGGTCGCGGCGCGTGGACGGCGGGGCCCTGGCGCCCCGCTGCCTTTTTCGGGGGCGCGCTTCTGTTGCTCTTGTCCCCCCTCATGCGCGGCGGCAACCGGCATGTCGCGCTGATCCCGCTCGAATGGATCGCCCTGCTGGTGCTTGCGGCGCTGTGGGCTGCGTGGCTGCTCGAAGCGCGCGCCCCGGACGATCCCGAAGCACCGGCCCCTTCGCGATGGCTGGCGCTGCTGCTCCTTGCGCCGGTGCTGCTGGCGGCGGTGCAGCTCACGCCCCTTCCGCCCGCCCTGTGGTCGCGCCTGCCCGGACACGAGATCTACGCCGACACCCTCGCGTGGGCCGGCGTCGCGAACGACCGGTGGCGGCCGCTGTCGGTGAGCCCCGGTGCCACGGCCGCATCGCTGCTGGCCGCGCTTCCCCTGGTCGCGGTGTTCCTCCTCGCCTGCACCGGTTCGCGCCAACGCCTGCGCATGCTGCTGCGCGTCGTCGTCGCGGTCGCCTTCTGCGAAGTCGCGCTGGCGCTGCTGCAGGTATCGGGCGGCGTGCATTCCCCGTTCTTCTTCGGCATCAACACCTACGGCCCGCCCGTCGGAACCTTCGGCAACCGCAACCACTTCGCCAACTACCTGGCCATGGCCCTGGCGGCCTACACCTGGCTCGGGTTCGAATCCGCGCACGGCCACAAGCGAAAGTCCGGCGCCACGCGCAAGCCGACCGCTTTTTCCAGCGGCCACGCCACCGCGCTGTGGATCGCCGGCGGCCTCGTGCTCGTGCTGGGCATCCTGCTGTCGCGCTCGCGCGGAGCCGCCGCCTTCGGCCTGCCGGCGGCTGCCGCGGCCCTGGCGGCCGCGTCCCTGCGCATCAACGGCTGGTCCCGGGGGCTGCGCTTCGCGCTGCCCGTCGCCGCCGTGCTGGTCGCCGCGGCGGGCGCGATGATCGGCTTCGACAACGTGCTCTCGCGCATGTCGGGCTCGCAACTCGCCGCTTCCGCCGACTTTCGCGGGCTGCTCGCGAAGCGCAGCTTCGACGGCGCGATGGCCTTCTGGCCCTGGGGCGCGGGCTGGGGCACCTATGACCTCGCGTTCCAGCGCTTCCTGCCCGAGTCGATCGCCGGCTACCCGAACCATGCGCACCACGACTACGTCGAGATGCTGTTCGAAGGCGGACTCGTCTTCGTGCTGCTGGCAGCCGCGTTCGCGTGGCTCGCCGCGCAACGCGCCATGCTGCTCGCGCGCACCGCGCTGCGCGAGCGAACGCTGGACGACGAGGCGATGGCCGCCACCTTGTGCGGGCTGGGGCTTTTGGGGCTGCTCGCGCACTCGCTGGTAGAGTTCAACCTGCGCATTCCGGCCAACGCCATCCTCGGCGCCCTGCTGGCGGGCATTTACCTGCGGCCGCTGCCCCGGCGCCCGCGCACACATGATCGACCTTCACAGCCACATCCTCCCGGCGATTGACGACGGCTCCAGGAGCCTCGAGATGTCGCTGGAGATGGCGCGTATCGCGGTCGCCGACGGCATCGGCGAGATGGCGTGCACGCCGCACATCTATCCGGGCCTCTACATGAACGACAGCGCGGGCATCGCCGCCGCGCGCGACGCACTGCAGGCCGAGCTGGACGAACGCGGCATCGCGCTGAAGCTCACCACCGGAGCCGACGTGCACCTGGTGCCCGGCATCCTCGATGGCCTGCGCGCGGGCGGGATCCCGACCTTGAACGGAACGCGCTACGTGCTGCTGGAGCCCTCGCACCACGTCGCGCCGCCGAACTTCACGCAGTCGGTGTTCCAGCTCGTCTCCTGCGGCTATGTGCCCGTCATCACGCATCCCGAGCGCCTCACCTGGATCGAGGACAGCTACGAGGTGATCGCGCAACTCACCACGCAGGGCGCGTGGCTGCAAGTGACGGCGGGCGCGCTCACCGGCCAGTTCGGGCCGCGGCCGAAGTACTGGGCCGAGCGCCTGCTCGGAGAGGGCCTCGTGCACGTGCTGGCGACCGACGCGCACGCGTCGACGCGACGCGTGCCGGTCCTGTCCGAAGGCCGCGCCGCCGCCGAGAAGATCGTCGGCGCGCAGGAGGCCGCGCTGCTCGTCGAGGGCCGCCCCCGCGCACTGATGTCCAACACGCTGCCCTCGCGCGTCGCGCCGCTGCCCGAGCCGAAGCGCCCGCGCTGGCACGGCTGGCGGGAGCTGTTTCGCCGCCGGCGCTGAAACGAAGCCATGAAACTCCTCGTCTTCGCGGGCAGCACCCGCCAGCACTCCTGGAACCGCAAGCTCGCGGCCGTCACCGCATCGATGGCCCGCGCGAGCGGCGCGCAGGTCACGCACATCGAACTCGCCGACTTCGACGTGCCGCTGTACAACGCCGACCTCGAAGCGCGCGGCACGCCGCCCGACGTGATGCGCCTGAAGCAGCTCGGCCACGAGCATCCCGCGTGGATCATCTGCACGCCCGAATACAACGCGAGCTATCCGGCCCTGCTCAAGAACACGCTGGACTGGATTTCCAGCCCGGTGACATCCGACCCGGTGTGGAACGACGACTTCCGCGCCACGCGGGGCAAGGTGGTCGGCGTGCTGAGTGCATCGCCCGGCGCGCTCGGCGGGCTGCGCTCGCAAAGCCACCTCGTCCCGCTGCTGCTCAACCTGCACTTCTGGGTCGCGCCGACGAATTACGCGCTGGGCCGCGCCGCGGACGCGTTCGACGCGCAGGGCCAACTCGTGGCCGATGCGTCGCGGCACAAGGTGCAGGCCGTGATCGACCAGGTCCTGTGGGCGGCGGATCGCCTCGCTTAGGACGCCGATGTGGAACCCTGCCTCCCGGCTGGTGCGGCTCCCGCTGAAACTCGTGCCGGACATGACGGTGCCCATTTTGTCCGGCCCGCTCGCCGGCAAGCGGTGGCGCTCCAGGTCGGGCACGCATGGCTGCTGGCTGGGGACGTACGAAGCCGACTTGCAGCGACAGCTCGCAGCCGTGCTGAATCCGCACGACGTGTTCTACGACGTCGGCGCCAACGTCGGCTTCTTTTCGCTGCTCGCTGCCAGCCGCGGCGCGCGCGTGATCGCGTTCGAACCGCTGGCCCGCAACGCGGACCTGTTTGATCGCAACCTCCAGCTGAACCGCATCGCCAGCGCGACGCTCGTGCGCTGCGCGGTCGGGCGGCACGAGGGCATGGCGCGCTTCAAGAGCGGCGCATCGGCATCCATGGGGCGGCTGAGCCGCGAGGGCGACGTGGAGGTCCCGGTCACGGCGCTGGATGCATTCCTCGCGGCGGGCCGCGCGCCCGCACCCACCGTGATCAAGATGGACATCGAAGGCGCGGAGTCGGAGGCACTCGCGGGCGCGCGAAGCCTGCTCCAGGCGCACCGGCCCCTGCTCTTCCTCTCCACGCATGGCTGGAAGCAGCACGAGGCGTGCCGGGCGGCCCTGCAGGACATGGGCTACCGGCTCGACCTGCGCAGGGACGGGGCGAGCGATGGCCAATACGAACTTACCGCCCGTCACCCGGGCGACAGCGCGGGCTGACCACGGCGCGAAAATCGGCATCACGCCGAATCCCGGACTACAGGAGCTCCCCATGGAAATCGCATCGCTTCGCCAGGTGGTCAGCGAACAGGAGTGGGCGCTGCGCGTGCAGCTCGCCGCGTGCTATCGCCTCGCCGCGCTCTACGGCTGGAGCGACCTCGTGTTCACGCACATCAGCGCGCGCATCCCGGGGCCGGAGCACCACTTCCTCATCAACCCCTACGGGCTGATGTTCGACGAGATCACGGCGTCGTCGCTCGTGAAGGTCGACCAGGCGTGCAACAAGGTGATCGACTCGCCCTTCCCGGTCAACCCGGCGGGCTTCACCATCCACAGCTGCATCCACCAGGCGCGCGAGGACGCCGCGTGCGTGCTGCATACGCACACGCGCGCGGGCATCGCCGTCAGCGCCCAGAAAAAAGGCGTGCTTCCGATCAGCCAGCAAAGCACCTTCGTGCTGGGTTCGCTGGCCTACCACGACTACGAAGGCGTGGCATTGCGCGACGAAGAGCGCCCGCGGCTGCAGGCGGCGCTCGGCGACAAGACCTTCCTCATGCTGCGCAACCACGGCCTGCTCGTGACGGGCCGGACGATTCCCGATGCGTTCCTGAACATGTACACCTTCGAGAACACCTGCCGCATCCAGGTGGACGCGCTCGCCGGCGGCGGCGAGCTCACCACGGTGAACCCGAAGATCCTCGATGGCATGGCGCAGGTCCTGAAGACCGTCACCGCGGGGCAGGGCGCGAACATCGCCTGGCCCGCGCTGATCCGCAAGCTCGACCGGCTCGCCCCCGGCTACCAGGACTGATTCAGACCGCGCCGACGGCGGCGAGCTCCACGATCTCCGGCCCGCTGTCGGGCGTGACGCGCGGCTCGTGCTCGGTCACCATGATCTCCTTGCGGGTCATGGTGACGGCGCCGTAGAAGGTGCTGAACGCGACGTCCTTCGCATCGCGACCGGTGCCGATGCGCACGAGGCGGTCCACCGGCGCCATGCCGGTCGCGTCGAACAGCACCCAGCGGCCGCCGATCCACGCCTCGAAGATCGCGTGGAAATCCTGCGGAGGCTCGTCGAACCACACGTAGCCCACGACGAGCCGCGCGGGGATGTTGAGGGCGCGGCACATCGTGATGCCCAGGTGCGCGAAGTCGCGGCACACGCCGACCCGGCGCACGAAGACGTCCTGCGCCGTGGTGGTCGAATCGGTGCTGCCCGGCTGGTAGCGGATCGAGTCGTGGATCCACTTCACGATCTTGCGCACGCGCCCGATGCCGGGCTCCTCCCGGCCGAAGATCTGTTGCGCGGCGCACGCCAGCACATCCGACTCGCAGTAGCGCGTGGGCATGAGGTAGTGGAAGACCGAATCGGGAATCTCGCTGACCGGCGATTCCGGCAGGTGCTCGTCCACCGGCTCCGAATAGACCTCGACGTCGGCCTTGTAGTCGACGAGCAGCACGCCGGGGGACGCATCGAAGCGGAAGAAGCGGTTGCCGCTGCCCTCGTCGGTGAAGCTGCGGACCTTCACGCCGGAGGACACCGCCAGGCGTTCGCTCAGGATCTTCTGCGTCGGGCAGTTCGCCGCTTCGAGGTTGAAGCAGAAATGTGCGGGCGCCTTGATTTCGTATTCGAGGACGGTTTCGACCGTGGAGACGTGCATGGGGGAGACCGGGTGAGAGCCAGGCACATGCCTGACGCTCCATGCTAGGGGGCGCGCGCGCCCGGGCGATCAGCAGCGGGCGGACTCAGGTGTAGGACGGGCGCTATTTGCCGAACAGGCCCTTCAGGCCGGCGCCGAGCTTGTCGCCGAGCGACGCACCCGCGCCCGTGCCCACGCCCGGCGCGAGGACGGTGCCGACGGCTGCGCCCAGCAGCGCGCCGCGCGACAGCGAGACGCTCGGGGAGTCGAGCGTGCCGCCCACTTCCAGCGGCACGCCGATAGCGCCGCCGACGGCCGCCGAGGCCAGGTCCACCGTCACGCGGCCCTTCAGCGCCTTGTCTGGGGACATCGTGACGTTGCCGTTGGCCGACAGCACGCCCGAGGTCGCCACGAGGTTCGTCACGTGCACCGTGCGTCCCTGCGTGGCCACGTTGCCGGCGAGCGTGTCCAGGTGCGTCTCGCCGCTGCGGTTCATGCCCACGGACTTCACCGCCTTCTCCAGGTCGATGCCGTGCACCACCGCCTTGTGCACGGTGAATTTCGTCTGCGTCTGCAGGGCGTCGGCCAGCGCACCCGCATCCTTGAATTCCGCGCGCAGCGTGGTGTGCGCCTCCAGGCGCCCGGTCAAGGTTCGGCTGGGCGCGGTGAGCGTGGAGATCTCGACGTTCGCGGTGTCCAGCTGGCCGTCGAGCAGCGCGGCGCCCTTGCCCGCCGTCGCCAGGCGCACCTTTCCGGCGATGGTGCCGCCCGCCACGTCGATCTTCACTGCCCAGTGGTCGCCGTCGCGGTCCACCGCGGCCCTGGCGCCCGCGAACTTGCCTTCGGTCACGGCAATGCGCGCGGACGCGGGCAGCCCGTCGTCGTCCAGGGTCGCCTGGGCATCGACGGTGTCGCGCCCACCCTTGGCCTGCACCCAGGTGACATGGTCGAGCACGGTGCGGCGGGGCAGGAAGCTCATCGATCCACGGCCCGCCTCGGGCTTCTTTCCTGCGTTCTTCTTCTGGAACGCCGCGCCGATCGCGGTGACGGCCAGCTCGGGCACGACGGCGTTGCGCACGATGAGCGTGGAAATCTCCAGCCGTCCGCGCAGCAACCCCGCCCACACGGGACGCGCCTCGATGCGCTCGAGGGTCAAAGGCGGTTTGCTCTGCACCTGCACCTGGTCCAGCGCGACCGCGGGCAGCGGCCACAGGGCCACGGAGATACCGCCGAGCTGCACGGGCACGCCGGCCGCGGCGGAGACCTGCTGCGCGATGCGCGCGCGAAAATCGTCGCTGCCCACCCAGCGCTGCAGTGCGAAGGCGACGCCGCCCAGCACGACGAGCACCACGGCCAGCGCGATCAGCGCCCATTTCACGAAGCGGTTCATGAATGCCATTGTGGCGCGTCGGCGGGACGCTGCGGGGCCTGCACGAATCGCGCGCTGCCGCTAGCATCGACGCATCCCCGCAACTCCTCCGCCATACCATGAAGCTCTACTATTCGCCCGGCGCCTGCTCGCTGTCGGCCCACATCAGCCTGCGCGAAGCCGGCCTCGCCTTCGAGCCGGTCCTCGCGAGCACCAAGACGCACAAGCTGGAAGACGGCACCGACTACTACACCATCAACCCCCTCGGCTACGTGCCGCTGCTCGAGCTCGACGACGGAACGCGCCTGCATGAAGTGCCCGTCATCCTCCAATACATCGCGGACCTCGTGCCCGTGAAGAACCTCGCGCCGGCGAACGGCACGCTGCCGCGATACCGCCTGCAGGAATGGCTGGCGTTCACCGGCACGGAAGTCCACAAGTCCTTCGGCCCCCTTTTCGTGGCCGCCATGCCGGAGGAGGGCAAGCAGCTCATGCGCGACAAGCTCGCCAAGCGCTTCAAGTGGGTCGACGCGCAGCTCGCGGGCAAGGACTACGTGATGGGCGAACACTTCTCGGTCGCGGACGCGTACCTGTTCGCCGTCACGCGCTGGGCCAAGCCGATGAACATCGACATGACGCCCTACCCGAACCTCGCGGCGCACCACGCGCGCGTCGCCGAGAGGCCCGCGGTCCAGGAAGCGTTGAAGGTCGAAGGCCTGCAGGGGAAATGACACGATGACCAGCCTCTTCGACGCCGTCAGCGTCGGCAGCCTGCGCCTGCCCAACCGCATCGTCATGGCGCCGCTCACGCGCAACCGCGCGCCGAACGCGGTGCCCACGCCCCTCATGGCCGAGTACTACGCGCAGCGCGCGAGCGCGGGCCTGCTCATCACCGAAGCCACCGCGATCAGCGCGCAGGGCCAGGGCTATGCGGACGTGCCCGGCCTGTACGGCACCGACCAGCTCGACGGCTGGAAACGCGTGACCGATGCGGTACACGAGCGCAAGGGTCGCATCGTCGTGCAGCTGTGGCACGTGGGCCGCGTGTCGCACACGGCGCTGCAACCCGACGGGCAGAAGCCCGTCGCGCCGTCCGCGATCACGGCCAGGACCAAGACCTACCTGATCCAGGACGGCGTGGGCTCGTTCGCGCCGACCTCCGAGCCGCGCGCGCTCGACGCCTCCGAACTGCCCGGCATCGTGCACGACTTTCGCCATGCGGCCCGCCATGCCGTCACGACCGCCGGCTTCGACGGCGTGGAGATCCACGGGGCCAACGGCTACCTGCTCGACCAGTTCATGAAGACGGGCTCCAACCATCGCCGCGACGATTACGGCGGCTCCATCGAGAACCGCGCGCGCCTGATGCTGGAAGTCGTGCGCGCCGTCGCGGGCGAAGTGGGCGGCGGCCGCACGGGCCTGCGCCTGTCGCCCGTCACGCCGGCCAACGACGTGAACGACGCGGACCCGCAGCCGCTCTTCGAGTACTTGATGCGCGAGCTCGCCCCGCTGCATCTGGCCTACATCCACATCATCGAAGGCGCCACCGGCGGGCCGCGCGTGATCGAGGAGCGGCCCTTCGACTACGCGAAGCTGCGCGAGACCTATCGCACCGCCGGCGGCAAGGGCGCGTGGATGGTGAACAACGGCTACGACAAGGCGCTCGCGGAGGCTTCGCTCGCGAAGGGCGCGGACCTCGTGGCCTTCGGCAGGCCCTACATCGCGAACCCCGACCTCGTGGAGCGCCTGCGCCGCAATGCGCCGCTGAACGAGCCGGACAAGGCCACCTTCTACGGCGGCGGCGCGCACGGCTACACGGACTATCCGGCGCTGGCCTGACCGGGGGGCGGCGGCGAGAAGCGCACCGCCGCGCTCAACCCGGCGCCCTGCGGCCCGGGCAGCAGGCTGAAGGTCGCGCCCATCAGCTGCGCGTAGCGCTGCACGATGGCCAGGCCCAGGCCGGCGCCCGCGCCGAGCTTTTGCCCGCTCGCGCCCTGCGACCACCGGCGCAGCAGCTGGTCCGCTTCGTCGGGGCTCATCCCCGGCCCGTTGTCGGTGACGCACAACACGGTGTCCGCGCCGTCGCGCGCGACCGAGACGGTCACCCGCGGCTGCGCCGAGCGGCCATAGCGAAACGCGTTGTCCAGCAGGTTGCCCAGGATGCCTTCGATCAGCGCGGCGTCGGCGTGCACGTGCGCGGGCTCGTCGAGGCCTTCGGCGCCCAGGTCGATGCCGGCTGCGTCGGCCTGCGCGAGGTAGCGCAGCAGCACACGCCGTACGACGTCGTGCAGCGGCACGTCTTCCATCGAAAGCGCCGCGCTCGCTTCGTCCGCCCGCGCGAGCGCGAGCAGCTGGTCGACCAGGTGGCTCGCGCGCTGCTCGCCCTGGGCGATGCCCTGCAGCTGCTCGCGCCACACCGCGGGCGACTCCTGCTTGAGCGCGTAGGACGCCTGCGCGCGGATGCCGGCCAGGGGCGTGCGCAATTCGTGCGCGACGTTGCCCGCGAATTCGCGCTGCGCCTCGATGCTGCGCGCAAGGCGCTCCAGCAGCGAATTGAGCGCGACCCCGAGGCGCTCGACGTCGCGCGTGGTGGCGCCCGCGGTCACGCTGCGCGGCACCGGCGCGAGGTCGCTCGCGCTGCGCGCATCCACCGTCTGCTGCAGTTGCGCGAGCGGCTGCAGGTCGCGGTGGATCACGCGGCGCAGGAAGAGCACCAGCGTCATCAGCAGCAGCACCTGCGGCACCGCCGAGAACACGAGCATGCGATGCAGCAGCTGCGTGCGGCTCGCGGAGGTCTGCGCCATCACGATGGTGAACGGGCCGGGGTCGGTGCGGCGCAGGCTCACCCCGCGCAGCTCGCGTCCACGCAGGTCGAAGTCGGCGTATTGCCAGGGCACGCCCTCGGGCAGCGGCGGCGGTCGCAGGTCGGCCTGCCCGGCGATCAGCCGGCCATCGGCGGCGAATACGGCGTAGTAGACGGACTCGGTCTGGTCGAACAGCAGGGTGCGCATCTCCGCGGGCGAGAGCGCGAGTTCCAGCGCGCCTTGCGCGCGCCGCACGTGCGCGGCGACCGCGTGCGCGTCATCCAGCAACGCGCGATCGAAGGCTTCCCCGGCGAAGTAGTTGGCGACGGCCAGGGCGATGCCCGACCCGAGCGCCCAGGTGACCACCAGCGGCACGACCACGCGCCGCATGAGGCGGCTGCGCAGCGACGGCTTGCCGCCGGGCGCCAGGATCATCCATTTTCCTCGATGACATACCCGAGGCCGCGCAGCGTGCGGATGCCGACACTGCTGTCCGCGAGCTTCTTGCGCAGGCGCGAGACGAAGGCTTCGAGCGCGTTGTCGCCCAGGGCCGCGTCGGCCTGCGAGAGCTTGTCCGAGAGCACCTTCTTGCTCACCACGTGGCCGGGGGGCGTCATGAGTTCCCACAGCACCTCGAACTCGCGCGCGGGCAGGTCCCAGGGCTGGCCGCCGAGGAAGAAGCGGCGGGCCTTGCGGTCCAGCGTGAGCTGCCCGAGCTCCACGCGGTCTTCGGTGCCCTGGGTGCGGCGCACGAGGGCGCGCAGTCGTGCCTCGACTTCGGCGAGGTCGAAGGGTTTTCCGAGGTAATCGTCCGCGCCGGCGTCCAGGCCGGCGATGCGCTCCTCGGTGCGGTCGCGGGCGGTGAGCACCAGCACCGGGGTGCGGTCGCCGCGCGCCCGGGCGTCCCGCAGCAGCACGAGGCCGTTGCCCAGGCCGCTGCGCGGGTTGGACGAGAGGGGCAGGTTCAGGTCGAGCAACACGGCATCGAAGGGCTGGACGCGCCACCAGTGCGCGGCCTCCTCCATCGAGCCGGCCTGGTCGACCCGGTGCCCCGCATCGGCAAGGCTGCGCAGCATCACGTCCCGCAGGACGGCGTCATCTTCCACGAGCAGGATTCGCATCGGCGAAGCATACGCCGCGATTTCTTTGGCGAAGCTTAAATTGCTGGTTGCGCGGGGTTCGTTGCGCGCGCTGGTCGCGCCAGGCGGTAGCCGACAGGCACTCATGCTGTGGCGGTTTCTGCTTCGCAAAAACACCGCTGGGTTTCGCTCCTGCGCCCATGGCCTGCCACGACCCGAGGGGTGGCGTGCCCGCATGCTTTGAACCCCCGAATGCCACTCTCCGGGTCGCGTCAGGCGGTACCCGGTGGGGGCGACTTCTGTGGCGCCTGGGATTTGCGGGCTGGGGGCGGGCGCGCTTGCGCGCTTCGTGAACTGACTGGCCGCAAGTGTTTGAGCGAGAGCGCAGCGAAGCGAGTTTTTGCGGCCCGCCCCCAGCCCGCAAATCCCAGGGGAGTTTTGCGAAGCAAAACCGCCACAGCATGAGCCTCCACCGGGTACCGCCTGACGCGACCCAGCGCGTCTCCATCACACCCCACCGACTCGCCTAAGAACTCCCCGCCCGCCACCGCCGCAGCAGGAGTGCATTCGTCATCACGCTCACGCTGGACAGCGCCATGGCCGCGCCCGCCAGCACCGGGTTCAGGTAGCCGAGCGCGGCCAGGGGGATGCCGGCGACGTTGTATGCGAAGGCCCAGAAGAGGTTCTGGCGGATCTTGCCCACGGTGCGGCGCGAGATGTCCAGCGCGGCGCCGACCAGGCCCACGTCGCCCCGCATCAGGGTGATGCCCGCCGCGTGCATCGCGACGTCGGTGCCCGTGCCCATCGCCAGGCCCACATCGGCGGCGGCGAGCGCGGGCGCATCGTTGACGCCGTCCCCGACCATCGCGACCACGTGTCCATCGGCGCGCAGTTGCGCGACGCGCGCGGCCTTGTCGCCAGGCAGCACTTCGGCCATCACCTCGTCGTCGCGCAGCCCGAGGCGATGCGCCATGGCGAGCGCGGCGGGCCGGTTGTCGCCGGAGATCATCGCGAGGCGCAGGCCCCGCGCCCGCAACCCCGCCAGCGCCTGCGCGGCCTCCGGCTTGGGTTCATCCGCGAAGGCCATGAGCGCCTCCAGGGCCAGGCCTTCGGCACGCTGCACGAGCAACGCGGACAGGGTGGAGCCGGCGCCGCGCCAGGCCTGCGCCTGCGCTTCCAGCGGGCCCGGCGGCACGCCGAGTTCTTCCATCCAGCGCAGGCTGGCGATCAGCACATGCCTGCCCGCGACGTCGCCTTGCGTCCCGCGGCCGGCCACCGCGCTCACGTCCGTGGCGGGCGTCATCGGCACGCCGCGCTCCTGCGCGAGCGCCACCACCGCGCGGGCCAGCGGGTGCTCGCTGCCGCCCTGCAGGCTCGCGGCGGCGGACAGCGCCTGCGCCTCGTCGACGCCGGGCGCGGCGGCGAATCCCACGAGGCGCGGGCGCCCGACGGTCAAGGTGCCCGTCTTGTCGAAAGCGACGGTGTCCACGCGATGCGCGAGCTCGAGCGCCTGGGCGTCCTTGATGAGGATGCCGTGGCGCGCGGCGACGCCCGTGCCGGCCATGATCGCGGCGGGTGTGGCGAGGCCCAGCGCGCAGGGGCAGGCGATCACCAGCACCGCGACGGCGCGGATCAGCGCCGTTTCCAGCGGCGCGCCCATCGCGAGCCAGCCCGCCAGCGTCGCGAGCGCAATGGCGATCACGACCGGCACGAAGACCGCAGACACCTGGTCCACCAGCCGCTGGATCGGCGCCTTCGCCGCCTGCGCGTCCTCCACCAGGCGGATGATGTGCGCGAGCACGGTTTCGGCGCCGACCGCCGTCACCTGCAGCACGACCCGGCCGTCGCCGTTGATCGTGCCGCCCGTGAGCTTCGCGCCCACGCCGCGCGATTGCGGCAGCGGCTCCCCGGTGAGCATGGATTCGTCGACCTGCGTCCGGCCCTCCAGCACCAGGCCGTCCGCCGGGATGCGTTCGCCTGGGCGCACCGCCAACCGGTCGCCGGCCAGCACTTCGGAGGCGGGCAGGTCGCTCTCGCTGCCGTCGGCGGCGATCACATGCGCCTTCTCGGGGCGCAGCGCGTGCAGCGCACGAATCGCGGCGGTGGTCTGGCGCTTCGCCCGCGTCTCCAGCCACTTGCCCAGCAGCACGAGCGTGATGACGACGGCGGACGCCTCGAAGTACAGGTGCTCGCCCGCGCCCGCCAGCCACAGCCAGACGGACAGGGCCCAGCCGGCCGTGGTGCCGAGCGCGACCAGCAGGTCCATGTTGCCCGTGCCCGCCTTGAGCGCATGCCAGCCCGCGCGATAGAAACGCGCGCCGAGCACGAACTGCACCGGCGTCGCCAGCGCGAACTGCAGCCACGCCGGCAGCATCATCCAGTGCAGGCCCAGGAGCTCGCCGCCCATGGGAACGACGAGCGGCAGCGACAGCAGCAGGCCCGTCCCCACCGGCAGGAAGCCCGCCCAGGGCGACGCCGGCGCTTCGTCCAGCGCGTCCTGTTCGCGCGGCTCGTAGCCGGCGTCGCGCACGGCCCGGCGCAGGCGTGCTTCGCTCGCATCGCCGGCGTAGACGACGCGCGCGGTTTCGGTCGCCAGGTTGACGCTCGCGTCCTGCACGCCGGGCACCTTCCTGAGCGCGCGTTCCACGCGCGTGACGCAGGAAGCGCAGGTCATCCCGCCGATGCCGAGGTCCAGGGTGGAGGCAGTTGAAGTGTCCATGTGCGAAGCATGCGCCTTCCCATGATGTCAAGGTCAACGGCAGGGTTGACGGCTTGACCTTCCCATGGTGTCAAGGATCAGACTATCCTTGTTTCAACGCAACCCGGAGAACCGACATGAACCAGACATTCGACGTGCAAGGCATGAGCTGCGGCCATTGCGAGCGTGCCGTCACCCAGGCCGTCAAGGCGCTCGACGCCGCGGCCAGGGTGCGGGTCGACCTCGCGACGGGCAAGGTGCAGGTGGAGACGGACCAGCCGCGCGAGGCCGTCGCCCGCGCCATCGCGCAGGAGGGCTACCAGGTGGCGGCGGCATGAGCACGACCGCCTGGCCGGTCAACATCGGCACGGCGTCCCAGATGTCGGGCGTGTCGGCCAAGATGGTCCGGCACTACGAATCCCTCGGGCTGCTGCCGGAGGTGGGCCGGACCGAAGCCGGTTATCGGCAGTACACGGAAGCCGAAGTGCACACCTTGCGCTTCATCCGCCGCGCGCGCGACCTGGGCTTTTCCATGCACGACATCGGGGAGCTCGCGAGCCTCTGGCACAACCGCCGCCGCGCGAGCAGCAGCGTGCGCAAGGTGGCGCAGCGCCACGCCGACGAGTTGACGCAGCGCATCGAGGCCATGCAGGCGATGCAGCGAACGCTGCAGCACCTGATCCATTGCTGCCATGGGGACGACCGGCCGGATTGCCCGATCCTCGACGACCTGTCGGGGCTGCACACGGGCTGAGCTGCCCCGGGCCGCCGGCGCCGGCTCACTTCGGCGTGATGCTGCCCACGCCGCGGCGCTGCAGGTTCACCTCCGCGTCCTGCCGGTCCTGGTCGAGATCCGTTTTCGTCCTGTCGCGCAGCGTCGCGCGCAGCAGGCCGCTGCGCCGGTCGGGCGACTTTTCCGCCGCCTGCTCGAAATCGCGGTCACGCTGGGCGCGGACGGGCGCCTTGTCGAGGACGATGGCGCCCACGCTGCCGCGGTCGTTGGCGGGCAGCGGCTCGGCATCGGACATCACCGGCGGCGTGGCCTGCTGGGCGAATGCGCCGACGGCTGCGAACGCGGCGGCCGCCACCGCGAGGCGCAGGGTGGGGACGGTCGTGGGGTACTTCATGGCGGGCTCCTTGCCGAATGTGCTGCCCGCATGGTCGGCGAACGGGGGAAGCGCGGCTGTGGCCCGGGAGGCGGATTTCCGGTAGGTGGTCTCCCACATTGGCGGCTCACCTTTACACAGCCGTGACGCAGGGTCCATGGCGGGGTTACATGGCCGAGCCACACTGGCTCCCAACCTGCAAGCCATACCGGCCTGCCGGCCCTCACAGGAAGGAAGCCACCGATATGAAATACGCCCCCAAGCACCTCATCGCCGCCAGCCTGATGGCGCTCGGCTTCGCTGCCGCCGCACAAACGCCCGCCGCCCCGGCGCCCCAGGGCGGGCCCGGCCAGATGCAAGGCGAACACCGCGGGATGCGCGAGCACCACGGCCGCTTCGATCCGGCGAAGATGCAGGAACGCATGGCGCGCCGCCAGGCTGCGCTGAAGCAGAAGCTGCAGATCACCCCCGCGCAGGAGAGCGCCTGGACCGCCTTCACCACGGCGATGAAGCCGCCGGCGAACATGCAGCGCCCGAACCGCGAGGAGTTCCAGAAGCTCACGACGCCCGAGCGCATCGACCGCATGCGCGCGATGCGCAGCGCCCGCATGGCGGAGATGGACAAGCGCGCCGACGCCACCAAGGCGTTCTATGCGACCCTGTCGCCGGAACAGAAAAAGGTCTTCGATGCGGAGACCGCGCGCGGCCGTCGCCACGGCGAGCGCCACCACAAGGGTTGAGTCCGCGGGGCTCGCGCCCCTTTGTCGCCGCCCAAGGCAAAGCCTGCACCCCTTTCGGGGCGCAGGCTTTTTTTATGCCCGGCCCGGCGGACGCGGTCAGCGCGTCGTCGTGGTCGCCATCAGCTCCGTGTCGGTCTTCACGCCGGCACTGCGCATGGCGCGCAGGTTGTCCTGGTAGGTCTGGCGGCTGGCCAGCAGCTGGCCGCGCACTTCGTCACGGGTCTTGGCCGCGACCTGCTTGTTGGCGTTGGGCTTGCCCTGGACCATCGTGCTGGCTTCGCCGGCCTTGCCCGGCACGCGCGTCGTGGCCGATGCGGAGTCGCGGCCCTGAGCGTCCTGGCGGATCGAATCCTTGGACATCGCGGGCGCTTCGCTCGCGGTTTCATTGGTGGTCTTGGCGTTCGGCGCGCCCATGGTCTGCGTGCTCGCCTCGCCGGCCTTCGGGGGCAGGTCGGAGTTGCCCGCGGCGCTGGTGCTCTGGGCGTGCGCGCCCGCGGCCAGCAGGCCGGCCATCAGGACGGAGAGATAAACGGGGGTCTTGTTGCTTGTCATGTGGATTCCTTTGCTTTGCTTGGAGTGAAATCACCTTAGGCCGCCCGCATCGCCTGCCGCATCGGACAGCCGCGCCTGCCCCTGTAGGACCTCGATGCTCAGCCATGCACGCGCACACGGAACGCGCGCGAAGACCTAGACTGGCCGCATGACCACGATCCGAACAGGCCAGGCGCCCGGCCATGTGGCGCGCGACGCGTTCCACGAGCTCTTCATGCAGGCCTTCTTCGACCCGGTCTACCGGCAGGAGAAAGATGCGATCGCGCGGCTCGAGCAGCTGGCGTGGGACGCGTACGAAGACGGCCGCAAGGCGCCCGTCACGCAGAAGGCGGGTCCTGGTTTCGCGGACCCCGACTACGACCTTTCCATCGACTGGCGTGCCGCGCGCGACAAGCTGGTCGCCGCGCAGGACGCCTGGTCGCGGCCCTCCACCCCTTCGCGCGTGCTGCTGGTATGCGGGTCGTCGCGCAACGACGGGACCTGCCCCGGCGAGATCTCCAAGACCTTCCGCCTGGTCCAGCTGGCACGCGAGATCCTGGAGGCCGACGGCATCGAGGTGGAAGTACTCGACCTCAGCCGCATCACTTCGGATTACGACCGCCACATCCACCCCTGCAAGGGCTGCGTCTCCACCGCAATGCCGCTGTGCCACTGGCCGTGCAGCTGCTACCCCAACCATTCGCTGCGGCAGACCGGCGACTGGATGAACGACATCTACGAGATGTGGGTGAAGGCGCACGGCGTGATCCTGATGACGCCGGTGTACTGGTACCAGGCCGCCAGCCCGCTCAAGCTGATGATCGACCGCCTCGTCTGCGCGGACGGCGGCAACCCGGACCCGAGCTCCACGCACGGCAAGAAGGCGCAGGAGGCGAAGGACATCGAACTGAAGGGATGGGACTACCCCAAGCACCTTGCGGGCAGGACCTACGGTGTCGTGGTGCACGGCGACGTCGCGGGGATCGACTCGGTGCGCCGCGCGATCTGCGACTGGCTGGACTGGATGGGGCTGGTCGACGCGGGCCACTATGCGCGGCTGGACCGGTACATCGGCTACTTCGAGCCCTACGCGACCAGCCACGACGCACTGGATGCGAACGAGGCGATGCAGGAGGAAGTGCGCAATGTGGCGCGCAGTGTGTCGGTTGCCGTGCAGGACCTGCGTGCCGGCAAGCTCAGCCAGCCCGGTGCGCAGTTGAAGAACCCGCGCCCGAAGTGACCGGGGGTCAGAACCGGATCGCGTAGCGCAGCTGCAGGAAGTTCTCGCCGGGGTTCGGCCGCTTGATGCTCGCGTTGGAGAAGTGCGTGATGCGCAGGCTCACCTCGCGCTTGCGGTCGGGACCGAAGCTGCGGCCGACGCCGATGCTGTCGATGAAGTTGAACTTCGTGCTGAACTGCTTGCCCTGCGTGCGGTACATCACGTCGGTGTACGACAGACCCACGCCGCCTTCCATGAACCACAGCGAATTGCCGCCGTCGAAGCGCAGGCGCAGCAGCGGCTGGATGCCGATCTGCGAAAAGCTGTCGCGTCCCCCCGCAGGTGCCCGCGCGCTCCAGTGGCTCACCCACACCTCGGAGATGCCCGAGACCTCGCCTGCCCAGGTGTCGCGCGTCCAGCCCCACAGCCACAAGGCGCCGACCGTCGCGCTGTAGGTACCGTGTTCGGCCCCGGCGCCTTCGACGAACACACCCTTGGGCGCACTCGGTTCGGCGTTCGCGAGGAAGGGCAGGCCGGACATCCCTACCGCGAGCAACAGCGATTTGGCGATATTCATGAGCCACAGTTTACGCACGGATGCGACAAGCCGTGTCGGCAGCCGCCTGCGTTGCGCGCAGCGCAGGTCCTACATCCGCGCCCGGAAATGCGGCGCATGCGAAGGGCGCCCGCATCAGCGCACGGGGACCGGAACTGGGCGCGCCGTCCTACACCTCGCTTTCCTGCCCGTCAGTACAAACAGATTTCACCTCACCGAGAAGAGACAACACTGCCATGACAGACACAGCGGCGAGCACGCCCCCGCTGACCGTGATGACGGTCAACACGCACAAGGGGTTCACGACCTTCAACCGCAAGTTCATCCTGCCCGAACTGCGCGAAGCGGTGCGCAAGGTCGGGGCCGACGTGGTCTTCCTGCAGGAGGTGCTCGGCACGCACGAGGAACACGGCAGCCGTGTCGAGAACTGGCCCGACGCGCCGCAATACGAATTCCTCGCGGACAGCATCTGGCCGCAGTTCGCGTACGGCCGCAACATGGTGTATCCCAAGGGACACCACGGCAACGCGATCATGTCCAAGTACCCGATCGTGCACCACCAGAACCACGACGTGTCCATCCTCGGCCCCGAGAAGCGCGGCATGCTGCATTGCGAACTCGAGATGCCCGGCGCGCAGCAGAACGTGCACGCGATCTGCGTCCACCTGGGCCTGGCGGAATCGCACCGGCAGCAGCAGCTTCAGCTCCTGTGCGAGATCATCAAGACCGAAATCCCCGAAGGCGCGCCGCTGATCGTGGCGGGCGACTTCAACGACTGGCGCCGCCGCGCGCACGACGTCCTCTGGCGCGATGCCGGGTTGAAGGAAGTGTTCGTGACCGCCTACGGCGAGCCGGCCAAGACCTTCCCGGCGCGCTTTCCCCTGCTCGCGCTGGACCGCATCTACGTCCGCAACGCCTCGGTGCACCTGCCCGTCGTGCTGCCGCGCAACCCGTGGTCGCACCTGTCGGACCATGCGCCCCTCGTCGCGGAGATCCACCTGTGAGGCACCACGTGAACGGCGAGACCATGAGCCCGAAATGGATCCCGGGCAACGACATCCAGCTGCTGGAGAACGGCGAGGAGTTCTTCCCCCGCGTCTTCGCGTGCATCGCGAATGCGCAAAAGGAAGTGCTGCTCGAAACCTTCATCCTGTTCGAGGACAAGGTCGGCCTGCAGCTGCACGAGGCGCTCGTGGCGGCCGCGAGGCGCGGCGTGCAGGTCGACATCACGATCGACGGCTTCGGCTCGCCCGACCTGTCCGAGCGATTCCTCTCCACGCTCGCCGAAGCGGGCGTGCGCATCCACGTGTTCGATCCGGGCAAGCGCCTGTTCGGCTGGCGCTTCAACATGATCCGCCGCATGCACCGCAAGATCGTGGTCGTCGACGGCGCGGTGGCCTTCGTCGGCGGCATCAACTACTCGGCCGACCATCTCGGCGATTTCGGCCCCGAGGCGAAGCAGGACTACTCGGTGGAGATCCGCGGGCCGCTGGTCGCGGAGATCCACCGCTTCGCCCACACGGCCCTCACGCAGGGCCAGCGCTACCAGCGCATGCGCCACTGGTGGCGGCACCGGCGCGGGCTGCGCGCGAACGCGAACGACGTGCCGCCCGAAGGCACGGCCGCCGCGATGCTCGTGGTGCGCGACAACGGCGAGCATGCGAGCGACATCGAGCGCCACTACCGCATCGCCATCCGCGCGGCCAAGCGCCGCGTGGTCATCGCCAACGCCTACTTCTTCCCCGGCTACCGGCTCATGCGCGAGCTGCGGCGCGCCGCGCGCCGCGGCGTGGAGGTGCACCTCATCCTGCAAGGGCAGCCCGACATGCCCATCGTGAAAACCGCCGCCGAGATGCTGTACCACCGCCTGCTCGCCGCGGGCGTGCACGTGCACGAATACTGCGACCGGCCGCTGCACGGCAAGGTCGCGCTGATGGATGACGAATGGGCCACCGTCGGCTCCAGCAATCTGGACCCGCTCAGCCTCGCGCTCAACCTCGAGGCGAACGTGATCATCCGCGACCGCCAATTCAACCGCACCCTGTACGAGCGGCTGCACCACCTCATGCGCAACAGCTGCAACTGCGTGAGCCGCGAGCAGCTCGGCCCGCTCAGGGGCTGGAAGATGGTGCAGAGCTTCGTCGCCTACCACTTCACCCGCCTGTATCCGGGCTGGGCCTCGTGGCTGCCGCGGCACGTGCCGCGCCTGCTGCCGGCGCTCGGCGACCGGCTGCAGCACGCCTACGCGCACGGGCCGAAGGACTGATGCCGTGACTGCCGCACGCATCTTGCCCCGCAACGGCCTGATCGACACCGAGCCGGCCCGCCCGACCTCGTGGTGGACCTGGGCCAAGCGCGTGATGACGCTCGCGTTCTTCATCGCGGTGGGCGTGCTGATGTACCACTACGCGCAGAACCTCGACTGGGACGACATCCTGGACTCGCTGCGCGGCACGCCGGTGCCCGCGCTGCTCATCGCGTGCGGGCTCGCCGTCGCGAGCCACCTGCTCTACAGCTGCTTCGACCTGATCGGCAAGCGCTACACGGGACACGACCTGCCCACGCTCACGGTGATGGCCGTGAACTTCGTGAGCTACGCGTTCAACCTGTGCATCGGCTCGCTCGTGGGCGGCGTGGGCTTTCGCTACCGGCTCTACTCGCGGCTCGGCCTGAGCAAGGGCGTCATCACGCGCATCGTGTCGATGAGCATGCTCACCAACTGGCTCGGCTACAAGCTGCTCGCGGGCCTGCTGTTCCTGATCCACCCGCTCGCGCTGCCGCCGAGCTGGCACATGGGCAACCACGGGTTGCAGTGGGCCGGCGCCGCGCTCGTCGCGATCTCGCTCGCGTACATCATCGCGTGCGTGCGCCTGGGCGACCACACCTGGACCGTGCGCGGCCACGAGTTCTACCTGCCGCCGTGGCGCATGGCCGTGCTGCAGATGTTCATCTCCTGCGTCAACTGGAGCCTGATGGCGGGCATCATCTATGTGCTGCTGCAGCAGCGCGTGGCCTACACCGACGTGCTCACCGTGCTGCTGGTCGGCGCGATCGCCGGCGTCATCGCGCACGTGCCGGCGGGCCTGGGCGTGTTCGAGTTCGTGTTCATCGCGCTGCTGTCGCACCAGGTCTCCGAGGGCCGGCTCATCGCCGCCCTGCTCGGCTACCGCGCGATCTACTACATCATCCCGCTGGCGGCGGCGTCGCTGCTGTACCTCGCCATGGAAATCCATGCAAAACGCCACCCGCGCTACGTCGCGGCGCGGCGCAAGGACGCCTGACATGGAAGCCCTGCTCGCCAGCGAAACCGACCTTGCGGGGTTCCGCCACGAGTCCCAGGTGCTGCTCGCGCACCAGGTGCCGCCCGAATCGGTGGTGTGGCACACCGCCCGCGCGGAGAACAGCGACCTCTTCGCGGACCCCGTGTCGGCCGCCGACAGCCGGCCGCAGGGAGTGCCCAAGGCGGCCTCCGCCATCGTGCCCGCGTCCTTCCTCCGGCTGTGCGAGGTGGTGGTGCTGCACCACGACCCCGAGCGCTTCGCGCTGCTGTACCGCCTGCTCTGGCGGCTGGTGCACGAGCCCGGCCTGCGCCACGACCCGGTGGATGCGGACATGTCGCACGCGCACCAGATGGCCCAATCGGTGCGCCGCGACATCCACAAAATGAAGGCGACGCTGCGCCTGCTTCCCGCGCCCGATGGCAGCGGCCTGCAGCTGGCCTGGTACGAGCCCACACATCACATCCTCCAGACCGTCGCCGCGTGGTTCGCCAAGCGTTCCCCGGAAGTGCGCTTCGCCATCTTCTCTCCCGAGCGTTCGGTCGAATGGGATGGCGAGCGCCTGCACTGGGCGCCGGGCGTGGCGCGCACCGCGGCGCCTTCGTACGACGGACCGCCGGACGCGTGGCTCGCCCGCTACCGCGCCGTGTTCGACAAGGACAGGGCTCGCGTGGCGGTGTGATGCGCGCGGCCGGGTCGCTGAAGGTCCTGAAGGCGCGCACCATGGCGTGCCGCGAATGCCCGATCGGCGAATACGCGACGCAATCCGTCATCGGCGAAGGCGCGGCGCGTCCCCGCCTCATGCTCGTCGGCGAGCAGCCCGGCGACCAGGAGGACGTGCAGGGGCACCCCTTCGTCGGGCCCGCGGGCAAATTGCTCGACCGGGCGCTCGCGCAGGCGGGGATCGACCGGGGCGAGTGCTTCGTCTCCAACGCGGTGAAGCACTTCAAGTTCGAACTGCGCGGCAAGCGCCGCATCCACAAGACGCCCACGCAACGCGAGGCGGCGGCGTGCCATCACTGGCTGGAGGACGAGATCGCCATCGTGCAACCCGGCGCGCTGGTGGCGCTCGGTGCGACGGCCGTGCGCTCCCTGATGGGGCGCGCGGTGCCGGTCCTTGCGAACCGAGGCCAGTGGCTGGACAGGGAGGACGGCCGCCGCGTATTGATCACGCTGCATCCTTCCGCGCTGCTGCGCGGCCCGCCGCAGGACAGGGAAGCGGCGTTCGCGGCTTTCGTCGCGGACCTGTCGAAGGCGGCGTAGGGCCTTACCGTTCGGCGGTGGCGTCGATCTGCATCGTGCCGTGGCGCGCCTGGCGCCAGGTCTTCTTCGCGGACTTGGCCACCTTCTTCGTGCTGCTGCGCTCTTCCTTCGCCACGCTGCGATCGCGTGCCGGGGCGATGTCCTTGCGGATCGAGGTGTCCTTGTCGGCGGCTTCCACCATGTCCAGGCCTTCGCGTTTGGCCTGCCGCATTTCATCGAGTCCCGTGGGCTTGCCCAGCCGCAGGCTGCGCTGCGCGGCGTCCGTGCCCTGCACGCCGATGCCGCCTTGCGGCATGCCCGCCTGCGCGCCCAGACCGCCGTTGGCGCCGGCCTGGGCGGGACGTCCCTCGAAGACCGCGGCGGAACCGCCCTGCCCATGCGCATCGCGCAGGACGAGCAGCAGGGCGGCCAGCGTCAGGGCGACCAGGACCCAATGGGCGGGCGTGTGATGGACTTTCATGGCAACTCCTTTGGATGTGTTGCGAATGTCCAGTGTGGGCGCGACGAAGCGCGGCGGCAGGTGCATTTGGCAACAGAATCTGTAGGACGCCGCCTGCGAGCGGCTGTTAAGATGCGCCGCCTTCTCCCGTCTTCCCCCGTGCGAGCCTTGCCGATTCAATGACCGTTGCCCTCGCAGGACGCGCCCCTGCCACTTTCGAGATCAAGAGCGCGAACCTTCCCCTGGTATCCCTCCTGCTGAAGTCCCACGACCTCGCCGCCCTGGCCACCGAGCTCGCGGCGCGCTTCGGCGACATCCCCGACTTCTTCGAACAGGACCCGCTGGTGGTCGACCTGGCGCCGCTGGGCGGCAAGGGGGACGTCGACTTCGCGGAGCTGGTGAAGCTGCTCAAGGGATATCGCGTGATGCCGGTGGCGGTGAAGGGCGGGAGTGAAGGGCAGATGCGTGACGCGGCGGCGCAGGGGCTGGCAGTGGCCAATGACGTGGTGATGCTCGCGACACCCGATGCCCTCACCCCGGCCCTCTCCCAGGGGGAGAGGGAGCAAGACAAAGTGCCGGACGCGCCGCCCGTGGCGCTTTCCGCGCTCGTCATCGACAAGCCGCTGCGCTCCGGCCAGCAGGTCTACGCGCGCGGGCGCGACGTCGTCGTGCTCTCCATGGTGAATGCCGGCGCGGAGATCATCGCCGACGGGCACATCCATGTTTACGCACCGCTGCGCGGCAAGGCGATCGCCGGCGCGCGCGGCAACACCGAGGCGCGGATCTTCTCGACCTGCCTCGAACCCGAACTCATCTCCATCGCCGGCGTGTACCGCACGAGCGAAGTGCCGCTGCCCGAGAGCGTGCGGTCCAGGCCGACGCAGGTGCGGCTGGACGGCGGCAGCGACGGCAAGCTGGTGATGACCCCGCTTTGAACCCTCCAACAAGGACATCCCCCATATGACCCGAATCATCGTCGTCACCTCCGGCAAAGGCGGGGTCGGCAAGACCACCACCAGCGCCAGCTTCGCCTCCGGCCTCGCGCTCGCGGGCCACAAGACGGCCGTCATCGACTTCGACGTGGGCCTGCGCAACCTCGACCTCATCATGGGCTGCGAACGGCGCGTGGTGTATGACCTCATCAACGTGATCCAGGGCGAGGCCAACCTGAACCAGGCGCTCATCAAGGACAAGCAGTGCGACAACCTGTTCGTGCTGGCGGCCTCCCAGACGCGCGACAAGGAAGCGCTGTCGAAAGAAGGCGTCGAGAAGGTGCTGAAGGACCTGGGCGAGATGGGCTTCGAGTACATCGTGTGCGATTCGCCTGCGGGCATCGAGACCGGGGCGCTGATGGCGATGCACTTCGCCGACGAGGCGCTGGTCGTGACCAACCCGGAAGTCTCGTCGGTGCGCGATTCCGACCGCATCCTGGGCATGCTCGCGAGCAAGACGCAACGCGCGATCGAGGGCAAGGAGCCCGTCAAGGAGCACCTGCTCATCACCCGCTACAACCCGAACCGCGTGGACCAGGGGCAGATGCTGTCGCTGGAGGACATCCAGGACATCCTGCGCATCAAGCTGATCGGCGTCATCCCCGAGAGCGAAACGGTGCTGCAGGCGTCCAACCAGGGCACGCCCGCCGTGCACATGAAGGGCAGCGACGTGTCGGAAGCCTACAAGGACGTGATCGAGCGCTTCCTGGGCAAGGATGTCCCGATGCGCTTCGTGGACGCGCAGAAGGCCGGCTTCCTGAAGCGCCTGTTCGGAGGCAAGTGACGATGGGCTCCTTCCTTTCCTTCCTGCTCGGCGAAAAGAAGAAGACGGCCAGCGTCGCCAAGGAGCGGCTGCAGATCATCCTCGCGCACGAGCGCAGCGGCCGCAACGCCGCCGAGCCGGACTACCTGCCGGCGCTGCAGCGCGACCTGGTGGCCGTCATCAGCAAGTACATCAAGATCGACCCGAAGGACATCAAGGTCCAGCTGGAGCGCCAGGACAACCTGGAGGTGCTGGAGGTGAAGATCGAGCTGCCGGACGCCCGCTGACCCCATGGCCTCGCGGTTAGCATGACAACCAAAGCTCGTCTTGACAGAGGCGAGCGCTCACACGATAAACGGCAGATGTCCGAACCGATTACCGTGCGTGTCACGCATCGTTACAACGTGGCCGCCGACAAGGTCTTCGATGCGTGGGTCAACCCCGCGATGGCGGGCCGTTTCCTCTTCGCGACCCGCACGGGCAACGTGCTGCACTGCGAGATCAACCCGGTGGTGGGCGGGGAATTCACCGTCACCGATCGTCGCCCCACCGCGGACGGCGAGGAGAGCTTCTTCGACGCGCAGCACCGCGGCGTCTACGTGGAGCTGGAGCGGCCGCACCGCATCGCGTTCGACTTCAGTGTCGAGCCCTACGCGGACCAGGCGACGCGCGTCACCATCGACATCGTGCAGCTCGGCACGTCCATGTGCGACCTCGTGCTGACCCACCAGCTGGGGGACGACGAAACCGCGAAGGTGATGGCCGACCGCACGAAGCAGGGCTGGACCAACATGCTCGCCCAGCTGGACAAGGTGCTCAACACCCGCAGCTGGGGCTTCAAGGCGCCAGGAAGCGCCTGACGTCCGCGACGGTGCGCGCGGGGTCTTCCTCCTGCGGCACGTGGCCCAGGTCCTCGTAGACCACCAGCTTCGCGCCCGCGATGTCCTTCGCGAAGCGCCGGCCCGCCTCCACCGGCACCAGCCTGTCCTTGCCGCCCCAGAGGATCAGCGTCGGGGCGGTGATCTTCTTCAACTGCGACACGTCGGCCGTGTAGCCCTGCTCGAAGCGCCGGCCGAGCGCGCGGCGGTTGCCTTCGCGCCGCGTCATGTCCATGTACA
The DNA here is from genome assembly GCF_015831345.1 of Caenimonas aquaedulcis. Taxonomy (NCBI): domain Bacteria; kingdom Pseudomonadati; phylum Pseudomonadota; class Betaproteobacteria; order Burkholderiales; family Comamonadaceae; genus Caenimonas; species Caenimonas aquaedulcis. The sequence continues at coordinate 2,786,503 of NZ_JADWYS010000001.1, read as the reverse complement.
GGTCCACGAGTTCAGGCGTCACCTTCGATGGGTCGCCGTAGACGTTGCGCACGCTGCGCTCCACCACGCCGCGCGGCAGGGTGTACTGCATGACGGTGCGCAGGCCCGGCGTCGTCGCGATGCGAAAGCCCAGCGGCACCGAGCGCTGCCCGGCAAAGGACTCGGGTGGGTAGCCGCTGGCATCCACGAGGATCAGGCCCGCGATGCGATCGGGCATCTGCGCGGCCACCGACCACGCCACCTGCCCGCCCAATGAGTTGCCGCCGATGACGAAACGCTGCACGCCCAGTTTGTCCACGAGGGCGCGCACGAAGGTGACGTAGGTGGCGGTGGAGTAGTCGTCCTGGCGGTTGGGGCCGGTCAGCGCGAAGCCCGGCAGGTCCAGGCGGATCACGCGGCGCTTCTCGCGCAACGCCTGCGCCCAGCCCTCCCAGGTGTGCAGGCTCGCGGAAGTGCCGTGCAGCAGCACGATGGGCGCGGGGTCGTCGTGCGGTCCCTCGTCGCGCAGGTGCGCCTGCATCCCGTTGATGTCGATGAACTGCGAGGGCGGCCTCGCCCAGCGGGCGGTGAGCTGCTCCACCGGGACGTCGGGCGCCCAGGTGAGGACGAGGCCGATGAGGCCGAAGAAGAACGCGCCGCCTAGAAGGAGCAACAGACAACGCAGCAGGAAATTCTTCATCAGGCGCTCCCCTCCGCTTCCGGCCAGAGATTCGGGAAGTAGAAGCGCAAGGCATGCTGCGGGACACCGAACCGGAGCTTCCCATGCGGGGAATCGGTGGCGAGCAACCCGCGTTTGAGCAGGGCCGAGACCTGCGCGGTGGCCAAACGGTCGCCCAGGCCCAGCATAGCTTTGAAGTCGCTGCGCTCCAGCTGCGACTGCGTCGCGAACAGGTAATGCAGCCCGCGCAGGGATTCCGTGCGAACGCCCTGGCCAACGACTTTGTGCTCATACGCCAGGCACGCCGCGATGCGCGCCTTCATCCCCTCGAGGTCCAGCAGGCCGGTCATGAAGCGCACCTGGTCGAGACAGAGATCCAGCATGTAGGCAATCCATTCGACCAGCGCACGCTCCGACAGGTTGCCTCGGCCATCGAGGTCGCCCGCTCGCGGGTGATCCGCGGCAGCCAGCCTCGCGTAGTAGGCATCGTGCGTCCGGGCGAAGCCCCTCAACGGGGACCAGAAACCATTGGTAAGGCCCAACTTGCCCAACGCGAGATGGCTATGCAGGCGAGCCACCCGGCCGTTTCCGTCCCTGAACGGATGAATCCAGGCCAGGCGCTGATGGGACGCGCACGCCGCCACGATGCGCAGTTCCCCGCGCCGCACGCCGCGATAAAAGTCGCCCCAACGATCGAGCATCGCGGGCACGGCCGCGCAGGACGGCGCAGCATGATTGCCCACGGCAACTTCGCGGTCCCTGAGGGCGCCGGGAGCCAGCGCGGCACCTTCCGGCAAGAGCCGATCTCCGGGGGGCAACCGCGCGAAGAGATCCTGGTGGATGTCCCGCACCATGCGGGCAGACCACACATCGTCATCCGACCAGGCGTGCCATTGCGCTTCGATCCGCTCTTCCGTCGCCATGTGCGCCAAGGCCAAGCGCTGGCGCCTCGCCTTGTCCTGGTCCTGCGAGAAATCGTTGTGCAAGGCCTGCTCGATTTCGAGCGGCAAGGTGTGTTGCCCTTCGATCTTGTTGCTGTAGTACGAATTCATCGCGCGCAGCAGGGCCCGCAAATCGATCAGGGCGTCGGGCTGGCACAGGCCGGACAAACGGTCCGCGGCACGCTGCAGGTCGTGCGCGCGCTCCAGCAGGGGGCCGCGCGAAGCCTCTCCCGACAGGAGCGGCTCCATCTGCGAGGGATGATCGTACAGCTCGAATTTTTGCGACTTGGCAGGCACGCCTAACTATATGATATTCAAAGGATTTATTCAAATCTTGCCGATACTTTTGCGACTTTGATTGCGCAACCGGAGGGCGCGGCGCGCGCCCCCCCACTGTTTCCATTTCCGAAACGCCGTGTGCACGAAACCTCGTCTTGTGGGTGGGCGGGATGGGGCCATCTGCGAAACATCGATGGGCCAGACAACAAGACTCACCGAGGCTGGACAGACGGCGCTGAGCGAAGCCGCCATGCCCGGATTCACATCACGCTCGAGGAAACTTTCAATCATGAACCGCAACATCGCATCCGCACTCGTCATCGCCACCGCCGCCTTCGCGGGCACCGCTTTCGCCGACGACATCACCATCGACCACACGCCCTTCAACAGCACGCGCACCCGCGCGGAAGTGCAGGCGGAACTCGCGCAGTACAAGACCAACGGCGTGAACGTCTGGTCCACGCAATACAACCCGCTCAAGACCTTCAAGAGCGGCCTGACCCGCCAGCAAGTGGTGGCGCAATACGTCGCCTCGCGCGATGAAGTCGCCGCCCTGAACAGCGAAGACAGCGGCTCGGCCTACTTCGCCCAAGCCACCGGCCGCGGCTTCAACCGCGGCACGCAGCTGGCCGGCACGCCGACCAACGCGCAGTAAGCCTGCCAGCCGCCGACTCAGCGCCCCTGGCGCTGTTTCGACTGGTTGTTGCCGCCGACCTGGGACTCCCGGTCATGGCGGCTTTCGGGCGTCCGGCGACCCTCGTTCTTCTGCGTGGCCGCCTGGCCGCCCTGCTGGTTGTGGTCGTTCTCGACCTTGCCGGACTGCGGGGCCTGTGCATCGTCGCTGGACTCGACAGGCGTGGATTTCTTGCTCATGGGTGTGCTCCTGGATGAATGGCGATCGACCATTCTTGGAGCGGCTTGCGGCGAGCGGTTGTCAGACGTGGCCCCGATTACTCCCTCTCCCCCTGGGAGAGGGCCGGGGTGGGGGCGTCGTGCCCCGCAACCCTCAAGCCGGTCCCGGGCCCGCCGTCGTCCTTTCAATACCCCAGCGGCCGCACGCCGATCAGCGGCCCGTGGAGCAGCAGCGCGAACACCGACCAGGCGACCAGACCGGCCGCGATGGTGATCGACGTGCCGATGACATTGCCCGGCGCATAGACCGTGCCGTTCGCCCGATCGCGCCGGCGCGCGGCGCTGAAGCTCAGGACGGCCCACAGCAGGAAGGCGCCGAACAGCACCACGTCGGCGGCGACGCCGTTGGACAGCAGGTGCGCCACGGCCCAGGTCTTCACGCTCAACACCTGCGGATGGTGGAACTTCGCCTTGAACCAGTTCTTCGGGATGTACGCGGCGACGAAGAGGATCATCGAGAACACCATCAGCAGCGCCGTGACGTGCGGCATCCAGGAGGGCGTCGAATAGAGCACCATCGTGTCGCGCCGCGCCATCCGGAAGCCGATCACCAGCACGATGAAGCCGAGGATGGAGATGGCGGTGTAGAGGCCTTTCCAGGGCCACAGCCCCATGCGCGCGACCATGGAGGTGCGCCAGCCGTCCGCGAAGATGCGGGTGGAATGGATGCCCAGGAAGATCACCAAGCCCAGGATCAGGATTGCCATCGCTTCGCCCCTCGTGACTCGAATTGGTGCGGATTATGGGCGTAAACGGCAGAGCCAGCCGCGCACCGACGACTGGACAGGAAGTTGGCCTACAGCCGCGCCAGGATCGGACATTCACACTCGGCTGAACTAGGAGCACTACATGTCCTGCACCGCCGTTTTCGACCGCGCTTACGCGCAAGCCTGGGCCCAGACCAACCCGCCCAAGGACGTCACACGCCTGGACAAGCTGAAGACGGACGTGCAGGGGTTCTTCCAGCGGCCGACCACCGGGCGCAACACCCGCATGGGCCGCCGCGTGGAGAAGCCGGGCGATACGACGGCAGCCGGCCCGAGCGGCCAGCACGACACGACGCACCACGACCGGCAGCACACGAACAAGTAAGAAGGGCGTCAGCCCAGCGTCTTGATCGCCTGCTTGAGCCCCGGCATCAACGCGCGCATCACGTCCTCGTTGCCGCTCTCCATCACCGACACGTACAGCGCCTGCAGGAAGGCTGATGCGTTGTGGCGCGCGGCCAAACTGGCCTGCGTGGGCGATTCCACCTGCGGCACGCGACCGACCACGCTCGCCAGCCAGCGCTCCCAATCCTCCGCGCTGAACCAGCCGCGACGCGCCAGGTAGAACACGGGCGCCATCAGCCTCTCGCCCTCCCCGTAGCGATAGAAATGCTCGCCCGGCGGCACGGCCTGGGACGCGATCGCGCCCAGCATCGTTTCGGCCTGGGCGCGCTGCAGGAGCGGATGCACGGCCAGCTGCACCATGAGGTCCGCGCCGTGCGCCACCCCGTGCCGCCAGCCCTCCTTCGCATCGAAGCCGCGGTAGTCGCGCACGCCGGCCAGCCACGCGCTCGCACGCTCGACGATCTCCTCGCGCTCCGCGGGAAACAGGAAGGGCCGCATCCGGTCGGCCCGCACGACTTCCGCGAGCACCAGCGCGGAGAAGGGCTGGCCGAAGCCCGAGGCGTCGGGCTGCGCGAGCTCCGCCAGCAGGCGCACGCGCATCTGCTGCATCGCCGGCGGCTCGACCTGGCCCGCGCGCATCATCGTCTGCAAGCCGTCGAAGGCGAGCTCGTCGCGCAGCAGCGGGTCGGGGCTGCGCAGGCAATCGAGCAGGCCCAGCGCGAGGGCATTGCGCGACGCCGCGTCATCGAGCTTGCCGCCCTTCCACCCACGGGACTTGTGCGCCTGCAGCGAGGCGGCGGTCTCGCCCGATGGCGGGCATTGGGCTTGCACGGACAGGGTGAAGACGGCCAGCACGGCCGCGACGAGAACGGTCCTCATGAACATCCTCAGTACGGCAGCACCATCGCCGGGCCGACGCGCTGGGCCTGCACCTCTTCGCGCTGGTACGGCAGGCGCACCCACTCCTTCTTCGAGAACAGCGGCAACTGGTCGTAGGCATGCGGGGAATCCGCGCTGCTGCCCTGACCGTACGTGAGCAGGCCGTATGCGACCGGACCGCGCGCATCGAATGTCACCGCCTGGATGTAGCTGCTGCCGTAGTTGATGCGATAGCCGCCTGCCGTGAGCGTCGCCTGGCCCTGAGACTCCACCTTGTTCAACACGCCTTCGAACTCGTCGCCGCCGTGGATCGCCACGCGCGTGCCGCGCACGTCGCGGTACTGCGCCTGGCCGAGCGTCACGTCCGCGGGATAGCCCGCCGCCTTCACGATGCCCACCGCTTCGTCGAGCGCCTTCAACACCGCGGCACTTACCGTCGCATCGGACATCTTCAAACCAGCGGGCGTCGTCACCGGGTTCGCCGGATCGAAGGGCACGCGCCAGACATTCGGCAAGTCCTTCGCCTTGCGCCAGAACTCGCGGAAGAGCGGCGCGCCCGCGGAAGCGGCATTGCTCGTGCGATCCCACTTGGCCAATACAGCGCATCCCTCACGCTGCTGCGCGTTCAAGCTCGCGTCCGACGACCGGCATGCCGCCAGCAGGTCGTCCATCACCAGCATGCCCGCGAGGTTCCTGTCGCGAAACAGCACGCTGCGCACTTCGTTCACGCCCATCTTGTTGCCCGGCAAACCATCGGTGCCCGAGAGCCGCGCCGGGATCTCCATCAACGCGCTGCGCGTGCGCAGCCGCTGCACCGTGCCCACCAGCCCCACCATCGGCGACACGGCGGGATACGCGGCGATGGACGGATTGCTCAGCCAGAAACTGTCGTTGCTGTTCTGCACCCAGTCCGGCGTGACGAGCACGGGCATGCGCGCATCAGGCGCGATACCGGGCATGGCCGCCGCCGAATCGCGGTTCCACGCGCAGTCGCTGCGCGAGCCGTTGAGCACAGGCAGGCCCGCCGCGTTGAAGAGTGCAGCGGCCTGCGGCGACGGCGCGCAGCGCTTGAGCATGTCGGCGGAAACATCGGGGACCACGGACAAGTCCGCGTACATCGCATTGCCCGCGCGATCCGCCGCGATGGTGTTGACCCACGGGATGCCCTGGTTGCCCATGGCCGCGCGCAGCTCGGCGACGGACTTCGCCTTGGCCATGCGCTGCCAGCTTTCCACGGAGCGCGCGTTGAGCGTGTTCGCATCCTTGATCGCATACGCGCGCGCGGCGCTCCACGTGAGGCCCGCGCGCGGGATCACCAGCACCGGGCCCCAGTCGGTGAGCCACTGTGTGCTCTGCACCGGCGGCGCGCCGGCAGGCACGGGCAGCGAGACGACGCGGGACACCATCTTCTTTTTCTGGCCGTCGACGATGTAGGTGGTCGGGTCCGCCGGGTCGAGCGTCAGCTCGTACAGCGTGAAGCGCTTGCCGGTGGAGACGGTGTGCGTCCACGCGACGTCGCGGTTGAAGCCGATCGTCACCACCGGGCTCGCGCCGGTCGTCGCGCCCATCACGTCGAGCTCGCCGGGGATGGTGAGGTGCATCTGCCAGAAGCGGTTGTTGCCCACCCACGGGAAGTGCGGATTGCCCAGCAGCACCCCCGCGCCGTCCGGCGTGGCGTTGCGCCCGAACGCCCAGCCGTTGGACCCGAGCTCCCCGCCCAACGCCCCGCGATCCCCGATGCTGTATTCCGCCAGCACCTCCTTGACTTGCTCCCTCTCCCTTTGGGAGAGGGTTGGGGTGAGGGCACCGGGCGCCACACCCCCCACGGTCTTCCCCGGCGGCTGCGCCGCCAGAATCGCATCCGCCAACGCCCCGACCCCACCGAGCACCATCGAGTTCTCGGTCACCCGCGCCAGGTCCCCTTCCGTCATCGGCGTGACCCAGGCCGCCCCCTTGCAATCCCCCGGCAGGTTGCCCACCGGCGTATCCCGCAGGAACCGGTTGTAGCCGGCCACATACCCCTTCAACGCCGCCTTCGCATTCGGTCCCTGGTTCTCGCGCGCCTTTGCGAGCGCAGCGTCGTCCATGTGCCCGCGCACGAACAGGTCGATCTGCACGTTGGGCATCGTCCGCAGCCCCAGCACGCCCGGCGTGTTCGCCCCGAAGTACCGCGAACGCTCGCCACGCGCCGTGACGAGCGCATCCGCGACCTGGCACACGTTGTCCTGCGCGTAGGCGTAGGCCGTACCGAAGGCGAGTCCTTCGTAATCGGACGCGGTGATGTGCGCGATGCCGTAGGCCGTGCGCTCGATCTGCACGGTGCGCCCGGGCGAGGCGGGCATGTTGCCGCACGCGGTGAGCGCGGCGGCGGCCAGGAGCGTGGGGGCGAAGAAGGGAATGGAGTGGGTGCGCATGCGCTTGTCTCTGTGTTGTTGTGAAGCCGACGGCATTAGAGACCCCGCGCGCGCCGCGCGTCAAGCCGCCCGGCGACACCTAGGCCAGCCCGTCGTACAGGCCCACCTGCTGCACGACCGTCGACACCGGCAATTCCTCGCAGCGGTCCTTGATGCCGGCTGTGTATTGCTTGAAGGCCTCGAGTTGCGTCACCGGATTGACATTGGCTTCGCTCATCGCGAAGTGCACGAAGCCTTGCCCGTCCGGCAGCTTGAGCGCCTGGTAGCGCACGCCGGCGGGCTTGTCGCGCGCGAGCTGCGCGAACACCGCCGCGATCAGCCGCTCGTTCTCCGCCACTGCCTCGGCCTTGACCTTGTAGCGAACCATCACTGTTCTCATCGTCGAACTCCTGGGTTGAACCGCACGGACCGTGCGTACAAGCCAAGACGATGCGCAAGGCGCAAACGATCCGGAAATATTTTTGCGAGGCACCGCATCCTTTGCGCGGCACGGAACGTCTTACTACCATGGACCGCATGAAAACCCCCGACCCGACCCTGCCCGACCCGGACTTCCCGCAGCTCATGGCCCAGCTGCGTGCGCGGCTGCACCGCTACTGCGCGCGCATGACGGGCTCCACGCTGGACGGCGAGGACGTGGTGCAGGACACGCTCATCAAGGCCAATGAACGCTACGACGCGGCGGCGGTGCAGAACGTGGAAGGCTGGCTCTTTCGCATCGCGCACAACGCGTCCATGGACTTCCTGCGGCAGCGCACTCGCGACCAGGCGGTGCTGGCCTGGGGTAAGGACGTGGAGGGCCTGCCCGGCGCGGGCGAGGAGGCCGACCGCCGCCATGTGGCGACGGCGGCGCTGCGCACCTTCATGCGCCTGCCGCCCGCGCAGCGCAGCGCGGTGATCCTGGCGGACGTGCTGGGCTACGCGCTGGAGGAGACGGCCGACGTGATGGCCACGACGGTGCCGGCCGTGAAGGCGGCGCTGCACCGCGGACGCACGCGCTTGAAGGAGCTCTCGCAACAGCCAGAGGACGCGGCCGCGCCTCCGCCCTTGACCGCGCAGGACCAGGCGTTGCTGGCGGCGTATGCGGAACGCTTCAACGCGAGGGACTTCGACGGGCTGCGCGAGATGCTCGCGGAAGAAGTGCGGCTGGACCTCGTGGCGCGCAGGAAGCCGATGCAGATGCGCGACGGCGAGTACTTCAGCCGCTATGCGATGACGCAGGGGCTGCGCGTGACGCCGATGAACGTGGAGGGCCGGCCCGGGCTGTGGGTGGACACGCAGGCCGAGGAAGGCGCGGGTGCGCCGGGGTATGCGGTGGTGCTGGCGTGGCAGGGCGGGAAGGTGACGGGGATCAGGGATTTCCGGTATGCGCGGTATGCGGGGGAGGGGTTGGCGTAGGCAGCGATGCGAAGAACGCGCGGATCGCATCCGGCATCTTTCCCTTGGGCGCCTTCTGCAGCTTGACCAGCAGCTCGTGCCGGCAGTCGAACACGTCGAAGCGGCGCTCCAGGTCGCGCTGGATGCGCGCGAGCAGGGCGGCGGCCACCTCGGCGTCCGCCATCGCGCGGTGGGCGCGGCCGGCAGAGGGCAAGTCATGAAACGCCGCCAGCGAGCCGAGCCGGAAGCTGCGCGCCTCGGGGTAGAGCCGCCGCGAGAGCAGCATGGTGCAGGCGAAGCGCGCGTGCCGGTTGGCGGGCGCGGCGTCGCAGCCCAGGCGCTCGAGCTCCGCCGCCCAGAAGCGCCTGTCGAAGGAGGCGTTGTGCGCCACCATCGGCGCGTCGCCCACGAAGCGGCTGGCCTGCGCCATCACGTCCGCGGCCGGCGGCGCGTCCTCGATCATCTCGTTGGTGATGCCGGTGAAGGACTCGATGAAGGCCGGGATGCGGACGCCCGCATTCATGAGGGACTGGAAGCGATCGACGACCCGGCCGCTGTCGTCCATGAGGACGATGGCGACCTCGGTGGCGCGGTCACCCATGGCGGGGGAGAGGCCGGTGGTTTCGAAGTCGAGGATGGCGGTGGGCATAGCGCGGAGTGTAGGTGGTTGTGGCCAGCATTCCGGTGCTTAACGATTGCCGTCTTTGCAATCAATGTCCAATGAGCGATTTGAATTCTGGCAGCGATATCCATCGCTTCCCTACAACCATTGCTCGATGAATGAGCCGGTGGCATGTTGCGCACAAGAGAGCCAGATCCTTGACGCTAGTTTGCGTTTCTCCAGACACTCCAAGTGGTCGGATGTGGTGTGCCTCAAATGCGGCCGGCGCCATACTCACATCCGGTAGAAGCGAGGCAGTCGTGCAAGCATCGCACCTGAGCGGCCCCAATTTCTGCCTCTTACCAAGTAGCTTGAAACGCATGTTCTTCGCCCGCTCCAGCCGACGATGCAAAACAACGGTGGCTCCGCCCTCAGCGAAGTGCTCGTCCTCGATGTCGGCTAGTTCGGCGCTGTGATTCGGAGGCAGGAGAGTCAACTGAGTACCAGCTTGGCGAATCTGCGCAGCCAATTCGTTCACCCTTGCCGGCTGGTCCCCCAGCTCTGCCCAAACTTCCCTGTCAATTGCCGAAACGTTCTTGAGGCCTTTCCCTGTCTGAACAGAGCGCAGGTTTCCAATCTTGAATGCGACACCAGCGGGATTTCGGAACGAACCTTTGCGCTTCTCGGGCGGATGCAAAGGCAAGCTGCGCAAAAACGCCGACAGCTCCTCAACCCGCGAATCACCCGCATCCAACGAATGACCTGCGCGCAAATACAGGTCTAACGCGAGGATGGTCTCATCTCTTGTCCAAAACCCGTTCCCGGGACCGCTGGTTACTGCCATAAACTTCTCCAACTACTAGGCCATTCTCAATTCGCCGGACGCGCCAGGCAAGCTCAATGAATTGCCAGATCCCCTTTTGTCCAAACCGTAGAGCGCAACGCACACGCGCTGCATACCCCCGATCTAACGGCGTCTCTCCTCAAGGCTGGTCCATTTTGGGTTGGTCAAACGGCCAGACCTTTGATCAACCGCCATAACTGCCCACTCCTTTTGGAAAATTTGTACCAGCGTCATGTGAGGACTCGGTTATCCCTCATAAAGTGCGCTCGGCTTGTTAACAGAAGCTTTTAAAGACAGAATGCGACGGGGAAACGATGTCGCTGCTAGCGACGCACTAAAGAATTACACGGTGAACAGTCGTGCTCACTGTTGGGACGAGATCGAAAGTCTTAGATACTTGCGCCAAGACCCATGTGCTGAAAGTCGAGCGGCCAACACTGCGCACATGTGATTCGGCAACCAGATCACCAGACTTACCTCAAAAAGAAATGACCCAACAAAAATCAGGAAGCGAGTTATTCATCGTCGACAACAGCGAGGACGACTGGAAGGTTGTCAACTACCTTCGCGAGTGGTGCTCAATCTCTTCGCGATTTGACATCGCCACAGGCTACTTCGAAATCGGGTCATTGCTCGCGCTTGACGGACAGTGGCAATCCCTTGAAGAGATCCGCATCCTGATGGGTGACGAGGTGACCAAGCGAACGCACAAGGCGCTTGTCGAAGGGTCGTCGAGGGTGCAGCGCCTGTTAGACGGCAGTATCGAGAACGAAAAGCTGAAGAACGACTTTCTGACTGGCGTGTCTGGGATCGTCGAAGCGATCAAGAGCGGCAAGATCAAGTGCCGGGTCTATGCCAAGAAGAAGTTCCACGCCAAGGCCTATATCACCCACTCCAAACTCGCGGTCGTCGGCTCCTCTGCTCTCGTCGGCTCGAGCAATTTCACCGCTCAGGGCCTGACTGCCAATGTCGAGTTGAACGTGCAGCTTCGTCGCGAAGTGGACCTGCTGCAAGAGTGGTTCGATAGGCACTGGGAAGACGCCGTCGACATCTCCGACGAGGTGCTGCAAGTCATTGAGCGCCATACGCGGCAATATCTGCCGTTCGAGGTGTATGCCAAAGCGTTGGAAGCCTACTTTCGCAACCACCAAGCAACCGCGGGCGAATGGGAGCAGGGCAAGTCGGCCATGTACGGCAAGCTCGACCAATACCAGCGCGACGGCTACGGTTCACTGCTGAAAATTGCCGGCAAGCATGGCGGCGCTTTCCTTTGCGATGGCGTCGGCTTGGGCAAGACATTCGTCGGTTTGATGTTGATCGAGCGCCTCATCGAGCACGACCGCAAGCGTGTCTTGCTAGTGGTGCCGAAGTCAGGCCGCGAACCGGTTTGGGAGTTCACGCTCAAGCGATATTTGCCGCACCTCTTCGGCGACTTCTCCAATCTCGTCATCATCAATCACACGGATCTACAGCGCGGGGGCGACTGGCCCGAAAAGCTGGCGGTCCTGAAAAGCAAAGCCGATGTGGTGATCGTCGATGAGGCTCACCACTTTCGCAACATCGGCGTCAAAGGTGAGGGTGAAACGGCTCCGTCCCGCCACTGGAAGCTCTTCGATCTGGCCGAAGACAAGCAGCTGTTCCTGCTGACCGCAACCCCGATCAACAATCGGCTGATCGATCTGCAGCATTTGATAGAGTTGTTCTCGCGCCGTCGGGCCGACCATTTCAAGGAAACGCTCGGCATCCACTCGCTGCCTGGCCACTTCCGAAAACTTGAAAAGGACCTCAGCAAGCGCGTCGGCGGTGACATGTCCACGCAAGCCGAGCTGCCCGAGTTCGAGGCTGCCGACCTTTTGGCTCACGATGACTTGTTTCGCGAACTCGTGGTCCAGCGTAGCCGGGCCTACGTCAAGCGTAGCCAGGAAGCCCAAGGCTCCAAGAATTCGGCAAGCTTTCCGAGTCGAACCGACCCGCAGGTGGCTGCGTACTCGGTGAAGAAGACATACGGCAACCTGCTGAAAAAGCTTGAAAAAGCATTTAACAAGAAGGAACCGCTGTTCGTGCTGCCGATGTACTACCCGCTGGGTTACCTAAAGAATCAGAAGGACATCGACCCCTTCGCATCGAACCGCCAGAAGCAGGTGGTAGCTCTAATCCGCACGCTGTTCCTCAAGCGTTTCGAGAGTTCAGCGCGTGCATTCGAGATGTCATGCCAGCAACTGATGTTGAAGGTGATGGCCTTCGTACAGAAGAACAGCACCACCAAGCACGAGAAGGACACCTACGAACGCTGGAAACGTCGTCACGATGAACTTCTTGGCCTGGTCGATACCCGTCAAAAGGCGCTCTTCGGCGTGATCGACGATGAGGATGTCGATGAGGATGTCGTGCCCGACGAGCTGCTGGAAGCTGCCGCGGAACTGGATCGCGATGAGTACGACGTTCCTCAAATGCTCGCGGAATCGCTTCAAGACTTGGACCAGCTTGCCGACTTTCTCACCGAGTTGCGCCAGTTCGAGCCCAAGCACGACGACAAGCTTCGCGCCTTGATCGACCTGCTGAAGAAGGATTCGGTCCTCAAAAAGCACAAGGTGATGATCTTCAGCGAGTTCATGGCAACGGCTCGCTATCTAGCGAAAGAGCTGGAGGCCGCGGGCATCCAGGGTATCGACCAGATCGACTCGGCCACCAAGACCAGCCGCAGCGACGTGATCCGCCAGTTCGCGCCCTACTACAACGGCATGAGCAGTCCCGAACTCGCGAAACAAGGAAGGCGAGAGACGAGAGTTCTGATTGCCACGGACGTGCTGTCCGAAGGCCTGAACCTCCAAGACGCTACACGCTTGATCAACTATGACCTGCACTGGAATCCGGTACGCCTGATGCAACGCATCGGCCGGGTCGACCGACGCTTGAATCCGGAGATCGAAAAGCAGATCGTGAAAGATCACCCAGAAGTAAAGGAACTGCGCGGCACGGTAGCGTACTGGAACTTCCTGCCTCCGGACGAGCTCGACAGCCTGCTAGCGTTGTATAGCAAAGTGTCGCACAAGACCTTGGTCATCTCCAAGGCTCTGGGCATTGAGGGCAAGAAGCTATTGACGCCGGATGACGACTACGAAGCCTTGAAGGACTTCAACCACCAGTACGAAGGCGCTCCAAGCCCGCTAGAGAACATGCACCTGGCGTACCAGGCATTGCTGCGAGCGCATCCAGACTTACCGGAGCGCTTGCAAGCGCTTCCCGGTCGAGTGTTCTCCGGGAAGCAGCACCTCAAACCTGGTACCCGCGCTGTGTTCTTCTGCTTCGGCCTACCCGGACGCGACCCCGCCAAGACAGATGCTGAACTCGACGCGGACGCCTGGACGTTAGAAGCCGGTACGAATCAATGGCTGATGTACGACGTTGAGGCCGACAAACCCGACACTGATGCATCGGCCATTGACCGAGCGATCGCCTGCACGCCAGAGACACCACGGCACACCGTGATCACTCAGACAACGTTGTCTGAGGTTCGGGTCAAGGCCGAGAAGTATTTGAAGAATGGCCACTTCCGTCAAGTGCAAGCACCTGCCGGCGTCGGCCCCAGCCTCATCGCATGGATGGAGCTGAACTGAGATTCGTCTCTCTCCGCACAACAAGAATCATCAACACACAGGGACTCACCACATGGCAACCCGCGTCGCACCGCAAGACCCGCTGATCGAACGTCTTCGTAGCGCCACCAGCATTACGTCGTTGGTGCGCTACCTGCATGACGAGCTGAACTGGCCGGTGGACCTGGAAGCAATCGACGATGCGTTCTACGACTACGAGCCCGAGGAACTGGGCATCAAGCCCGAGCACCAGGTGGCCATCAAGACCATCAAGCAGTTGCGTCCGCTCACCAGTGGACAGCCCTGGGGCATCTTCTTCGTCGAGTTCGACAAGCAACGCCTGCCTATGGTGGTGCTGCGGCGTGTCCTGCAAGGCCTGTCTCTGCGCAATCGCGAGAAGGACAAGGGCCGCCAGCGTTGGCATGCCCAAGACCTGCTGTTCATCTCTAGCTTCGGCCCCGCCAACGACCGCGAAATCGCGCTGGCGCACTTCACCGATGAGTCGGACCGAGGTGACCTGCCCACACTGCGTGTGCTGGGCTGGGACGGCGCCGACACCAACCTGGCCTTAGCAGGTGTTGCCAACACGATGCGCGATCACCTGCGCTGGCCGCCAGACGGCGACACCCCGCAGGGTCAGCAACGCTGGCGCCAGCGGTGGTCTTCGGCCTTTCGCCTGCGCTACCGAGAGGCTGTCACCACGGCAAAGGACTTGGCACTGGCCCTGGCTTACCTGGCCCGGGCGATCCGAACCCGCGCTAATGAGGTTCTCGCAGTCGAGGGCCCGTCCGGGCCGTTGACAGCGCTGTACCAGGCGTTCAAGGCCAACCTGATGGCCGACCTGACGCACGACCGCTTCGCGGACATGTACGCCCAGACCATCACCTATGGCCTGTTTGCAGCACGCGTCTCGCGCAGCAGCGGGGGGCTGGTGGCCGACGACGCGGCGCTGATGATTCCTAGCACCAACCCCTTCCTGCAGGACCTGCTCCAGGACTTCCTGGCCGCATCCGGCCGCAGCCGCATGAAAGGGCGCGCGCGCGGAACGGGCATCGACTTCGATGAACTCGGTGTCAATGCCGTGGTGGAACAACTGCGGCAGGCGCCGATGGATGCCGTGCTGGTCAGCTTCAACAACGCCCGCCCCGGTGACGACCCCGTCATCCATTTCTACGAAGACTTTCTGACGGCTTATGACAACGCCATGCGCGTGGAGCGCGGGGTCTTCTATACCCCAAAGCCTGTCGTGCAGTTCATCGTGCGCAGCGTGCACGAGGTGCTGCAGAACGAGTTCGGCATCGAAGACGGGCTGGCCAGCACCATCACTTGGGGCGAGATGCTGCGCCGCAAACCTGGCTTGGAACTACCAGCCGGCACGTTGGCGGAGAGCGCCTTCGTCCAAATACTGGACCCGGCGGTGGGCACCGCCACCTTCCTCGTTGAGTTCATCGACCTGATCCATCGCCACATGTTGGTCAAGTGGCAGAAAGCGGGGCAAAGCAAGGCGCAGCAACTGGAGTTATGGAACACGTACGTTCGTGACCATCTACTGACCCGCATGCACGGCTTCGAATTGATGATGGCCCCTTACGCAATCGCGCACATGAAGCTTGGGCTCAAGCTGGCGGACACTGGCTATCGCTTCCCTGAAGGTGGTCCCCGTGTGCGGGTTTTCTTGACCAACTCGCTGCAGCCTGCCACTGACGTTCAGCCGCAGTTTGAGTTGATGGCGCCAATGCTGGCACATGAGGCACGGGCGGCTA
This sequence comes from Caenimonas aquaedulcis, assembly GCF_015831345.1. Lineage (NCBI taxonomy): Bacteria > Pseudomonadati > Pseudomonadota > Betaproteobacteria > Burkholderiales > Comamonadaceae > Caenimonas > Caenimonas aquaedulcis. The sequence continues at coordinate 2,771,127 of NZ_JADWYS010000001.1, read as the reverse complement.
ATGCGGTAAAGCAGCATCTAGCGACGACCGTGGTGATTGGGAATCCTCCGTATTCTGGGCACTCGGTGAACAACAACGTGGCTGAGGCTGTCGAGGCTGTCCATGACTACAGACGCGGCTACCCTGACCTTCAGAAGCCAGGGCAGGCGAAGTGGCTGCAAAACGATTACGTGAAGTTCATTCGCTTCGCAGAGCAGCGAGTTGTTCAGGCACGCGCGGGGGTGCTGGGCTTCATCACTGACCACTCGTATCTCGATAACCCGACCTTCAAGGGCATGCGCCGGCACTTAATGGACACCTTCGGTGCAATTTGGGTTGTTGACTTGCACGGTAATAGCAAGAAGAAGGAGAAGGCGGAGGACGGTTCCAAAGATGAGAACGTCTTCGACATCACTCAAGGCGCCGCGGTGGCGTTATACGCGCGTTGCTCTGGGCTCGCATCGGCAGTTCGTAGCCTGGATGTGCTGGGTATGCGCAGCAGCAAGTACGAGCGCCTAGCCACAATGTCGCTCCATGGGGAAAAGCCCGAGACTCTCGAACCGAACGCACCGTTCTGGCTATTCAAGCCCCAAGCGCAGGTGGGCCGCGCGGAATACGAAGCGGGTTGGGGACTACCGACAATCTTCAGTCCGAACGGTGATCCTGCTCCTGGAATCGTTACGACACACGACGAGTTTGCAATCTCTTGGGATGCCAAAAACGCCCGCCAAAAAGTTGAAGCCTTGCTCGCAACGCGATCTGAAGATGAGGCTAGGCAGCTCTTTCAGCTTTGCACACAGAGCCAATGGAGCTATGACCGGGCGAAGCGAGAACTTGCAACCGGGGCATGGAAGCGCCGCATAGTCCCTGTGCTATATCGCCCGTTTGATGACCGGGTCACTATCTATGACAGCAACGTGGCTGTACACCGCCGTGAGCGCGCCACCGCTCACTTCTTGGCCGGGCCGAACGTGGGAATCTCCGTCCCCCGGGCGACTGAAATTCCCGGGATCTACCAGCACGTTTTCTGTTCCACAAAGATTACGCAGCATCACACCGTCTCACTCAAGGAAGTGAACTACATATTCCCGCTCTGGCTGTATCACCCAGACGGTGACCGACGGGACTTACACGAGACTGATCTCGTTTCCGCCCTTCCGAACCGCTCACCAAACCTTGACGTCCGGTTCATCCGCTCGCTTCGCGATGCGATGGGTTTGACTGATTTTGACTGGCATGCTGAAAAGCAAGGCGCCGCGTTGAACGCAGAAAAGGTCTTTCAGTATCTCTATGCCGTTCTGCACAGCCCAAGCTATCGACAGCGCTACGGTCAGTTCTTGAAGGGTGACTTCCCGCGCATTCCGATTCCGGCTTCGCGTACCGCATTTGATGATCTGTCGCGATTGGGAAAACAATTGCTTGAATGGCATTCGCTAACGCATCCCGTTGCGCTGGCGATTACGCGAAACGAGCAGCCAAGAGGTACAGATCTACCGAGCTTCTTTGGCAACGCCAGGGCCCTGGACCAGGTTGGCGAGAAGAGCCGTGGCCTCGCGGACATTCGTGCAACGAAGGACGGTCCAGTTGGTAAGGTTCGGATTAGTACGACCAGCGGATTCGACGGAGTGCTTGAATCAGTCTGGCAACACAGCGTCGGCGGCTACCAAGTTCTCCATAAGTGGCTGGACGACCGCCGGAAGGCGAGCCGCTCACTGAGCGACGAAGACATCGCTCACTGGCGGCGGATCTATGCCTCACTGCAAGCGACGCAAGGGTTGATGGACCAGGTGGATGCGGTGGTCGAGCGCCACGGAGGTTGGCCTAAGGGCGCAGGCGAAGGCGGCGCTTTCAGTTTGAACCACCGGCCGCCCAGCGCAGAGGTGCTGGCCGCTCAGGCAGCGGCGCGCCCGCGTGCCCGTCGCCGCGCCGCCCAGCCCGGGCAGCAATCATTCCTGGACGCCGACGAAGAGCCCGAGCCCGCACAGAAGCGCGCTGCAAGACAGCCGAAATCGCCGCCGGCGAGTCACGGCGGTGCCGGTGAGTCAGACCTGGAGGATGGCGCCGCGATGTGCGCCTTGCGTGCCGCGCTGTCTGACGCGGGCAACCCACTCTCTCGCGATGCGTTGATCCGCCAAGCGGCCCGCGCGCTCGGCCACCAGCGAATGAGCAACTCCATCGCCGCTGTCCTGGATGACGCCATTAGACGTGCAGTTCGCCGTGGCATCGCCGAGAACAGGGGTGGCGCGCTTGGCCTGCTCGTGCGCGACATCGATCGCTATGAGCGCGATCATCTCAAATCACAGCTGCTCGCAGCGCTGCGTTCGCAACGTGGTTGGGTGGAAAAGGCTGACGTGCCCAAGGTCTTGGCCCGGTGGTTGGGCTACGCACGCACGGGGGCCAAGATCTCCGAGGCCACCGAGTCTCTGTTGCGCTCCCTTGCCCGTAGCGGTCAGCTCGAACTGACTGCCGACGGCATTCGCGTTGCTAAGACTTGACTATGGCAAACAGATCGCCCGAACAGGATCTCATAGATGACTTCGTTCGCCGGCTGCGCAAGGACCTGCGAGATCGTCCTCTGGCCCGGCGCCGAGAGGCAATTGGTCAAGGACCTGGGGCTTAGCGTCGCCGAGCAGTTCGGCATGCGCCGGAAGCGATGGGTCTGGCGCCTGCCGTCACGACGCACATGAAGCCGGCACCATAAACAACCGTTAAAGGCGAGCACATGACAGCGACATCACCCATCAAACTGCGCCAAAACATCCTGGCCGCCAAGGCCGAGATCGAGTCGGTACGCCAGTTGTTGCTGGCTAACGAGAAAGAGCGCCACCTCGCGCTGGGCTACGAGTGCGTCCGCACCGCCACCCAGTTGCAGGACCTGCTTGAAAAGCAAGCGGTGCCCAGTGAGTACCGCGTTGCGGTGGTGGGCCGTTTCAAGGCCGGCAAGTCGTCGTTCGTGAATGAGCTGCTGGGCCGAAAGCTGGCAGGAGAGGAAACGAACCCCGAGACCGCAGCGGTCACCACCTTCCGCTATGGGTCCGACGTGCGGGCGCGCGTCAACTTTCTGTCGCGTGAGCAGTGGCTGGGCCTCAAGCTGCTGCATGCGGACAACCCCAAAGACCTTGAGGCCCATCGGATCACCAACTGGCTGCGCTTTCCGACCCGCAAGCCGGATGGCGGTGCCGACAAGCCCGAGATCTTTGACGACGCACGGCTCGCGGCGCTTGAGCGCGAATACCTGGGCGACGGGGGCAAGTTTGTTGAGCTCGGCGTGTCCGATCTGAATGACCGAAAGGCAGTCATCGCGTTTCGCAAGGAACTGAAGCAGTTCACCACAGGTTCGCGCCCGCACCACTGCTTGGTCGAGCGCATCGAGATCACTGTGCCGTCGCCCCTGCTAGAGCAGGGAATCCTCCTGATCGACACACCTGGCCTGGGCGACACCGAACGCTTCCGTGTCGCGCTCACCGAGCAAATCGTGAAAGACGTGGACGCAGTTCTGTTCCTCACCAAGTCGGGACCCGCGTTCGACCAATCAGAGAAGGATTTTCTGCTTTCGTTGTTGCGGCGAGGCTCGGTTAAGCAGCTTGTTTTCGTGGTGACACAGGTCGATCAGACCTACGAGCAGCACGTGAACGCCGCCAAGAGCGACGATGAGGAGCCCGAGCCGATTCAGATGCGCATTGATCGCGAGCGCCGACGGTTACGTGCAGAGCTCGATTCGACACTCATGGCCCTGGGCCAAGGTTCCGAGGATTCACCCGCGCTCGAACGCTACCGCGAGCAGCTGGGAGAGATTGAGCTGGTGTTCACCTCGGCCATCAATCACCGCAAGGCCAACGGCGGCGAGGAAGTTCACTTCCCTCTGCATCCGGCCGACCCTGGCGGCATGCTGGATATGCAAGAAAAGCTGATGCAGATTCTCTCGTCGGAGTCGCGGTTGGCCCATGTGGCCCGAGCCCTGCGGTCGGGTGCGGCAAGCGAGATCGAGCAGATGCTGCGTGTCATCGAGGCGCGCCGCGCTGCCGTGCAGAGCGTAAAGGACAAGGAGGTAGCCGAGCAGAAGCTCGGCGAGTTTCGTCGTCTATTTGGTGAAGCGGGCGATGCGTTTTCGCGAACAGTCAGCGAAGACGCGGAGCTATTGAAGCGGTCGATCGACGGGGGTGTGAAGCTTGCCGAGGCGCGCATTGATGCCATCGTTATGTCGGCTGACAAGGTGCTGGGTGATTTCGAATCTGACGATGCAGGCCGCCACTGGCGCACGCGGCGCAGCGGAACTTGGGGCTACATGCATGGCCTGCAGACCAAGGTGGCGAACGCCATATTTCCGCGTGTCGCGGGGCTGCTGGGTGAGCAACAGGCCGAGTTCTCGAACTTCGTTGAGAAGTTTGATGCCCACCTTGCTGGCTTGGCTGATCGCAGTGCGCGGATCAGCGAGCAGGTGGATGTCGGCGCGGAGATCAGGGTCGATGTGGCGGCTCGCCTTCGGGACTTCTTGACGCGCTCGCTCGAAGCGCTTCAGGGCCTGATCGAGGCTGAGGAGGCGAAGATCATCCAACTGCTGGAGGACTTCGTGACCGATGATGTGTCGGAGCGCATTTCATCTGCCCGCGGGGCCGTTTCTGGCGTCTGGGGAAGCGGGACGACCATCGGTCAGACGCGGGAGGTGAAGGCCTTCTACGCGCAGGTGCGTGCCATCCTGGCGACGGCGCTTGAAGGACACTTGCGCGCGAAGCACCGTGAGCATGGCGAGATTCTGATTGGCCGTGCTGGCGAACTGCCGGACAAAGCGCTGAGCGAGGTTAAAGCCGAACTGGAGCGAATCGGCAAGGACATCACTGCAGCGGCCGAAGCCGCTTCCAGCGGGCAGAAGGTCGCGTTTGAAGGACTGGCCAGCAACCTGGCGAGCGCGCTGGAAAAGGCTTCCGAAAAGATTGCGATCTTGTTCGGTAGTGAGCCGGAGGTCGTCAGCGAAGCCGCGCGAGCGCCAACGGTGCCCAATGTGACCCCCACGAGAACTCCGCCTGACGTGCCTTCAGCCATTGCGGCGCCCGTGGTCTTGGCATCGGTGCCGCCCCCGATGGCTGAGCCAGCGCCGGTCATGGTCGCCGGTCCACCGTCGGCGTCGGAATGGGAGCAGATTCAGGCCGCCGCATCGCTTGTGTTTCAGCAGTTTCGCTTGCAGCCGGAGGAGAGCAACTGGGGTTGGGGCAAGATCTTCGGCGCCAAGTACCTTAGGGGAGCCACTCACGCGCTGTTGATCGACCCGTACCTTGACTTGCCCCATCAGCGGCGCAACCTGCAAGAGGTCGTCCAGTGGCTTTGCGACACTGGGCCCGTTAAGTCGATTCGCATCATCACTGGGCATCGCGATGCCCTGGAGACCGCGGAGGGTGACCAGCATCTACGCCTGATTGCCGAGCAGCTTGCTGGGCAGGGTGTCGATCTGAACTGGGAGCGTGATCGCAACGAGCACGACCGATTTCTCATGCTCGACAACGGCATCGTCTTCAAACTGGGTAAGGGTTTGGACATCTATCGCGCCACACAAGGACTCGGCGTCAACAACCCGATTTATCGACGCATCAAGAGCCGAACCACGATCGACGTGATGGGCCCGCGCAAGGACGACCTGGTGGGTCGAGGCTGAGCGCATGGCCAGTCACATCACTCCCTCTGGATTTGCGGCAAAACTTTGCATCCATAACGGCAAATGTTTGCGCGCGCCGACAGCCCACCTAAACATCAATATTCGCCGCCCGCAACGCATTCGACTCAATAAACTCCCGCCGCGGCTCCACCTCATCGCCCATCAGCATCGTGAACACCGCGTCCGCCGCGATCGCATCGTCGATCTGCACGCGCAGCAGTCTTCGCACCTCGGGGTCCATCGTCGTTTCCCACAGCTGCTGCGGGTTCATCTCGCCCAGGCCCTTGTAGCGTTGGCGTGAGGTGGCGCGCTCGGCCTCGGCCAGCAGCCACTGCATCGCCTGGCGGAAATCGCCCACCTTTTCTTCCTTCGCGCGCTCGCCCTCGCCGCGCACCACGCGCGCGCCCTCGTGCAGCAGCCCGCGGAAGGTGTTGGCGGCCTCGGCCAGCGCCGCATAGTCGGCGCCATGCACGAAGTCCTGCGTGATCACGCTGCTCTTGATGTTGCCGTGGTGCCGGCGGCTGATGCGCAGGATCGGCTTGTCGGTGCGCACGTCGAATTCGCCCGCCACTTCGGCCGGCGCCTGGTTGCTCGCCTTGTCCAGCTCCTGCAGCTTGGTCTGCAGCTGTACCGCTGACGCTTCCGCGTCGGGCACGGTGTCCAGGTTCAGGCTCACGCCGTCGGCGATCGCGCGCAGCGCTTCCGCATCCATGAAGTTCGACAGGCGATGGATCACCGCTTCGGCCACCTGGTGCTTGCGCGCCAGCTCGGTCAGCGTGTCGCCGCTGATGGTGGTGTTGGCGGGGCCACCGGTGTGCACCGTGGCGCCGTTCATGGCGATGCGCAGCAGGAACTTGTCCAGCTCGCCGCCGTCCTTCAGGTACAGCTCCTCCTTGCCGGCCTTCACCTTGTACAGCGGCGGCTGCGCGATGTAGATGTGGCCGCGCTCCACGAGCTCGGGCATCTGGCGGTAGAAGAAGGTGAGCAGCAGCGTGCGGATGTGCGCGCCGTCCACGTCGGCGTCGGTCATGATGATGATGCGGTGGTAGCGCAGCTTCGCCACGTTGAAGTCGTCCGCGCCGCCGCCATTCGCCGTGGCGCCGGCCTTGCCGATGCCGGTGCCTAGCGCCGTGATCAGCGTCAGGATTTCATTGCTGGTCAGCAGCTTCTCGTAGCGCGCCTTCTCCACGTTCAAAATCTTGCCGCGCAGCGGCAGGATGGCCTGGAACTTCCGGTCGCGGCCCTGCTTGGCGGAGCCGCCGGCGGAGTCACCCTCGACGATGTAGATCTCGCACATCGCCGGGTCCTTCTCCTGGCAATCCGCCAACTTGCCGGGCAGGCCCATGCCGTCGAGCACGCCCTTGCGGCGCGTCATCTCGCGGGCCTTCCGTGCGGCCTCACGCGCACGCGCGGCCTCGATGATCTTGCCGACGATGATCTTCGCGTCGTTGGGCCGCTCCTGCAGGAAGTCGCCGAGCGTGCGCGCCACGACGTCTTCCACGGGGCCGCGCACTTCGCTGGAGACGAGCTTGTCCTTGGTCTGGCTGGAGAACTTCGGCTCGGGCACCTTCACGCTCAGCACGCAGGTGAGGCCTTCGCGCATGTCGTCGCCCGTCACTTCGACCTTGGCCTTCTTGGCGAGCTCGGTGTCGTCGATGTACTTGTTGATCACGCGCGTCATCGCCGCGCGCAGGCCGGTGAGGTGCGTGCCGCCGTCGCGCTGCGGGATGTTGTTGGTGAAGCAGAGCACCTGCTCGTTGTAGCCGCTGTTCCACTGCATCGCGACTTCGACGCCGATGTTGGTGTTCTGGTCGCTCTGCCTGTCGCCCATCGCGTGGAACACGTTCGGGTGCAGGACAGTCTTGCCCTTGTTGATGAAGGCGACGAAGCCCTTCACGCCACCGGCGCCGGAGAAGTCGTCGCTCTTGCCGCTGCGCTCGTCGACCAGGCGGATGCGCACGCCGTTGTTCAGGAAGCTCAGTTCGCGCAGGCGCTTGGAGAGGATTTCGTAGTGGAAATCGTTGTTCTCCTTGAAGATCTCCGTGTCCGGCAGGAAGTGCACTTCGGTGCCGCGCTTGTCCGTGTCGCCCATCACTTGCATCGGTGAGACTTCGACGCCGTCGATCTTTTCGATGATGCGGTTCTGCACGAACCCGCGGCTGAATTCCAGCACGTGCACCTTGCCTTCGCGGCGCACCGTGAGGCGCAGCATCTTCGACAGCGCGTTCACGCAGCTCACGCCCACGCCGTGCAGGCCGCCCGAGACCTTGTAGCTGTTCTGGTTGAACTTGCCGCCGGCGTGCAGCTCGGTCAGCGCGATTTCCGAGGCCGAACGCTTGGGCTCGTGCTTGTCGTCCATCTTGATGCCGGTGGGGATGCCGCGGCCGTTGTCGACCACGCTCACGGAATTGTCCGAATGGATCGTCACGACGATGTCGTCGCAATGGCCGGCCAGCGCCTCGTCGATGGAGTTGTCCACGACTTCGAACACCAGGTGGTGCAGGCCGGTGCCGTCGGACGTGTCACCGATGTACATTCCAGGGCGTTTGCGCACGGCTTCCAGGCCTTCCAGGATCTGGATCGAGCCTTCGCCATAGGCCGCGCTCGCGCCTTCCTGGTTGGTGTCGATCTTGGGCTGGAAATTGGAGCTGTCTTCCCCCGCCGGGCCCGTATTGACCTGGTCGCCTTGCTTGTTTTCTTCAGACATGAATTGCTTTTCTCAAACTCTTTAAGGACCAAACCCGCCATTTCTGGCGGGTCGGTAACCGGTGCTCGACTGCCGAGGGGGGTCAGATCCTCATGGGCATCACGACGTATTTGAAGGTGGAATTTTCCGGAATGGTGAAGAGCGCCGAGCTGTTGCTGTCGGCCAGTTCCATCTTCACCATGTCCTGGTCCATGTTGGCCAGCGCGTCGATCAGGTAGGTCACGTTGAAGCCGATCTCGATCGCGTCGCCACCGTAGTCGATGTCGAGCTCGTCCACGGCCTCTTCCTGCTCGGCGTTGTTGCTCGCCACGCGCAGCGTGCCCGGCTCGATGTTCAGGCGCACGCCCTTGAACTTCTCGCTCGTGAGGATCGCGGTGCGCTGCAGGCTCGCGAGCAGCGGCGCGCGGCCGAGCGTCACGGTGTTCTTGTGGTTCTTCGGGATCACGCGGTTGTAGTCGGGGAACTTGCCCTCGACCAGCTTCGTCACGAACTCCATGCCGTCGAAGCTGAACTTCGCCTGATTGCTCGCGAACTGCATCTCGATCGCGCCTTCCTTGTCCGAGAGCAGGCGCTGCATCTCGAGCACCGTCTTGCGCGGCAGGATCACCTCTTGCCGCGGCACTTCGACGTCGAGCGTGGCATTGGCGAAGGCGAGGCGGTGGCCGTCGGTCGCGACGAGCGACAGCTGCTTGCCTTCGGCGACGAACAGGATGCCGTTGAGGTAGTAGCGGATGTCGTGCACGGCCATCGCGAAGGACACCTGGTTCAGGAGGTCCTTCAGCGTCTTTTGCGGCACGCTGAACACGGGCCCGAAGCTCGCGGCTTCCTGCACCAGCGGGAAGTCCTCGGCGGGCAGCGTCTGCAGCGTGAACTTGCTCTTGCCGCCCTTGAGGATCAACTTGTTCTGGCTCGACTCGAGGCTCACGGTCTGGTCGGCCGGCATCGTGCGCAGGATGTCGATCAGCTTGCGCGCGCCCACCGTGGTCGTGAAGTTGCCGGAGTCCCCTCCGAGGTCCGCCGTCGTGCGGATCTGGATTTCCAGGTCGCTCGTCGTGAGCTGCACCGAGCCGCCCGTCTTGCGGATCAGCACGTTCGCGAGGATCGGTAGCGTGTGACGCCTCTCCACGATGCCCGCTACCGATTGCAGGACATCCAGCACTTTCGCTTGTGTTTCCTTCAGGACGATCATGTCTTCCTCTTCTCTCTTTTCTTTAATTCAAGATAGCAGTAGTAGATAAGGGAGCGGCCCCTCTGTGGACAACCGCCATTTTCCCCTTTTTCATCAAGCACTTGCCGCACTTTGAACCCTGTGCGCGACCCTGCTTCCGGGATGTACCCGGAGCTGGGACAACTTCGGCGAACCGGCCTGCCGTGTGGACAACTGCCGAGTTGTCCGAGAACGGTCCACAGGGTTTGCCGGCGGGGTGGAAAGCGCGCATCGCATCACCCTTTCAGCGTCTGTTCCAGCACGTGGAGCTGCTGGTTCAACTCGGTGAGCTGCTGCCGCTCCCCGGAGATCTTGCGCACGGCGTGCAGCACCGTGGTGTGGTCCCGCCCGCCAAAGAGCTCGCCGATCTCGGGCAGGCTCTTTTGCGTGAGTTCCTTGGCGAGGTACATCGCGATCTGGCGCGGCCGGGCGATCGAGGCGGGGCGCTTCTTGGAGTACATGTCCGCGACCTTGATCTTGTAGTAGTCGGCCACGGTCTTCTGGATGTTCTCGACGCTGATCTGGCGGTTCTGGATCGACAGGAGGTCGCGCAGGGCCTCGCGCGCGAGCTGGATCGAGATTTCCTTCTGGTTGAAGCGGGAGTACGCCAGGATCTTGCGCAGGGCCCCTTCGAGCTCGCGTACGTTGCTGCGCACGTTCTTGGCGACGAAGAAGGCGACTTCCTCGGGCATCTCGGAGGTTTCGGCGCGCGCCTTGTTGATCAGGATGGCCACGCGCATCTCGAGCTCGGGCGGCTCGATGGCGACCGTGAGCCCGGAATCGAAGCGGGAGATCAGGCGTTCATGGATGTCCGTCAGGCCCTTGGGATAGGTGTCCGACGTCATCACGATGTGGGATTTCTTGGCCAGGAGGGCCTCGAAGGCGTTGAAGAATTCCTCCTGCGTGCGGTCCTTGTTGGCGAAGAACTGGACGTCATCGATGAGCAGGAGGTCCAGCGAGTGGTAGCGCTCCTTGAACTCGTCGAAAGTCTTGCGCTGGTAGGCCTTGACCACATCCGACACGAACTGCTCCGCGTGGATGTAGAGAACTTTGCTGCCGGGCTTGTCCGCGAGCAGCTTGTTGCCCACAGCGTGGACCAGGTGGGTCTTGCCCAGGCCGACGCCGCCATAGATGAAAAGCGGGTTGTAGAGCTGGCCCGGCGTGCCGGACACATGCATCGCCGCGGCGCGCGCCATGCGGTTGGCCGTGCCCTCGACCAGGGTATCGAAGGTCAGGGCCGTGTTCAGGCGGTTCTTGAACGCGGCGGCGCTCGCGTCGTCGCTGATTTCAGCCGGCTCGGGCGGCGCGCCCATTTCCCGGGACGAGGGCGTCGAGAAAGTCCTGGTCTGCGCTTCCCGAGGGGTAAGCGCTAACTCAAGCTGCACCGGTTGGCCGTAGAGCTTCTCCAGCAGGCTGGAGATTTTCCCCGCGTACTGCGCCCGCACCCAGTCCAGCTTGAAGCGGTTGGCGACGAACACCGTGACCTTGGAAAAGTCGTCCGACACCTGGGCCGCCAGGGGCTTGATCCAGGTGTTGAACTGCTGCTCGGGCAGGTCCTGGGCAAGCTGCTCGATGCAGGCCTGCCACAGGCTGTCGCCCGCGCCAAGGCTGGCGTTTGCCGCCAGGCTGTTGTGTTGCCCCTCACTCATTATTGGCTGTCGCCTCTTGTGGATATGATTCGTATGCGAAGCGGCGGATTCTAGATTATCAAAGCCTTATCCACAAAGACGATTTGGGCATGATGAAGTGCCCGGGGCATGACAAACCTGGGGAAGAACAAAGCCTATCTCGTTGCCGCCATTGGCTTTTTGGGCGATAATCGCGGGTTCCCCGAAGACCTTACGGATTAGAAGATCATGAAACGCACCTACCAACCTTCCAAAGTGCGCCGCGCCCGCACCCACGGCTTTCTCGTTCGCATGAAGACCCGTGGCGGCCGCGCCGTCATCAACGCACGCCGCGCCAAGGGCCGCAAGCGCCTGGCCGTCTGATTCCGGCCGCGAACGGCCGGGCCTGTCGCCACTCCGTGCAGCGGCTCAAGAACCGGGCGCAGTTCCAGGCCGTCATGGCCGGCTCCACCGTTTCCCGCACCGCGCACTTCGCGTTGCACCGCATGGAACTGGATGCGCCCACCCCCTTGCCCACAGGGCCTGAGGCTGAAAAGCCCAAGGCCCTGTTTGCCGTGCGCGACACCTGGATCGGCGCGCTGGTGCCCAAGCGCTGGGCCAAGCGCGCCGTGACCCGCAACGCGATCAAACGCCAGATCTACACCTTGAGCCTGCAGCTCTCGCCGCCGCTGCCGCAGGCCGCCCATGTGGTGCGCCTGCGTTCCGGGTTCGACCGCAAGGAGTTCGTCAGCGCCACGTCCCCGGCGCTGAAGCTCGCGGTCCGGGGCGAACTCGAGCAGCTCTTCGCGCGCGCTTCCGCACGGGCGGCCACATGATCCGTGCGGCGCTCATCGGCCTGGTGAAGGGCTATCGGTTGTTCCTGTCGCCCTGGCTCGGCTCCAGTTGCCGCTTCACGCCCACGTGTTCCGCTTACTCGTTGCAGGCGCTGGACATGCACGGCGCCGCGGCGGGAAGCTACCTCACGTTGAACCGCATCGCGCGATGCAACCCTTGGTGCAACGGCGGCCACGACCCCGTGCCGCTCGAGAAGCCGCGCCTGTTCTCCCATCTGCTCCCACCCTTTTCCAAGAAGAAGTCTTCATGAACGACATTCGCCGCACCATCCTGTGGGTGATCTTTGGCTTTTCCATGGTGCTGCTCTGGGACCAGTGGCAGGTCTACAACGGACACAAGGCCACGTTCTTCCCGCAGACCTCGCAACTCGCGAAGACCGCGAGCGCACCGGCCTCCTCCGTCCCCCCCTCGACCGTTCCCGGCACGACGGCGACGGCCAGCACCGTACCCGGCGCGCCTGTGGCCGCGGGCGCCGCGGCGGCTTCGGCCGTGCCGAGCGCCGGCGCGATCGCGCCCACCCCGGCGAGCCAGAAAATCGACGTCAGCACCGACGTGCTGCACCTGACTTTCGACACCGAAGGCGGCTCGCTGATCCGCGTCGAGTTCCCGCACATCGCGGGCGACCAGAAGACGGGCACCTTCGTGCTGCTCGACCAGTCGGGCTCGCGCAAGTACGTGGCGGAATCGGGCCTCATCGGCGGCGACTATCCCAACCACAAGACGGTGATGACGATGTCCGGCGACCGCCAGCTCAAGGACGGCGCCAACGAGCTCGTGGTCAAGTTCGAGTCGCCCGAAAAGGGCGGCCTGAAGCTGGTGAAGACCTATACCTTCCATCGCGGCGCGTACGACGCATCGGTCAAGCACGAGATCACCAACACCGGCGCCGCGCCGGTTTCGCCGCAGCTGTACATGCAACTCGTTCGTGACGGCGACAAGCTGCCCGGCGAATCCTCGTTCTATTCGACCTTCACCGGGCCCGCCGCGTACACCGAGGCCAAGAAGTTCCACAAGATCGATTTCAGCGACATCGAAAAAGGCAAGGCCGAGATCGACAAGGAGTCGACCAACGGCTACGTCGCGATGGTGCAGCACTACTTCGCGAGCGCGTGGATCCTGCCCGATGGCGTCAAGCGCGAACTCTTCGTGCGCAAGGTCGATTCGAACCTCTACGCGGTCGGGATGATCGCGCCGCTGGCCCCGATCGCCCCGGGCGCCACCAAGACGGTCGACGCGAAATTCTTCGCCGGCCCGCAGGAAGAGAACCTGCTCGAGAAGATCACGCCCGGCCTCGAGCTCGTGAAGGACTATGGCTGGCTCACCATCCTGGCCAAGCCGCTCTACTGGCTGCTCACGCAGCTGCACAGCTTCATCCACAACTGGGGCTGGTCGATCATGGCCCTGGTGCTCACGATCAAGATCGCCTTCTACTGGCTGCAGGCCAAGGGTTACGAGAGCATGGCCAAGATGAAGGCCATCAACCCCAAGGTCATGGCGATGCGCGAGCGCTACAAGGACAACCCGCAGCAGATGCAGCAGGAGATGATGCGCATCTACCGCGAGGAGAAGGTCAACCCGATGGGCGGCTGCTTCCCCATCATGGTCCAGATCCCCGTATTCATCGCGCTGTACTGGGTGCTGCTGTCCTCGGTGGAGATGCGTGGCGCGCCGTGGATCGGCTGGATCCATGACCTGGCCGCCCCGGACCCGTACTTCATCCTGCCGGCCATCATGACGCTCACGACGATGCTGCAGACCGCGCTGAACCCCGCGCCGCCGGACCCGATGCAGGCCAAGATGATGTGGATCATGCCGCTCGCGTTCTCGGTGATGTTCTTCTTCTTCCCGTCCGGCCTGGTGCTGTACTGGATCACGAACAACGTGCTGTCGATCGCGCAGCAGTGGATCATCAACAAGCGCATGGGCGTGCCCCCGCAGTTCAACCTGCCCAAGTTCAGTTAAGCCTGCGCGGACGACAATAGGCGCATGCTGCCGCGCCACAGCGACCCCATCGCCGCCATTGCCACCGCCCCCGGGCGGGGCGGCGTGGGCATCGTCCGGGTATCGGGCCGCGATATCTCCCCCGTCGTTGCTGCACTGTGCGGCCGTGAGCTCAAGCCGCGCGAAGCGACCTACCTGCCCTTCCGCGCCGCCGACGGCACGCCGATCGACCAGGGGCTTGCGCTCCATTTCCCCTCACCGCATTCGTACACCGGCGAAGACGTGCTGGAACTGCAGGCGCACGGTGGTCCCGTGGTGCTGCAGCTGCTGCTCGCGCGGTGCATCGAAGCGGGCGCCGCCATCGGCCTGCGCGTCGCGCAGCCGGGCGAATTCACCGAGCGCGCCTTCCTCAACGACAAGATCGACCTCGCGCAGGCCGAGGCCATCGCGGACCTGATCGACGCGAGCACAGAAGCCGCGGCGCGCAGCGCGGGCCGCTCGCTCGCCGGCGAGTTCTCCGCCGAAATCCACGCCGTGCGCGATGCACTCGTCCACCTGCGCATGCTCGTGGAGGCCACGCTCGATTTCCCCGATGAGGAAATCGACTTCCTGCAAAAGGCCGATGCGCAGGGCCAGCTCGAGCGGCTCGGGCAGATGCTCGCCCAGGTGATGCGCCGCGCGCGGCAAGGCGCGCTGCTGCGCGAAGGCATCACGGTGGTTATCGCGGGGCAGCCGAATGCGGGCAAGAGCTCGCTGCTCAATGCGCTCGCGGGCGCGGAACTCGCGATCGTCACGCCGATCCCCGGCACCACGCGTGACGTCGTGAGCCAGACCATCCAGATCGAAGGCGTGCCGCTGCACGTGGTCGACACCGCCGGCTTGCGCGACAGCGACGACCACGTCGAGCGGATCGGCATCGCGCGCGCCTGGGAGCGCATCGAAGGCGCGGACGCCGTGCTGTTCCTGCACGACCTCACGCGAGCGCAGGACGCGGAGTATGCGGCCGCCGATGCTGTGATTGCCGCGAAGCTGCCCGCGGGCATCCCCGTGATCGATGTCTGGAACAAATCGGACCTGGCTCCCTCCCCCGCTGGGGGAGGGCCGGGGTGGGGGCATCTCCGCCTCTCCGCGAAAACCACCGAAGGCCTGGACACGCTGCGCGCCCAACTCCTGGCCACCGCCGGCTGGCAATCCGCCCCCGAAGGCGTCTACACCGCGCGCGAACGCCACGTGCAGGCGCTGCGCCGCGTCGAAGCGCATCTTGGCATCGCCGCAACGCATCTCGCCGCGCAGGCGCAGGCGCTCGACCTGCTCGCCGAAGAACTGCGGCTCGCGCAGAACGCGCTCGGCGAAATCACCGGCGAGTTCACCGCGGACGACTTGCTGGGCGTCATCTTCTCGAGCTTCTGCATCGGGAAATAGCCGGTTCGGACCGCGCGCGCGAGCTGCCTACAATCTCGCACCCCTTTTCCCTGAAGACACCACGAATGTCGACCCTGAAGTCCCTCCTGGGCGCCACCGCGCTCGCCCTCGCCCTCTCCAGCGCCCTCGCTGCGCCTCCCGTGGCGCCCGTGCGCGACGTGCCGGAGAACCTGCACGGCACCACCGTGCACGACCCCTACCGCTATTTCGAGAACATCAAGGACACGGGCGTCCAGGCCTGGCTCAAGGGACAGGGCGACTACGCGCGCCAGGTGCTCGACCGCATCGAAGGGCGAGCCGCGCTCGAGAAACGGATCGCGGAGTATTCGGCGAGTGCCGGCGACAGCATCAACGCCATCGTGCGCATGCCCGGCGACAAGATCTTCTACCTGAAGCGGCCGCGCGGTGAGCGCCAGTTCAAGCTCGTGATGCGCGAGGGCCTGCAGGGCGCGGAGAAGGTGCTCGTCGATCCCGAGGCGGAAACCGCGCGCACCGGCACGCCGCACGCGGTGAATTACTTCGTCCCGTCGTGGGACGGCCAGCACGTCGCCTACGGCATGTCCGCGGGCGGCTCGGAAGATGCGTCGCTGTACGTGCTGAACATCGCGAGCGGCAAGCAGGTCGGCGCGCCGATCCCGCGCGTGCACGAGAAGAACGTGAGCTGGACGCCCGACAGCCGCGCGCTCACCTTCAACCAGTTGAAGCCCCTGTCGCCCGAAGACAGCGAGACCGAAACCTACCTGGACAGCCGCGTGCTGTGGCTCGCGCTCGGCCAGCCCGAGTCCGCCGCGAAGCCGATCTTCGGTCCGACGGTGACGCCCCAGCTCGGGCTCGCGCGGCTGGATGTCGGCGCGATCCTGTTCGCGCCCGGCAGCCCGTGGATGATCGCGCGCACGTCGGACACCACCTGGCCCGAAGGCGCCGTCTTCGTCGCGCCGGTCACTGACCTGGCGCAGCCGGCGGTGCGCTGGAAGCGCATCGCTTCCTTCGACGACCACATCGTCGACATGGAGCTCAAGGGCGACGACCTCATCTTCAAGACGCGCAAGGATGCGCCGCGCTACAAGCTGATGAAGCTCGACCTGCGCAACCCGGTGCTGGCACGCGCGCAGCCGCTGGCGCTGCCGCCTGCCGGTGGCGTGATCGAAAGCTTCGTCGTCGGACGCGACGCGGTGGTCGCATCGGTGCGCGACGGCACCGCCATCGGCCTGCGCCGCTACCGCGCGGGCGATACGGCGGGCCATGCGATTGCCCTGCCCGTGGCGGGTGGCGCGGCCTTCCTGAATGAAGACCCCGCGCACGCATACGGCGACGTGCTCTACACCTTGTCCAGCTGGTCGCAGCTGGCGCGCGAATGGCGGCTCGATGGCGAGACCTCCACCGACACGGGGCTGCGCAAGCCCGGCAAGCTGCCCGCATCGATCGACCTGCAGGTGACGCAGGTGAAAGTGCGCAGCCACGACGGTGCGATGGTGCCCATGACCATCATCCACAGGAAGGGCCTGAAGCGCGACGGAACCAACCCGACGCTGCTCGATGCGTACGGCTCCTACGGCCACACGATCAGTGCGTTCTTCAACCCGAACAGCATGGCGTGGATCGAGCAGGGCGGCGTCCTCGCCTATTCCAACGTGCGCGGCAGCGGCGTATATGGCGAGCCCTGGCGGCAGGCCGGCTTCAAGACCACCAAGCCGAACACCTGGAAGGACGGCGTCGCGAGCGCCCGGTACCTGATCGAGCAAGGCTATGCGTCGCCAAAGACGCTCGGCGTGATGGGCACGAGCGCGGGCGGCATCTTCGTGGGCCGCGTCGTCACGAGCGCGCCGCAGCTCTTCGCTGCGGCCATCTTCAACGTGGGCGTGATGGACGCCGTGCGCGCCGAGGAAAGCGCGAACGGCATCACCAACATTTCCGAATTCGGCAGCTACAAGAACCCGAAGGAATTCCCGGCGCTGCTGGAGATGAGCACCTACCACCAGATCCAGGACGGCACGCCCTATCCGGCGGTGATGGCGATCCACGGGTTGAACGACCCGCGCGTCGACGTCTGGCACAGCGCCAAGGCGATCGCGCGCCTCCAGGCCGCAAGCAACAGCGGCAAGCCGGTGATCCTGCGCACCGACGCCCAGGCCGGCCACGGCATGGGCAGCACCGCGACGCAGCGCAATGCCATGTCCGCAGATATCTACAGCTTTTTGCTGTGGCAAATGGGAAAACGCCGCGCGGAGTGACGCTTTGGTTACAACCCGGCTGCATCTCGTTTCAGGTGTAAGTGCCGGTTAGGGTGGCTTGTGGCTCGGCAGCGGGATCGCTACTGTCGGGTTACATGAACGCCCCCATGCGCACCCCCATCCAGTTCGACGTCCAGACGCTCGTCCAGGCGATCGGCCGCAACCAGTCGATCGACAGCTTCGTGCCCGTGCTCACGCACGCGCAGTGGGAGCTGCTGGGCAGCTACATGCAGCCGTTCACGCTCTCGCCCAACCAGGTGCTCATCGAGCAGAACGCGGTGGACCGCACCCTGTACTTGGTCGAAACCGGCTCGCTCAACGTGCATTACGAGGACTCCAAAGGCCGCATCCGCCTCGCCGTGGTGGGCCCCGGTTCCGCCGTCGGTGAGGGCGCGTTCTTCACGCGCGCACCCCGGTCGGCGACGGTGCAGGCGTCGGTGTCGTCCAAGGTGTGGAGCCTCACGCCGATCCGCTTCACGGAGCTCTGCCACCGTCACCCGGAGGTGGCGCTGGCCGTGGCGATGGCGCTGGGCGCACTCGTGTCGCGCCGCCTCGTCAACAAACCCAAGCGTGTGGCGGTCACCTGATCCGCCATGCGCGCCTCACAACTAAATCACGGTTGGGTCGCTGCGCCTGCGACGCCGCGCGCCTGCGGCGCATACACTCATCTGCAGGCCTTCACACGAAAGCGTTGTCATGCCTCTTCTCAGCTGGCTGTTCCCGGCCAAAAAGCACCGAGCCAAACCGGCGCCGCCCGAAAGCTCGGGGCTGTCGCGCATGGAGGCGACGCGCCCCGCGCGCCGCAACGGCCGTGAGCCTTCGGTGCCGATGAACAACGCGCAGCCCGCCAACCGCAAGAACGAGCGGATGGCCCGCCGCGAGCTGCTGTACAACGTGGTGCGCGCATCGATGACGCGTGCCGGCGTCCTGTCTTCCAGCTACAAATTCAAGGTGCTGTCGCTCGACGGGCGCGGCCGCCAGTTCCTCGTGATGGTCGATTTGTCGCGCGACCAGGCCGCAGGCGAGATCAGCAAGCTCGCGGAGATCGAGGCGCTCATCGCACAGGGCGCGAAGTCCCGGCACGACATCCTTGTCACGGCCGTGTACTGGCGCACGAACGAACACGTGGCCATCGGGGACCCGGTGCATGCGGGGAACGTGTCGGATTCGCATCCGATGCCCCTCGAATCCATGCCTGCCGCGCTGGATTCCGCGCCGGCGCCCCTCGCGCCCGAACCCGCCATGCAGCCCGTCGCGGCACCGCTGCAGCGCGGCGGCGCGCGGTACGAGGCGATCCAGGCTGACGAGGTGGCCGCCTTCAAGCAGGCGCTGGCCGAAGGCATTTCGCGTCCCGCGGCGCTGGCGGCTGCCGGGCCTGCGGCGGCTTCCCATGGAGCCGGCCACGGCGCATCGGCCAAGGCCTTCGATGGTTCTTCCAAGCATGGCCCGCAAAGCTACACCTTGCTCACGGGCTTCGAGGACACCGAATTGCCCGATGCGGACATGCGCGCCCAGGCCTTGAGCGGCACGCAATACGGCGAACTGCGCTGAGCCGCTCCGCGCGGCTTCAGCCGCGCAGCAGCATTTCTTCGGCGACGGCGAGCGTCTCCGGGCGACCCGACAGCACCAGTGTGTCGCCGTCCTGCAGGGCCGGGTCGGCTTGCGGGTCCACGACCTTCCCGTCGCCGCGCCGCAGGCTCACCACGCGCACGCCCTGTGCCTGAAGCGCGAGCTGGCTGAGAACGCGGCCCAGCGAGCCGGCGCCATCCTGCAAAGTCACCGTCGACAGGCGCACGTTCTCCAGGTCGTCCGCGGTGTCGTCGTCCGCGCCGTGGAAGTAGCCGCGCAGGAGGCTGTAGCGTGCATCGCGCTGGTCCTGCACGATGCGGATCACGCGGCGCATCGGCACGCCGACCAGCGCGAGCGCGTGGCTCGCGAGCATGAGCGAGCCTTCGAGCGCTTCGGGCACCACCTCCGTCGCGCCGGCGCCCTGCAGCTTTTCCAGGTCGCGGTCATCCTGCGTGCGCACGATGACCGGCACTTGCGGCGCGTGGCCGCGCGAATTCGCGAGGACCTTCATGGCGCCCGGCACGTCCAGGTAGGTCACCACCACCGCGCTCGCCCGGGCCAGGCCCGCGGCCATCAGCGCCTGCAGGCGCGCGGCGTCGCCGAACACCACGGAGTCGCCCGCCGCAGTGGCCTGCCGCACCCGATCCGGGTCGAGGTCGAGTGCGATGTAGGGAATGCCCTCGCGCTCCAGGATGCGCGCGAGGTTCTGGCCGCAGCGGCCGTAGCCGCAGATCAGCACGTGCCGGTTCGCGTTGATGGACTTGCGCGCGATCGTCGTCATCTGCAGCGACTGCATCATCCATTCGTTGGCCACCAGCTTCATCACGATGCGGTTGCTGTACATGATGATGAAAGGCGTCGCCAGCATCGAGAGCACCATGCTCGCGAGGATCGGGTTCAGCAGCGCGGGCGGCACCAGCCGGTTCTCCTGCGCGAGCGTGAGCAGCACGAAGCCGAACTCCCCGGCTTGCGCGAGGTACAGGCCCGTCCGTAGCGAGACGCCCATCGATGCGCCGGACACCCGCGCCAAGAGCGTCACGAGGCCGAGCTTGAAAATCACCGGCAGCGTCATGAGCACCAGCACGAGCAGCCAGTGCTGCGCGACCAGCCGCCAGTCCAGCAGCATGCCGATGGTGATGAAGAAGAGGCCGAGCAGCACGTCGTGGAAGGGGCGGATGTCCGTCTCCACCTGGTGCTTGTATTCGGTCTCCGAGATGAGCATGCCGGCGATGAATGCGCCCAGCGCGAGCGACAGCCCCGCGAGTTCCGTCAGCCACGCCAGGCCGAGCGTGACCAGCAGCAGGTTGAGCACGAAGAGCTCCTCGCTCTTGCGTCGCGCGACGAGCGTCAGCCACCAGCGCATCACGCGTTGCCCGCCGACCAGCAGCAAGGTGATCAGCACCACGGCCTTCACGGCCGCGACGCCGAGCGCCTGGAACAGCGCTTCGGGCGGGCTGCCGAGGGCGGGAATGAGCACCAGCATCGGCACCACCGCCAGATCCTGGAAGAGCAGCACGCCCATCACGCGCTTGCCATGCTCGGTTTCGAGCTCCAGGCGGTCGGCCATGAGCTTCACGACGATCGCCGTGCTGCTCATCGCCAGCGCGCAGGCCAGCGCGAGCGCGGTCTGCCAGCCCATGTGCCACAGGCCAGGCGCGAGCGCGGCGAGGAACAGCGAGCCGACACTCACGGCGACGACCGTGAGCAGCACCTGGAACAGGCCCAGGCCGAACACATGCGCGCGCATCGCGCGCAGCTTGGCGAGGTTGAACTCCAGCCCGATGACGAACATCAGGAAGACGACGCCGAACTCGCCCAGGTGCCGGGCCGTGGCCGGGTCACCCCCCAGCCCCAGCGCGTTGGGCCCGATCACCACGCCCACGGCGAGGTAACCCAGCATTGGCGGCAACCTCAGCGACCGGCAGGCCACCACGCCCAGCACCGCGGCAAGCAGGTAGAGCAGCGTGAGGGCGAGCGAGGTCATGCATCCATGCTACCAAGGCCGGGTGACACCACTCGATAGAATCGCCCCATGGCCCCACCCGACAAGGCTTTCGACGCGGCGCGCGCGCTGCGGCTGGCCCAGGAGACATTCGACATCGAGGCGCAGGCGGTGCTCGGCCTCAAGGCCCGCACCGGGGAGGCGTTCGCGCGCGCGGTCGAAGTCATGCTTCACGTGCGCGGCCGCGTGGTGGTGATGGGCATGGGCAAGAGCGGCCACGTGGGCCGCAAGATCGCGGCGACGCTCGCCTCCACCGGGACGCCGGCCATGTTCGTGCACCCGGCGGAGGCCAGCCACGGCGACCTCGGGATGATCAAGCCGATCGACCTCGTGCTCGCCGTGTCCAACAGCGGCGAGGTCGACGAGGTGACCACCCTGCTGCCGGTCATCAAGCGCATGGGCGCGACCCTGGTCGCCATGACGGGCAATGCCGACTCCACCCTGGCGAGTCACGCCGACATCGTGCTCGACAGCGGCGTCGAAAAGGAAGCATGCCCGTTGCAGCTGGCGCCCACGGCCAGCACGACGGCGCAGCTTGCGCTCGGCGACGCGCTCGCCGTCGCCCTGCTGGATGCGCGCGGCTTTCGCACCGAGGACTTCGCGCGCTCGCATCCGGGCGGCTCGCTCGGGCGCAAGCTGCTCACGCACCTGTCGGACGTGATGCGCAGCGGTGACGCCGTGCCTCGCGTGCGCGCCGATGCGGGCTTCTCCGAGCTGATGCGGGAGATGAGCGCGAAGGGGCTGGGCGCCTCCGCGGTGGTGGATGCGGACGGCCGCGTCGCCGGCATCTTCACCGACGGCGACCTGCGCCGCCTGATCGAAAAGGGCATGGACCTGCGCGCGCTCACCGCGCGCGAGGTGATGCATCCGGGCCCGCACACCATCCGCAGCGACGCGCTGGCGGTGGAGGCGGCGGAACTGATGGAAAAGCACCGCATCACCAGCGTGCTGGTGGTCGACGCCGACAACACGTTGTGCGGCGCGGTCAACAGCAACGACCTCATGCGCGCGAAGGTGATCTAGTTGCCGACGTTGACGCACCCGCCCGAATTGCTGCTCGCCGCCCAGGCCGTGCGCGTCGCATTCTTCGACGTCGACGGCGTGCTCACCGATGGTGGCGTGTATCTCTCGGGCGAGGGCGAGACGCTAAAGCGCTTCAACATCCTCGACGGGCTCGGGCTGAAGTTGTTGCAGCGCGCCGGCATCACGCCCGTGGTGATCACCGGCCGCGACTCCCGCCCCCTGCGGGACCGGCTCAAGGCGCTCGGCATCACCCACGCGCATTTCGGTACGGAAGAAAAGCTGTCTGCCGCGCAGCGCACCCTGGCCGAGCTGGGGGTGGACTGGACGCAGGCGGCCGCGATCGGCGACGACTGGCCGGACCTGCCCGTGCTCAGGCGCTGCGCGTTTTCCGCCGCGCCGCCGAACGCGCACGTCGAAGTGCGCGCGGTCGTGCGCCATGTCACGCAGGCGGCCGGCGGCCAAGGCGCCGCGCGCGAATTCTGCGACCTGCTGCTGCTGGCCTCGGGCCGCTACGCGTCGCTGCTGGAAGCCTACGCGTGAGCACGCCGGTTGCGGTGCGCAAGGCCCAGGCCTGGATGGTGATGCGCGGCGGCCTCGACCGCGCGTCGATCTACCTGCCGATCATCCTCATGGGCTTCATGGCGCTGGGCACTTACTGGCTCGCGCGCAATACGCCCACGCTGGGCGGGGCCGAATCGCAGAAGCAGGTCACGCACGACCCGGACTACTTCATGCGGCGCTTCTCGGTGAAGACCTTCGACGCCACGGGCCGCATCAAGAGCGAGATCCATGGATCCGAGGCGCGGCACTACCCCGATACGGACACGCTGCAGATCGACCAGCCGCGCATCCGGTCCTTCAACGACCGCGGGGAACTCACGGTGGCCACGGCGCGTACCGCGCTCAGCAATGCGGACGGCTCCGAAGTGCAATTGATCGGCGAAGCGGTGGTCACGCGCGAGGCCCCGGCGCCGGCCAAGGGTGCGCAGCCGCCGAAGCTCGAATTCCGCGGTGACTTCCTGCACGTGTTCGTCAACAGCGAGCGCATCCGGTCGCACAAGCCGGTGGAACTCGTGCGCGGCAACGATCGCTTCACGGCCGACAGCCTGGACTACGACAACATCGGGCGTGTGCTGGAATTGCATGGGCGTGTGCACGGCGTGATCCAGCCGCGCGCCAACTGAGCCACGGAGGATCGCCATGGACAAGCTGGTTTTCATCACGGGGGCCTCCAGTGGCATCGGCCAGGCCCTCGCGTGGCGCTACCACCAGGCAGGCTGGCGGCTCGCGCTCGCCGCCCGGCGCACGGGCGAAATCGAGAGCTGGGCACGTGCGCAGGGCTTGCCCGCCGAGCGCTACGCGGTTTACGGCGCGGACGTTTCGGATACGGAGAGCATCGTCGCGGCCGGGCAGGCATGTATCGCAACGCAAGGCGTGCCGGACGTCGTGATCGCCAATGCGGGCATCAGCGCCGGCGTGGATACCGCGGTGCGCGGGGACATCGACGTCATGGCCCGCACCTTCGCGACCAACAACATCGGCCTGGCCGCGACCTTCCATCCGTTCATCGACGCGATGGTGCGGCGTGGCTCGGGGGCTCTGGTGGGCATCGGCAGCGTGGCCGGCATTCGGGGCTTGCCCGGCCACGGCGCTTACTGCGCGAGCAAGGCGGCAGTCATCAGCTACTGCGAAAGCCTGCGCGGTGAATTGCGGCCGGGCGGTGTGAAGGTCGTGACGATCTGCCCGGGCTACATCGACACGCCGCTCACGCGGCAGAACCGTTACTCGATGCCCTTCCTCATGCAGCCCCAGGACTTCGCGGCCCGCGCCTTCGATGCGATCTCGCGCGGGGCGAGTTACCGGGTCATCCCGTGGCAGATGGGTATCGTGGCCAAGCTGCTGCGCCTGTTGCCCAACTGGCTGTTCGACAAGGCCCTGGCGGGACGCCCGCGCAAGCACCGTCAATCGCAGCGCTGAGCTACGGGACCGCCCAAGCAAAAGGCTCCCGCGGGAGCCTTTGTCGTTGTGGAGCGTTGCAGCCGGCGATCAGTAGCCGCCGCGGCTGCCACCGCCGCCGCCGCCGCCGCGCGGACCGGAGCCGTAAGGGCTGCGGAACCCGCCGTCGCCCCCGCCACCCCCACCGCCGCCGCGGCCGCCGTAGCCGCCCCCACCGCCTTCGCGACGGCCACCGCCGCCGCCGCCGCCACCACCGTAGCCGCCGCCACCTCCGCCGCCGCCGTAGCCCCCACCGCCGCCACCGCCACCGTAGCCGCCGGTGCGCGGGGGACGCGATTCCATCGGCCGGGCCTCATTGACGACGACGCTGCGGCCGCCCAGGGGCTGGCCGTTCATGCCATTGATGGCGGCTTGCGCCTCGGCATCGCTGCCCATCTCCACGAAGCCAAAGCCTTTGGAGCGCCCGGTATCGCGCTCCATCATGACCTTGGCGCTCGTCACGGAACCGAACTGGCTGAAGGCCTGCTCGAGATCGCTGTCGCGCACGGAATAAGGCAGGTTGCCTACGTAGAGTTTGTTGCCCATCGATTGGGACTCCTAAAAAAGCTGATGACTTGAGCGATGGAGTCCCGAAAACGCATTTGTCTGAACCCGGAGCAACGCGAAAAGTGACCTGTACACCGCAATCCTCGCGTGAATACTGCAACCACGCTTTTCCATTATGGAACAGATATCCACGCCGAGTGCAAGGGCGGAAGGCCCGCGCAGCCTCACGAAAACCCTAGATTTCGGGCATGAAAAAAGGGCCCGTGGGCCCTTTGTTTTCAATCAGGCTGCGAAGCCTGGCTGATCAGTAGTTGCGACCGCCGCCGTAACCGCCGCCGCCGCCTTCACGACGGCCACCGCCGCCGCCGCCGCCGCCGTAGCCGCCACCGCCGCCACCACCACCGTAGCCGCCGCCGCCACCACCGCCGCCGAAGCCGCCGGTGCGCGGGGGACGCGATTCCATCGGGCGGGCTTCGTTGACCACGAGGCCGCGGCCACCGACCTGCTGGCCGTTCATGCCTTCGATGGCAGCCTTGGCTTCAGCTTCGTTGCTCATTTCGACAAAGCCGAAACCCTTGGAGCGACCCGTGTCGCGTTCCATCATGACCTTGGCGCTGGAGACCGAGCCATATTGGCCGAAGGCCTGCTCGAGATCGCTGTCGCGGTAGGAATAGGGCAGGTTGCCCACGTAAAGTTTGTTGCCCATGAAGGGACTCCTGAAAAAGATGAACGCTTGAAGCGATGGGAGTCCGAAAAACGCAATCAACAAACCACGCGAAACCGACCATTCACCGCAAACCTCGTGCCGCGCGCGAACGCGACACGCGGCCATTATCGGCTATCCGGGGGTTTTGTGTGGGTTTACCTTGCTTTGCAGGGATTAATCGTCGGTGTAGCTGCGCCAACGCCTGAAAGCGTTGCGCATGGTCAACACTTGGCGCTCGAAGACCGGGCAGGCGGCGCACGCCGCCAGGTGCAGCTGCAGCGCGGCCCTCTCCAGCACGGGCAAGGGCTTGTCCTCCCTGGCGATGAGCAGGGCGGCCACTTCCTTGCAGGTACGTCGCATCGGGTTCATTGAGCGGCCACGCGGCCAAACCAGTGGAGTTCCAGGCATTCGCGCAAGCGCAGGCGGGCGCGGTGGAGCTGGACGTAGAGATGGGTCGGCGTGAGGCCGAGCTCCTTACAGATTTCCTCGCTGTCCAGCTCCAGCCACTCGCGCATCAGGAACACCCGGCCCATCGCCGCGGGCAATTTTCCGGCGCAGGCGTCCAGCACGGCCAGGAACTGCCGGGATTCGAGTTCCTGCTCCGGGTTGCCCCAATCGGCGGGGGCCTGCTGGAAGTGGCCGTCCGCCTTGAACATCAGCGCGTCGAGTTCCTCGCTGCCGTCGCCCTCGTCATCCGTGAGGGCCACCTCGCGCCTGCGCTGCCGCAGGATGTCGAGCACCTTGTGCTTGAGGATCCCCACCAGCCAGGTCTTGAGCTGGCTGCGGTTGCCGAAGGACTGCGGCTTGGCCAGCGCCGCGAGCATGGTGTCCGACACGGCATCTTCGGCCCAGGCGTCGTTGCGAAGCTGCAGCCTCGCAAAGCGCATCAGGTAGCCGCGATGTTGCGCGAGTTCGTGCTCGATGGTCATGGGTTGCCTTGCTCAGCCGGAAATCATCGCACGCCGCCCCTGACCCGGGAATGACTGACTACCAGGTGGCTTCCCGCTCCGGGGTGGAGCCGATCCGGTGGATCGCGAGGTCCGCGCCCTCGTGCTCTTCCTCGGGGGACAGCCGCAGCCCAGACACGGCGCGGATCGCGCCATAGACCGCAAACCCAGCGGCCATCGCCCATGCGATGCCCATCAACGTGCCGATGGCTTGGGCGCCCAGGCTGACCCCGCCGAGCCCGCCCAACGCCCTGGACCCGAAGATGCCGGCGGCCACGCCGCCCCAGGCACCGCACAGGCCGTGCAAGGGCCACACGCCGAGGACGTCGTCGATCTTCCAGCGGTTCTGCGTGAGCGTGAACATGGCGACGAACATCGCGCCCGCGACCGCGCCGACCACCAGCGCGCCGAGGGGATGCATCAGGTCCGAACCCGCGCACACGGCGACGAGCCCGGCGAGCGGCCCGTTGTGCACGAAGCCCGGGTCGTTGCGGCCGACCGCCAGCGCCGCCAGCGTGCCGCCGACCATCGCCATCAGCGAATTCACGGCGACGAGGCCGGAGATCTTGTCAATCGTCTGCGCGCTCATCACGTTGAAGCCGAACCAGCCCACGGTGAGGATCCAGGCGCCCAGCGCCAGGAACGGGATGTTGGAGGGCGGGTGCGCGGAGATCGCGCCGTCCTTGCGATAGCGGTTGCTGCGCGCGCCGAGCAGGATCACGGCCGGCAGCGCGAGCCAACCGCCCATCGCATGCACGACGACCGAGCCGGCGAAGTCGTGGAATTCTTCCCCTGTGGCGGACTTGATCCAGTCCTGCAGGCCGAAGGCGTGGTTCCAGGCCACGCCCTCGAAGAGGGGATACACGACGCCCACCAGCACCGCCGTCGCGACGAGCTGCGGCCAGAATCTCGCGCGTTCGGCGATGCCGCCCGAGATGATCGCGGGAATCGCCGCGGCGAAAGTCAGCAGGAAGAAGAACTTGACCAGTTCGTAGCCGTTCTTCGCGGCGAGCTGCTCGGCACCGACGAAGAAGCTCGTGCCGTACGCCACGCCATAGCCGACGAGGAAGTAAGCCACCGTCGAAACGGAGAAGTCCGCGAGGATCTTCACCAGGGCGTTGACCTGGTTCTTCTTGCGGACGGTTCCGAGCTCGAGGAACGCGAATCCGGCATGCATGGCGAGCACCATGATGCCGCCCAGCAGGATGAACAACGCGTCTGAGCCCTGTTTTAGTGCTTCCATGGATTCCTCTTGGATGAAGTTGCCTGTTATTGGTGCGTTTCGAAGGGCCGAGCCCGTGTCGCACCACAATGAAGCAAAAACTGCGCCAGAAGCGTGCGGGGGATGTTTTGCAGGGCTTGCGCTACACTCGAACCACAGCGCCGATTTGCTCCAGCTTGCGGGCGCTCAATAAATTCTGCTAAAGATCGATCGGCGCACCCGGCCTCGCTTCTTTGGCGACGCCGGGTTTCTTTTTGCCATGATCGTTTCGCCGCAATCGATGTCCTTTCCCGATCCGCTGCCGCTGCGCAGCGGCGCCTCGATCCGCGGCTACTCCCTCGCCTACGAAACCTACGGGACGCTCGACGCCGACAAGAGCAACGCGGTGCTCATCTGCCACGCGCTCAATGCGTCGCACCACGTCGCCGGAACGTACGCCGGCCAGGCGGACTCCGAGGGGTGGTGGGACACGATGATCGGGCCGGGCAAGCCCGTGGACACGGACCGCTTCTTCGTGATCGGCGTGAACAACCTGGGCTCCTGCTTCGGCTCCACCGGCCCGATGCATGCCAACCCCGAGACGGGAAGGATCTACGGCGCCGACTTCCCCGTGGTCACGGTGGAGGACTGGGTCGACGCGCAGGCTCGCCTGCTCGACGGGCTCGGCATCCGCACGCTGGCCGCCGTCATGGGCGGCAGCCTGGGCGGCATGCAGGCCCTGTCCTGGACGCTGCAATACCCCGAACGCGTGCGCAACGCGGTCGTGGTGGCGAGCGCTCCGAACCTCACGGCCGAGAACATCGCCTTCAACGAAGTCGCGCGCCGCGCGATCGTGACGGACCCGGACTTCCACGGCGGCCACTTCTACGAGCATGGCGTCGTGCCCAAGCGCGGCCTGCGCATCGCGCGGATGATCGGGCACATCACGTACCTCTCCGACGACGTCATGAACGAGAAGTTCGGGCGCCAGCTGCGCGAGGGCGTCGTGCGCTACACCACCCAGGACATCGAATTCCAGATCGAGAGCTACCTGCGCTACCAGGGCGACAAGTTCAGCGACTACTTCGACGCCAACACCTACCTGCTCATCACGCGCGCGCTGGATTATTTCGACCCGGCCCTCGCCCACGACGGGAGCCTCGCGAAGGCGCTCGCGGTGGCGCGTGCGAAGTTCCTGCTGGTGAGCTTCACCACCGACTGGCGCTTCGCGCCGGCGCGCAGCCGCGAACTGGTCAAGGCGCTCCTGGACAACGGCCGCGACGTGAGCTACGCCGAGATCGATGCGCCGCACGGCCACGATGCCTTCCTGCTGGAGGATGCGCGCTACCTCGGCGTCGTGCGTTCTTACTTCAACCGCATCGCGCGGGAGGCGGCATGAGCGACCACGCCACCATGCAATCCATCGCGCGGCTCGTGCCGCAAGGCGCGCGCGTGCTCGACCTCGGCTGCGGCGACGGCGCACTGCTGGACCTGCTGCAGCGCGAGCGCGGCTGCAGCGGCTACGGCATCGAGATCGCCGACGACAACGTGCTCGCGTGCGTGAAGCGCGGCGTCAACGTGATCCAGCTGAACCTCGACGAGGGCCTGTCGATGTTCGACGACGCCTCGTTCGACGTCGTGCTGCAGATCGACACGCTGCAGCACCTGCGCAACGCGGAAACGATGCTCGTGGAAACCGCGCGCGTCGGCCGCTGCGGCGTGGTGGCGTTCCCGAATTTCGCGCACTGGCCCAACCGCCTGTCGATCGCGCGCGGGCGCATGCCCGTGACGCGGCGCCTGCCCTACCAGTGGTACGACACGCCGAACATCCGCGTGGGCACCTACAAGGACTTCGAGGTGCTGGCCACGAAGAACCGCCTCACGATCCTGGATGCCTATGGTCTGCAGGACGGCCGCGAAGTACGCGTACTACCCAACGCGCGCGCGGGCACGGCGGTGTTCAAGTTCGAGCGGGGTTGAAACTTCGCCGCGCTGCGGTACGATGGCGGCACGGGACTTTCAGCCTCCCGGTCCTTCATGGATAGACGGTGTCCCGTCCAAGCGCTGGCAACTTCTCGTATGGAGTTTTCCACCGTGGACACCGTATCCGCATTCCATTGCCCCCCGAATTCGCCACATCCTGCAGGTGGGACACGATGACCGTCGAAGCACAGGGCGCCGGCGAGCGCACAACACCGGCGCCGGTGAGTTTTCGCGAGGCCTTGCGCTTCTGGACGAAGCTGGGTTTCATCAGCTTCGGCGGCCCGGCCGGGCAGATCGCGATCATGCATCGCGAGCTCGTCGAGCAGAAGCGCTGGATCTCCGAGCGCCGCTTTCTCCACGCGCTCAACTACTGCATGCTGCTCCCCGGCCCCGAGGCGCAGCAGCTCGCCACCTACATCGGCTGGCTGATGCACCGCACCTGGGGCGGCATCGTCGCCGGCGGCCTGTTCGTGCTGCCCTCGCTGTTCATCCTCATCGGGCTCAGCTGGGTCTATGCCGCGCACGGGGATGTGGCGTGGGTCGCCGCCCTCTTCTACGGGATCAAGCCTGCCGTGGCCGCGATCGTGCTGCAGGCGGTGTGGCGCATCGGCGGCCGCACCTTGAAGCATCCGCGCAAGGTGCCGCTGCTCTGGGCCATCGCGGTCCTGAGCTTCATCGCGATCGCAGTGCTCGACATTCCCTTCCCCTGGGTCGTGCTGTGCGCGGCGGCGGTGGGTGCGTGGGGCGGCAGGTACCTCCCGGCGCAGTTCGCGGGCGGCGCGGGACACGCAAGCAAGGCCGCGGCGGCGCCGGGCGCCGCCTTCATCATCGATGACCACACGCCGACGCCAGGGCACGCCCGGTTTCGCAAGTCCCGCCTTGCGATCGTCGTGCTGGCCGGGGCGCTCCTCTGGCTGTTGCCCATGGGCGCGCTCGTGGCGACGCAGGGCGCGGGCGGCACGCTCACCCAGATGGGGTGGTTCTTCACCAAGGCCGCGATGCTCACCTTCGGCGGCGCATACGCGGTCCTGCCGTATGTTTACCAGGGCGCAGTGGAACATTTCCACTGGCTGTCGGGGCCGCAGATGATCGACGGGCTCGCGCTCGGGGAAACCACGCCGGGGCCGCTCATCATGGTGGTGGCTTTCGTCGGCTTCGTCGGCGGGTGGGCAAAGCAGGTGCTCGGCCCGGACATGCTCTTCGCAGGCGCCGCACTGGCCGCGACAGTGGTCACGTGGTTCACCTTCCTGCCGTCCTTTCTGTTCATCCTCGCGGGCGGCCCGCTGGTGGAGGCGACGCACGGCAACCTGAAGTTCACCGCCCCGCTCACGGGCATCACCTCGGCGGTGGTCGGCGTGATCGGGAGCCTGGCCGTGTTCTTCCTGGCGCACATCGCGATCGTTCCCGCCAAAGGAGCCGCGGGGGTCCACGTGGACTCCGTGGCGCTCGCCATCGCCGCGGCGGCCGCCGTTGCCTTGCTGCGTTTCAAGGTCGGCGTGATCCCGGTGATCGCGGGCTGCGCCCTCGCCGGCCTCGCGCTGCGGCTCTCCGGCATCGCGTGAGCGCGGTATGCTTGAAGGATGAACATCCTCATCACCGGCGGTAGTGGTTTTCTGGGTGCGCGGCTGGCCCGCACGTTGCTGTCCCAGGGCAGCCTGTCCCTTGCGGGCGAGACGCAGCGCAGGATCGAATCCATCGTCATCGCGGACAGGGCGCCGCCGCCGGACGACCTGAAGTCGGATGCTCGGGTGCACTTCGCGGGCGGTGACCTGAACGAACAAATCGCGAGCGGCGTCATCCCGGCAAAGGGCACCGACGTCGTGTTCCACCTCGCGGCCGCCGTCAGCGGCGAGTGCGAAGCGGACTTCGACCTCGGCATGCGCAGCAACTTCGAGGCGACGCACGCCTTGCTGCAGGCCTGCCGCAAGCTCGGCACCCGGCCCACCTTCGTGTTCGCGAGTTCGCTCGCCGTCTTCGGAAAGCTGCCCAACGAGCCGATGCCGGAGATCATCGAAGACCGCACGCTGCCCACGCCGCAATCGAGCTACGGCATCCAGAAATACATCGGCGAGCAGATGGTCGCCGACTTCACCCGCAAGGGCTTCGTACGCGGCCGAAGCGTCCGGCTCATGACGGTGAGCGTCCGGCCGGGCCGGCCCAATGGCGCGGCATCCGGCTTTCTGTCCGGGATGATCCGCGAGCCGCTGGCAGGGATCAAGGCCGCAGCCCCGGTGCCCCCGGAAACGCTGGTCGCGCTCTCGTCGCCGGCGCGAACGGTCGAAGGCATCATCCGCGCCGCGCAGGTCACGGATGAGCAATGGGGTCCGCTCCTCGGCTTGAACCTCCCGTCGTTCCGCATCACCGTCGGGGAGATGGCGAAGTCGCTCGAGCGCGTCGCGGGCAAGGCGGCGACCGACCTGCTCGACTGGACACCGGACGAAGCGATCCTGAAACTCGTGCGCACCTGGCCGGGCAACGTCGCGTACGCGCGTGCCAAGGCGCTGGGCCTGGAGCCCGATGCCAGTTTCGACGACGTGGTGCGCGACTACATCCGCGAGAACCCGCAGGCGGTGAAATTGCCGGTGAAGGCCTGAGCGATGCCGCGCTTCGCCGCCAACCTGTCGATGCTCTATCCCGAGCTCGCGTTTCCCGACCGTTTCCAGGCGGCTGCCGCCGACGGATTCCGGGCCGTCGAGTTCCTTTTCCCCTACGAGTGGGACGCCCGCGAACTCGCCGCGCGGCTGAAGGGCAACGGACTGGAGCAGGTGCTCTTCAACGGCCCGCCCGGCGACTGGAACGGGGGCGAGCGGGGCATGGCGTGCCTGCCCGGCCGGGAGGCGGAGTTCCGCGCCGGCATCGGCAAGGCCCTGGCGTACGCCGAGGTACTCGGCTGTTCGCGCCTGCACGTGATGGCGGGCCTGGTTCCGCAGGCGCAGGAGCGCGACGCGCTGCGTCCGACCTACGTGTCCAACCTTCGCTGGGCGGCCCGGGAGGCCGCGAAGCAGGGCGTCAATGTGCTCATCGAGCCTATCAACACGCGCGACATTCCCCGCTTTTTCCTCAACCGGCAGGACCACGCGCACGAACTCGTCGCCGAGATCGGCGAGGCCAACGTCCAGGTGCAGATGGACCTCTACCACTGCCAGATCGTCGAGGGCGACGTGGCGAGCAAGATCCGCCAGTACCTGCCGACAGGTCGCGTCGGCCACTTCCAGGTCGCGGGGGTGCCCGAGCGCCATGAGCCCGATGTCGGAGAGCTGAACTACGCCTACCTCTTCGACGTCATCGATGAGGTGTCGAAGGATTGCGGCTGGTCGGGGTGGGTGGGTTGCGAGTACCGGCCTGCGCGCGGCGCGCAGCCGCGGGGCACGAGCGAGGGCCTGGGCTGGCTGCGGGGCCGGCGCGCCTGACGCTCAAAGGATGTAGATGTCCTTGCCGTCGAGCAGCTGCTCGACGTTGGCCGCAGTGGTGCCCACGCGCTTCACGGCTTCGCGCAGCTGCACCTCGTTGCATCCGAACTGCTTGCTCCACCATTGCACTTCCCGCGCATCGTCGATCGCGATGAAGCTGCGGTCGGCGGGCAGCGTTTCAAAAACGTAAGCCATGATCGTTGTTCTCCCTGTCTTGTCATTTCACTAGCTGGGAGAAATTAGACACGCCCCGTTGCATCAAGCATGAGCGACGACTTCAATACAAAGTGTCATCCGTTGCCTACCCTGCGGATGAGCTCGAGGGCTGCGGCCGGGGCCCTCTCTTTCGCGCCGTTGATCAGGAAGATGAACACCTCCCGCGCGGGCGACTTCGACGTCCAGGCTTGCGCGCCCCGCGCCCATTGCGCGAGCGTTTCGGGCGGGTAGCCGGTGGGGCGTTGCGGCTCGCTTCGCATCAGGCGGATGTAGGCGAGCTCGCTCTGGTCGTCGGCGATGGCCGGAAACTTTTCGGAATCGGTGTGCACTGCCGTGCATCCGTAGCGCCGCGCGAGCGGCAGGAACTCGGGGGAGAGGAAGCTTTCGTGCCGCACGTCCAGCACATGGCGCAGCGGCAGGCCGTCCACGCTCGCGGGCAGCAGGGCGAGGAAGGCCTCGAAGTCTGGCGCATCGAACTGCTTGGTCGGCATGAATTGCCACACGATGGGCCCGAGCTTGTCGCCCAGCTCGGCGAGTCCGCTCGACAGGAAGCGCTGGATCGATTCACCGGCGGTGGCCAGCGCCTTGCGGTTCGTCGCGAAACGGTTGGCCTTGAGGGAGAACACGAAGCCCTCGGGGGTTTCGTCCCGCCACTTGGCGAAGGTCGGCGGCTTGAAGGTGCTGTAGTACGTCCCGTTGACCTCGATGGCGGTGAGTTGCCGGCTCGCATACCCGAGCTCGCGGCTGTGCGCGAGTCCCTTGGGAAAGAAGTTGTCGCGCCAGGGCTCGAAAGTCCAGCCGCCCACGCCGACGCGTATGCGTGAGGTTCGAAGGGTTGCAGCGTTGTCGTCCATGCCGGATTCTTTGCATTCGAAGGGGGCTTCCACTGTAGCCGCGATGGCGTACAGTGACGGATTGCCTGCTGCCCCCGCAAAGGACTCCCATGAACGCACCCCTGCACCGAGAAATGCCTGCCGGCACCATGGACGCCGCCAAGGCGCTCGCGCACACCACCGAACAGTGGGACCGCGACATCGTTCGCCAGCTCACCGACTACATCGCCATTCCCGCCAAGTCGCCCGGCTTCGATCCCGAGTGGGTTCAGCACGGCTACATCGACACCGTGATGCGCAACGCCGCCGCATGGGTGGAGTCGCAGAAGGTTGCCGGGCTCAAGCTGGAAGTCATCCGGCTGCCGGGGCGCACGCCGGTGCTCTTCTTCGAAGTCGAGGCCACGAAGCCGGCGTCGACGCAGACCGTTCTCATGTACGGCCACCTGGACAAGCAGCCGGAGTTCACCGGCTGGCGCGGCGACCTCGGCCCCTGGACGCCGAAGTACGAGGACGGCAAGCTCTACGGACGCGGCGGCGCGGATGACGGCTACGCGGTGTACGCGAGCATCGCGGCGGTGCAGGCGCTCAAGGCGCAGAACGTCGCGCATCCGCGCATCGTCGGCCTCATCGAAACCTGCGAGGAGTCGGGCTCCTTCGACCTGATGCCTTACGTGGATGCGCTGCGCGGCCGCCTCGGCGATGTGTCCCTGGTGATCTGCCTCGATTCGGGCGCGGGCAACTACGACCAGCTCTGGTTGACCACCTCGCTGCGGGGCATGGCGAGCGGCACCCTGAAGGTGGAAATCCTCACCGAGGGCGTGCACTCGGGCGACGCGTCGGGTCTGGTGCCCTCGAGTTTCCGGATCATGCGGCAGGTGCTCGACCGGCTCGAAGACAGCAAGACCGGCCGCCTGCTGCCGGCGGACTTCCACTGCGAGGTGCCGGCGGAGCGCCTCGCGCAGGCCCGGGCGACCGCGGCCATCCTGGGTGACGAGGTCTACAAGCGCTTCCCGTGGGCGCACTACGATTGCGGCGGCTCCACGGCATTCGCGTTGCCGACCACCACCGACCCGACGCAGGCGCTGATCAACCGCACCTGGACGCCCACCCTGTCCGTCACCGGGGCCGAAGGCTTCCCCTCGCTGCAGGACGCCGGCAACGTGCTGCGGCCCTACACGGCATTCAAGCTCTCGCTGCGCCTGCCGCCGCTCGTCGATGCCGCCCACGCCGTGAGCGAGCTCAAGGCGCTGCTGGAAGACAACGCGCCCTACCAGGCGAAGGTGACCTTCCATCCGGGCAGCGCCGCGACCGGCTGGAATGCGCCGTCCACCGCGCCGTGGTTCGAACAGGCGCTCAACCAGGCCTCGCAGGCGCATTTCGGCGCGCCTTGCGGCTACATCGGCCAGGGCGGCACCATTCCGCTCATGAACATGCTCAGCGAGGGCTTTCCCAAGGCGCAGATGATGGTGTGCGGCGTGCTGGGCCCCAAGAGCAACGCGCACGGGCCCAACGAGTTCCTGCATGTCCCCTACGCCAAGAAGCTCACGGCCGCCGTGGCCGAGGTAATCGCGCAGTTGCCCTGACCCGGTGCGGCCCCCGGGGCCGCCCGCCATTCCTGCGACACACGTCACAGGTTTTTCGGGGCGATCCGCTTGCCCGCCGGGCGTGGCCGCGCCATCATCGGACCGATGAGCCACGCGGCCAGCGACACCACACTTTCCACGTTCACCGCGAGCGACGGCGACAACCTCGCCTTGCAGGACTGGCCGCTGCCGGAAGGCCTCCGGCTGCGCGGCGTCGTGCTGCTGGTGCACGGGTTGGGGGAACACGCCGGCCGTTACGACCAGCTCGCGAGGCGGCTCAACGGCTGGGGGTTCGCGGTGCGCGGGTACGACCAATACGGCCATGGCGAATCCGATGGCGTGCGCGGCGCGCTGCCGGTGCCGACGCGCTTCACGGACGATCTCGCCGACGTCATGCAAAGCACGCGCAAGCGCATGGAGCCCGGCGTGCCGCTCATTCTCTTCGGCCACAGCATGGGGGGGTTGGTCACCGCGCTGCTGGTGGCCATGCAGCAGGAAGCGGTCGACGGACTCGTGCTGTCTTCGCCCGCACTCGACCCCGGCCTGAATTCGTTCCAGAAACTGCTGCTGGCCACGCTGCCTCGCGTGG
Organism: Caenimonas aquaedulcis; assembly: GCF_015831345.1. Taxonomy (NCBI): domain Bacteria; kingdom Pseudomonadati; phylum Pseudomonadota; class Betaproteobacteria; order Burkholderiales; family Comamonadaceae; genus Caenimonas; species Caenimonas aquaedulcis. The sequence continues at coordinate 2,734,967 of NZ_JADWYS010000001.1, read as the reverse complement.
CGCCGAACTTCACGGTGGGCAACGGCCTCGATCCCGACTTCATCTCGCACGACCCGGATGTCGTGGCCGCGTACCGCAGGGATCCCCGGGTGCACGACCGCATCTCGGGCCGGCTCGCGCGCTTCATCGCCGACGGCGGCCCGCGCGTGATCGAGCGTGCGCCGCAGTGGACGGTGCCGACCCTGCTGATGTATGCCGGCCAGGACAAGCTCGTCAATTCGGAAGGCAGCCGCGCCTTCGCGGCGGCCGCGCCGGACAGCGTGGTGCGGTCGCACTGCTTCACGGCGCTGTTCCACGAGATCTTTCACGAGCTCGACGCCGAGCCGGTCTACGAGATGCTCAAGCAGTGGCTGGACGAGCGGTTCTGAGTTGCAGCCACACGATCGCACCGCCCGCCAGCGCCAGCGGCAGCAGCGAACCGTAATTCAGCCAGGTCCACCCGCGGGTCGTGACCAGCACGCCCGATGAGAACGAACTGAGCGCGAGCGTCGCGAAGACGAAGAAATTGAGGGCGCCTTGCGCGCGGTCCTTCTCGTCGGGGCCGTAGGCCGACAGGGAAAGCGTGGTGCTGCCCGTGAACAGGAAATTCCATCCGACCCCGAGCAGGAGCAGCGCCAGCGTGAACTGCGCGACGTCCAGCCCTGACAGGGCCACGGCCACGCAGCCCAGGTTCAACAGCACGCCCACGCCCATGACGGGCAGCGCGCCGAAGCGCTTGATCAGGTGGCCGGTGAAAAAGCCCGGTGCGAACATCCCGATCACGTGCCATTGGAGGACGAAGGCGATGTCGGAAAAAGGCAGTGCGCATTGCTGCATGGCGATGGGCGTCGAGGCCATCAACAGGTTCATCACCCCGTAGCCCAGGGCGCCCGAGGCGGCCGCCACGATGAAGATCGGTTGCCGCATGATCTGCGACAGGGGCCGCCCCTGGCCCGCCTGCGCCTTGCGCGGCGGTGTCGTGAACGTCACGAAGGACAGGAGCGCTGCCGACAGCGCCGCTACGACGGCAAGTGCGAGATAGGCGCCCACGAACGGCGCCGCGAAGTAGTCGCGCGTTTGCGCGGCCAGGTTCGGTCCGACCACGGCGCCGAGCAGTCCGCCCGCCATGACGAGGGACACGGCCTTCTCGCGCGCCGCCGGCTGCGCGAGTTCGGCGGCGGCGAAGCGGTACAGGCCCGCGTTGGCGTTGTAGTAGCCCGCGACGACCGTGCCGAAGCACAGCAGCCAGAAATTTCGCGTCGATGCGGCGTAGGCGCAGATGAGCGCGGAGATCGCCGCGACGGCGAGGCCGGTGAGGAAGGAGAGCTTTCGCCCCAGGCGCTGCTGCGTGCCGGCGACCACGCCCGTGGATATCGCGCCGCCGACCACATAGCCCATGAGCGGCAGCGTCGCCATCCAGCCGAGCGGCGCGAGCGAGAGCCCGACCAGCCCGTTGATGGCGGCGAACGTGACGTTGTTGGTGAGGAACAGGCCCTGGCAGGCCGCGAGGAGCCAGAGATTGCGGTTCATGCGCGCGATTGTGCGCCAGCGTGCCGCGCGCCCGTCAGGCGAGGACCGCGAGCGCCGCCAGTGCCGCGGTTTCCGCCCGCAGGACGCGGGGCCCCAGCGAAACTGGCGTGAAGCCCGCGGCGCGCGCCGCGTCTTCCTCCTGCGTAGTCAGCCCGCCTTCCGGTCCGCTCAGGAACGCGACGGCGCCCGCACCGGTGGCCGCATCGCGCACGTGACGGGCGTGCGCATCGAGCGACAGGAGCAGCCCTGCCTGGGGGGCGGGCCTCTCCCGAAGCCACGCGTCGAGCATGGCGACCGGGGCGACCACGGGCACGCGGTTGCGGCCGCATTGCTCGCACGCGGCCACGGCAACGGCTTGCCAGTGGCCCCGCTTCTTTTGCGCGCGCTCGCCGTCCAGGCGGACCACGCTGCGCTGCGTGGTGAGCGGCTGGATCGACGCCGCGCCGAGTTCGGTGGCTTTTTCGACCAGCCAGTCCATGCGCTCGTTGGCGGGCATGCCCACCGCCAGATGGATCTCCCGCGCGGTTTCGCGCTCGACCGCGCGATGCGAGACCAGCTGCGCGCTCACTTCGCTGCGCCCGATGCGCTCCACCACGGCGTCGAATTCCCCACCCTCGCCGTTGAAGAGGACGATCGGCGAGCCCGGCTGCAGGCGCAGCACCTGCACATGGCGGGCCGCGCCCGGCGGCAGCGCCACGGAGCTGCCGGCCACCAGCGTGAGAGGGCAATGGAAACGCGGCATGCGCGAGCGGCCTAGAGGCGGCCGAAGGAATAGGCCGCCGCGGCCTGCGTGCCTTCCACCTCGTCGATGAGACGCAAGAGCGGCCCGAGCTCGCGATAGCGGTTCGCGGCGGCGCGGATGTAGCCGATGAACCGCGGCGTGTCGCTCAGGTACTTGGGTTTGCCGTCGCGCAGCGTCAGTCGCGCGAAGATCCCCGCGACTTTCAGGTGGCGCTGCAGGCCCATCCACTCCACGCCGCGATAGAACTCGCCGAAGTCCGGATCGACCGGCAGGCCCGCCTTTTGCGCCTTCTGCCAATAGCGCACGGTGATGTCGAGCACGAACTCCTCGTCCCAGCTGATGAACGCATCGCGCATCAGGCTCGCGATGTCGTAGGTGATCGGTCCGTAGACCGCATCCTGGAAATCGAGCACGCCCAGCCGCGGTTCCTGCGGGTCCGGCGGGACCATCAGGTTGCGCGCCATGAAGTCGCGGTGCACGAACACGCTGGGCGCTGCCAGGTTGCGCTCGATGATCAGCGCGAAGGTGCTGTCCAGCGTGTCGCGCATCTTGCCCTCGACCTTCAGGCCGCGATGCTTCTCGAGGTACCAGTCGGGAAACAGGGCGAGCTCCCGCGCAAGCAGCGCGCGGTCGTACGGCGGCAGCACCTGCGGGCGCGAGGCGGACTGCCACGCGACCAGTGCATCGACCGCGCGCAAGTAGAGCGCCTGGGCTGGCGCCTCGCCGCCGCCGGCCACTTGCGAAATCATGGTCGTGTCGCCGAGATCCCCGAGCAGCATGAAACCTTCTTCCTCGTTCCAGGCGAAGACGGCGGGCACGTTCAGGCCGGCTTCTTCCATCAGCCTCGCCACGTGGACAAAGGGCCGGCAATCCTCGTGCGACGGCGGCGCGTCCATGACGATGCGGCTGTCGCCTTCGCTCGTGTCGATGCGCAGGTAGCGCCGGAAACTCGCGTCCGCCGAAGCGATGCGCAGCGTCCCGGGCAGCAGTCCGTGTTCTGCGGTGATGGATTCAAGCCAGGCCCGGAAAGCCGCTTCGCGGGCGGGATCGGCCCACAGGGCGGCGGCAGGCGCCGCAGGGGGCGTGTCAAGGGGTTCGCTCATGGATAATCCATTCTACAAATCAGTCCTGCCGGCAGCAGTTACTTTCTGGCAGTCCACATGCATTCGAGACACGACTTGAAACCCAGGGCGTCGCGCCCCCGCTTTGCCCTGACGCCCGTCGCCTGGGTCGCGTTCGCCGTGCTGCAAGGCGCCGCGTCGCGCGCGGTGGCGCAGGACGAGCCGCCCCTCGTGCTCAAGCCCAGCCCGATGCTTGCCGAGACATTGCCCCCCGCGGCGCGCGACCAGCAGCCGACCTACGTGTCCGGGGACAAGGCCTCGGGCCGCACCGACCTCGAGACCGTGATCGAGGGCAATGCCCAACTGCGTCGTGGCGATACCGTGATCCGCGCGGACCGCCTCGAGTACTACCAGCCCGAGGACCTCGCGAAGGCGCGGGGCAATGTGCACATCAACCGTGCCGGCAATACCTTCGAAGGGCCGCTGCTCGAGCTGAAGGTGGATGCCTACGAAGGCTTTTTCCTCCAGCCGAGCTACCGGTTCCTGCGCAACAACGCCTATGGCGAAGCCGAGCGTGTCGACTTCATCGACGACAAGCGCGCGATCATCCGCAAGGCGACCTACACGACCTGCCAGCGCCGGCCGGGCCCGGCCTGGATGCCCGACTGGATCCTGCGCGCCGCGAGCATCCGCATCGACAACGAGGAAGAAATCGGCCAGGCGAGCGGCGCGGTGCTGAGCTTCATGGGACTGCCGATCCTGCCGGTGCCCGAACTCAGTTTTCCGCTCTCGGACAAGCGCAAGTCGGGCCTGCTGCCCCCCACCATCGGGCTGGACAGCCTGAACGGCGCGGAACTCACGCTGCCGTACTACTGGAACATCGCACCCAACCGCGACGCCACCTTCTATCCCGCGCTCATGACCAAGCGCGGCATCGACTTCGGCGGCGAATTCCGCTATCTCGAGCGCGACTACGCCGGCGAGCTGCGCGCGAACTTCATGCCGAACGACAAGCTGCGCGACCGCGACCGCTGGGGCTATGCGGTCAAGCACGACGGCCTGCTGGGCGCCGGCCTGCCGTTCGGCCCGGTCACGCTGAACCTGAACCTCAACCGCGTGAGCGACGATGATTACTGGCGCGATTTCTCGCGCTCGACCTCCTCGCTGACGCAGCGCCTGCTCGCCAACGACGGTTCGCTCACCTGGTCGCGCGGCGACTTCACGCTGAATGCCCGCGCCTTGAAGTGGCAGACACTGCAGGACGTCACGGCGCCCATCGTGCCGCCGTACGACCGGCTGCCGCAGGTGGTCGGGCGTTACACCAGCAGCAACCTGCCGGCCGGCCTCGATGCCTACCTGGAAGCCGACTACACCCGCTTCGAATCCAACCCGGTCCTCACGGGGCAGCCCAACGGGCATCGGGCGTTCACGGTCGCGCGCATCAGCCGGCCGTGGCAGGCGCCGGGCTGGTTCGTGATCCCGAAGCTGCAGCTGCACTCGACGCAATACGGCTTCGACGCGCCGCTCGCCAACGGCGCCACGACCGCCAGCCGCACGGTGCCGACCTTCAGCGTGGACAGCGGCATGGTGTTCGAGCGCGATGCCACCTACTTCGGGCGCAACTTCCGACAGACGCTGGAGCCGCGGGCGTTCTACGTGTACACGCCGTTTCGCGACCAGAGCCTGCTGCCCAACTACGACTCCGCCGCCAACGACTTCAACTTCGCGACGATCTACACGGAAAACGCCTTCGGCGGCAACGACCGGATCTCCGACAACAACCTGCTCACGCTCGGCGCGACGACACGCCTGCTGGACCCGGACACGGGCGCGGAAGCGGCGCGCTTCGGCGTCGCGCAGCGCGTGCGCTTCAAGGACCAGCGCGTGACGCTGCCCGGCGAGGCGCCGGTGAGCGAGCGCCTGTCCGACATCCTCTTCGGCGCGACCATCAACTGGACGCCCAAGTGGAGCCTCGACGCCACCGTGCAGTACAACCCGAAGACCGGCCGCTCGATACGCGAGACGATCGGCGGGCGCTACAGCCCCGGCAACTACCACGTGATCAGCGCGGCCTACCGCCTCCAGCGCGGCCAGAGCGAGCAGATCGACGTGGGCTGGCAGTGGCCGCTCAACGACCTGTGGGGCGACAGGGGCCAGGACCTCGGGGCGGGCAACGGGGGAGGCGAGGGCCGCTGGTACAGCGTGGGACGCCTGAACTATTCGCTGCAGGACCGCAAGCTCGTGGACGCGGTCGTCGGGCTCGAATACGACGCCGGCTGCTGGCTCGGCCGCATCGTGGTGGAACGCCTGCAGAGCAGCACGACGTCCGCCAACAAGCGCATCCTCTTCCAGCTGGAGTTCGTGGGCTTTACGCGACTGGGCTCCAATGCGCTGCAGACGCTGAAGGAAAATATCCCCCGCTACCAGTACCTGCGCGAGCAGGTCACGGCGCCCAGCCGTTTCACCAATTACGACTAGGGCCGACAATCACCATGAGCACCATGAACCTACGACCCTCCGCCCTCGGGCTGGTTTTTGCCGCGCAGGCCCTCGTGCTCGCGCTGCCCGCGGCCGCGCAGGGGTTTCGTCCCCTGCCGTTCACCGCCGCGCGGCCTGCGGCGCGCGACACGGGTCCGCGCCAAGCCGACTACATCGTCGCGGTGGTCAACTCCGAGCCGATCACGAACAACGAGGTGCGCGATCGCATGGCGCGCTTCGAGCAGCAGCTTGCGCAGCAGGGCCAGCCCGTGCCGCCGCGCGCGGAGTTCGCGCGCCAGGTGCTCGAACGTCTCATCAGCGAGAGGGCGCAACTGCAGCTTGCGCGCGAGAACGGCATCAAGGCCGAGGAGGCCGCCGTGGACCTCGCCGAGCAGAACGTGGCGCGGCAGAACCGGATCGACGTGCCCGAGCTGCGCAAGCGCCTGGCGGCCGACGGGATCCCGCTCGCGCAGTTCCGGGCCGACTTGCGTGAGCAGTTGCTGCTCACGCGCCTGCGCGAACGCGAACTCGAAAGCCGCGTGCGCGTGAGCGACCTGGAGATCGACGAATTCCTGCGCAACCAGAAGAACAGCAACGATCCCGCCTCGATGGAGATCAACCTGGCGCACATCCTGATCGCCGTGCCGGAGAACGCCAACGAGCAGCAGGCGGCGCAGCTGCGCGCACGCGCGCAACGCGTGCTGGAGCGCGCGAGGGCCGGCGAGGACTTCGCGAAGCTCGCGGCGGAATTCTCGGATGCGCCTGGCGCGGCCACCAACGGCGGCATCGTCGGCCTGCGCACGGGCGATCGCTATCCACCGCTCTTCTTCGAAGCGGTGCAGGCGCTGCCTGAAGGCGGCGTCGCCGAGCTGGTGCGCTCGGGCGCCGGCTTCCATGTGATCAAGATGGTGGAGAAACACCAGGGCGGCGTGGCGGGCATGCGTGTGGTGCAAAGCCATGCGCGGCACATCCTGCTGCGACCCAGTGCGCAACTGAGCGAGACCGCGGCACTCGCCCGGCTGGCGGATTTCAAGAAGCGCATCGAAGCCGGGCAGGCGGACTTCGCGCAGCTCGCGCGTGAGTCGTCGCAGGACGCGAGCGCACCGAACGGCGGGGACCTGGGCTGGGCCAGCCCGGGCCTCTTCGTGCCGGAGTTCGAGGACGCGATGAACAGCCTCGCGCCGGGCAAGATCGCCGACCCGATCGTGTCGCGTTTCGGTGTCCACCTGATCCAGCTGCTCGAGCGGAGGCAGTCGACGCTCACCCAGCGCGAACAGCGCGAGATCGCGCGCAACATGGTGAAGGAAAAGAAGCTCGACGAAGCGTACGTGCAGTGGGCGCAGGAAGTTCGCGGGCGCGCGTACGTCGAGTTTCGCCAGCCTCCGCAATAGCGCGGACAGGCGGGACGCATGAAGCACATCGCCCGCAAGCGCTTCGGGCAGCATTTCCTGTCCGACGGCGGCATCATCGATGCCATCGTTCGGGAGATCGCCCCCAAGGCGGGCGAGGCGATGGTGGAAATCGGCCCCGGCCTCGCGGCATTGACGCAGCCCCTGGTGGAGCGGCTCGGCAAGCTCGCCGTGATCGAGCTGGATCGCGACCTCGCCGCCAGGCTGCGCGAGCATCCGCAACTGCAAGTGATCGAGTCGGACGTGCTGAAAGTGGACTTCGCCGCGCTTGCCGCTTCGATGGGCGCGCCGAAGCTGCGCGTGGTGGGCAACCTGCCCTACAACATCTCGACGCCCATCCTCTTTCACCTGCTCGGGTTCGTGGACAGCGTGCGGGACCAGCATTTCATGCTGCAAAAGGAAGTGATCGAGCGCATGGTGGCGAGCCCTGCGACGAGCGACTATGGCCGCCTCTCGGTGATGCTGCAGTGGCGCTACGAAATGGAGAACGTCCTGGCCGTGCCGCCCGAATCGTTCGACCCGCCGCCGAGGGTGGACAGCGCGGTGGTGCGCATGGTCCCCCTCGCCGCCCCGGCAAAGGTCGATGAAAAACTGCTCTCGGAAATCGTGCAGGTCGCCTTCAGCATGCGAAGAAAGCTGCTGCGGCACTCGTTGGGGAAGTGGCTGGAGGGAAAAAAATTCCAGGGCGAATTCGACCTGCAAAGGCGAGCAGAGGAAGTCCCCGTTCAAGAGTACGTCGCGCTTGCCCTCACCCCGACCCTCTCCCAGAGGGAGAGGGAGTAAGACAGCGCAGCCGAAGACCCGCGCCCGAAATAACATGCAGGGCGCCTTCCAAACAAAAAAAGCCGGGGTCCCCCCGGCTTTTTTACCTGGCCAACAACCCTAAAAACGCGCAGCGTTTTTAGGGTTAAGCCGCCGCCAGCCAATACCCCGCGTTGAAAGGGCTGCTCATGCGCAGCGCCAACGGGGACACGTCGACCAGCTTGTCCGTGGGCATCTTCTCGCCCGATTCCGTGGTGGCAACCGGTGCGGCGACCGCTTCGGTTCCCTGAGCCTCGTTCGCCCGTTCTGCTTGGCTATTTTGCGCAGAACGGGCTACAGAAAAGAATAGAAACAGCGGAACGGTATCTTCCGGTCGGCCCAGTAGTCGGCCGTGTCCCGGAAGATGTCGAGCAGCTGCTCGCGCGCTTCCTTGTCGAACTTGGCGTTGGCGGGAATCTGCTCCAGCACCACGATGAAGCCGGGCTGCGGGCCCGATTTATGCACCGGGTCCGTCATGCAGTCGTACAGGGCATCGAAGTTCTTCCCGAAGTGCGCGGGCAGCATGAACTGCTGCGCGATCAGGTCCAGGACGTCCTGCTTGCTCTGCGCTTGCGCGAGGTTGGCATACAGGAAGTGCTGTCCCAGCGAACGCGCGGCATCCTGCAATTCCTGCACGCGGAAGGCGCGAATGGATTGCACGATGTTGGTCCGAACGCCCTTGAGCGTCGCCTCGGGTGTATCTCGACGAAGTGGTGTATCCATCTCCGCGTCTCTTTCCATAGTCACAAATTCATCCCGCTTCATTTCGGGTCACTCCACGATCTTTCGAAAGCTGGCGTAGTGGTCAGCGGTGTAATAACAAGCGTCGGGGACCCGGGGCGGGCCTCCGCACACGATGCGCCGGGCGCCCCGGTCGCGCGATCCAGGGGTGGTCACGGTGTATTCACGCCAGTAGCCGCGCCTTTGCTTTGGCAGCGCGCGCTCCCGGTTGCCGAACACCACACCATCCTTGTCGTACGGGAACGGTCCGCCCTGGCGGATCAGTTCGTAGGTCTCCCGGCCCTGCCGCGGCATATCGGCCACACGGATGGTGGCCGACGAGCTGTAGGCGGGGCGGTCTGTCTGTGACCTGGCTTGCGCCAGGGGAGCGGTCATCGCGGCAGCCAGCAGGAAGCTAGTTAGCGCAAACTTGACTGCGGCGATGCGCGCCATGGGACGGACCTTCTTCGGGGGACCTCAAAAGACTCCGGGTAAACCCGGAAAATTTCCAGCGCGTAGTGTGACTTATCCCGCCCCAAAAGGCAAGCGGCTGCCCAATTTTTGGGCAGCCGCCAAGGCCATTCCGTACGCCCAGCTTGACAAGCTAGTAAGTAATTGCTCGCTAGGTGAGGCTTATCGCGCCGCGTTGGCGTCGGCGACCGTCAAGGCCGCCATGTTCACGATCCGGCGCACCGTGGTGCTGGCCGTGAGGATATGCACCGGCTTGGCCGCGCCCAGCAGCACCGGGCCGATCGCGATGTTGCCGCCGGCGGCCGTCTTGAGCAGGTTGTAAGAAATATTGGCTGCATCGATGTTGGGCAGGACCAGCAGGTTGGCGTCGCCCGACAAGGTGCTGTGCGGCATGATGAGATCGCGGGCGTGGCCGTCCAGTGCGACGTCGCCGTGCATCTCGCCGTCGACTTCGAGCCACGGCGCCTTCGTGTGCAGGAGCTCGAGCGTTTCGCGCATCTTCACCGCGCTCGGCTGGTTGCTCGAGCCGAAGTTGGAATGCGACAGCAGGGCGGCCTTGGGCTTCAGGCCGAACCGCATCATTTCCTCGGCCGCCATGATGGTGATTTCCGCGAGCTGGACGGCCGTCGGATCGTAGTTGACGTGGGTGTCGACCAGGAACACCTGGCGGTTGGGGAGCATGAGCCCGTTCATGCACGCATACGTGCAGACGCCGGCGCGCCGCCCGATCACCTGGTCGAGGTAATGCAGGTGGATGGCGGTCGTGCCCCAGGTGCCGCAGATCATCCCGTCGACCTGTTCCTTGTGCAGCAGCATCGCGCCGATCAGCGTGAGCCGGCGCCGCATCTCGATCTTCGCCATCTGGGCCGTGACGCCCTTGCGTTCCGTCATGCGATGGTAGGTCTGCCAGAAATCGCGGTAGCGGTGGTCCTGCTCGACGTTGACGATGTCGTAGTCGAGCTCTTCCTTCAGGCGCAGCCCGAACTTCTCGATCCGCTGCGCGATGATCGCGGGCCGGCCGATGAGGGTCGGGCGCGAGATGCCTTCGTCGACGACGATCTGGCAGGCGCGCAACACGCGTTCTTCCTCGCCTTCGCAAAAGACCACCCGTTTCTTCGCAGCGACCTTGGCGGCGGCGAAGATCGGCTTCATCGCCGTGCCCGAGGCATAAACGAAGCTCTGCAGCCGTTCGCGGTACGCGTCCATGTCCTGGATGGGGCGCAGCGCCACACCGCTGTCCGCGGCAGCCTTGGCGACGGCCGGCGCGATCTTCATCATCAGGCGTGGGTCGAAAGGCTTGGGGATCAGGTATTCCGGGCCGAAGGCCAGCTGCTGGCCGGCATAAGCGGCAGCCACCACCTCGCTTTGCTCGGCCTGCGCCAGCTCGGCGATGGCATACACCGCCGCGATTTCCATTTCCACCGTGATCGTCGTCGCGCCGGAATCCAGCGCGCCGCGGAAGATGTACGGGAAACACAGGACGTTGTTGACCTGGTTCGGGTAGTCGGTGCGGCCCGTCGCCATGATCGCGTCGGGGCGCACGGCCTTCGCGTCCTCCGGAGAGATCTCCGGGTTCGGGTTCGCCAGCGCGAGGATGATGGGCTTGGGCGCCATCTTGCGGACCATGTCCTGCTTGAGCACGCCCGCGGCCGACAGGCCCAGGAAGATGTCCGCGCCCTCGATGATCTCGCCGAGCGTGCGCGCGGTGGTCTCGCGCGCGAACGGGATCTTGTCCTCGTCCATCAGCTCCTTGCGGCCCTTGTAGACCACGCCGGCCAGGTCGGTGGCGAAGATGTTTTCGCGCGGCAGGCCCAGCTTGACCAGGAGGTTCAGGCAGGCGAGCGCGGCAGCGCCCGCGCCGGAGGTGACGAGCTTGACGTCCTTGATGTCCTTGCCCACGACCTTCAGGCCGTTGATGATCGCGGCGCCCACGCAGATGGCGGTGCCGTGCTGGTCGTCGTGGAAGACCGGGATCTTCATCCGGTCGCGCAGCTTGCGCTCCACGTAGAAGCAGTCGGGCGCCTTGATGTCCTCAAGGTTGATGCCGCCGAAGGTGGGCTCGAGCGACGCGATGATGTCGACGAGCTTGTCGAGGTCGTGCTTCTCGTTGATCTCGATGTCGAACACATCGATGCCGGCGAACTTCTTGAAGAGGACGCCCTTGCCTTCCATCACCGGCTTCGACGCGAGGGGGCCGATATCGCCCAGGCCGAGCACCGCAGTGCCGTTGGTGATCACGGCCACGAGGTTGCCGCGGGACGTGTACTTGAAGGCGTTGTTGGGGTCCTTGACGATCTCCTCGCACGGCGCCGCGACGCCGGGCGAGTAGGCCAGCGCGAGGTCGTGCTGGTTGATCAGCTGCTTGGTGGCGTGGATCGCGATCTTGCCGGGGGTCGGAAATTCGTGGTACTCGAGCGCTGCCTGGCGAAGTTCCGTCCGCTTGTCGTCGGCGTTCGCCGCTGTGTTGGAAGCCATATTGGTGTGTGTCTCCTGGAGCGCAGCTTAAGGCCTGGCGGCGCTCGCGCTTCTGTTCTTGAGGGCATGCGATTGTAGGCTCGTGGGTGGGAAAACCCTAGTGCGGATTTATGCGTATGCCGCACGCCAGTGGGCGTAAGCAAAGGTAGCTCGGCCGTTCGCAGGCTCTGCATTTTTCCTTTGTTGCATCTTTATCCACCTTCGCCAGCTTGTTTACCGGAAATCCCGAAATAGCCGAAAGTCTTCCGCGCCCGGGAAGAACGCATACCGATGAGCCATGTCACAGGGCTCGCCGGAAACTTCGGTTGTGGCTCTGCAGCAGCCGCATAGGCCCCGTCCTACGAGATGAAGTGTTACGCGGCTACGCAAGCCGGCAGGACCATGGCTAGAGTCACCCGCATGCCTTCCCCCCGCGCCAACGCACCCATGCGCCTCGCCGCGCCCGCCACGCTGCTCGCACAGAGCTCCCTGCTGGCGGCACTGCCTCCCGATGTCCACGAACGCCTGCTGCCTCACTTCAGCCTGGTGGAACTTGCCGCGGGCCAGGAACTGGGCACGCCGCACAGCGGGCCGGCGCGCGCTCTGTTCCCCTTGTCCGGCGTGGTGTCGCTGGTGCAGCAGCTCCCCGACGGCGACAGCGGGCAAGTCGCGATGGTGGGCCGCGAGGGCCTGCTCGGACTGCCGCTCGTGATGGGCGGCGATGCGATGCCCACGCGAGGTGTCGTGCAATGCGCGGGCTATGGACTTGCGCTCAGCCGCGAACGCCTGGTCGAGGAATTCGAGCGCAGCGGCCCCTTCATGCGTCATCTCCTGCGCTACACGCAGGCCATGATCACCCAGATTTCCCTGCTGGTGGTGTGCAACCGCCATCACTCCATCGAGCAGCAGCTCTCCCGCCTGATCCTCATGAGCCTGGATCGCGTTCACGGTCACGAAGTGCCGCTCACTCAGGAATTCGCCGCGCGCCTGCTGGGCGTGCGCCGCGAAGGCGTCACCGAGGCCTCCGGTCGCCTGCGCGAGGCAGGTTCCGTGGCCTGCCGCCGCGGCGTGTTCGCGGTGCAGGACCGCAAGGCGCTCGAATCGCGTGCGTGCAGCTGCTACCACGCGGTCAAGAGCGAGTACGCGCGGCTGCTGCCGGTGCACTGCACCGAAGGCCACGGTGCCGCGGCACCGCGCCCCGCGCTGCCGGTGCTCCAGCCCGCACCCGCCTGGGGTGCGCTGGCGCCCGCGGCCTGATCCACCGCGACTGAAAACGCCCTGTCACCGCGCTCGCGGCCGGCGCGGGTCGCGGCGTTATCATCCGCCGACCTACACACCGAGGAGCGGACCATGGGCCTCATGGACTTCATCAAGAAGCAGTTCATCGACATCCTCCAGTGGACCGAGCCCGACGACGGCACGCTCTCCTGGCGCTTCCCGATGCGCGACATGGAAATCCAGTACGGCGCGTCGCTCACCGTGCGCGAATCGCAGATGGCGGTGTTCGTCAACGAGGGCAAGGTCGCGGACGTGTTCGGGCCCGGGATGTACAAGCTCACCACGCAGACCATGCCCGTCCTCACTTACCTGAAGAACTGGGACAAACTCTTCGAGTCCCCCTTCAAGAGCGACCTGTACTTCTTCAGCACGCGCCAGCAGATCGACCAGCGCTGGGGCACGCCGCAGCCGATCACGATCCGCGACAAGGATTTCGGCGCGGTGCGGCTGCGTGCCTTCGGCAATTACGCATACAGCATGGTCGACCCCAAGCTGTTCCACACCAAGATCTCCGGCACGCGCGACGTCTACACCGCGGCGGAACTCGAGCCGCAGCTGCGCGGCATGTTCCTGCAGCACATCTCGGACGCGATCGCGCAAAGCGGTGTGCCCTTCCTGGACCTCGCCGCCAACCAGATCGAATTCGCCCATGCGCTGTCCGCCGCGATCCAGCCCTCGTTCGAGGCGATCGGCCTGAAGCTCGAGGCGGTCACGGTGCAGAACCTGTCGCTGCCCGAGGAGCTGCAGAAGATCCTCGACCAGAAGATCGGCATGGGCATGGTCGGCAACGACATGGGCAAGTTCATGCAGTACCAGACCGGGCAGGCGATCCCGGAAATGGCGAAAGCCGCGGGAACGGGCGGCGGCGGTGTCGCCGGCGATGCGATGGGCCTGGGCGCCGGCATCGCGATGGGTCAGGTCCTCGCGCAGAACCTGCAGCAGGGACTGCAATCCGGCGCCGCCAACACGGCGGCGCAAGCGGCGGCTTCGGCGGCCGCGACCGTGAAGCCGGACGACGTAATGGCCACGCTGGAAAAACTCGGCGAGCTGAAGGCCAAGGGCATCCTCACGCAGGAAGAGTTCGACGCGAAGAAGGCCGAACTGCTGAAAAAACTCGTCTAGCCGCAGGTGGCTGAAACCGGCCCCCAGCGCGCGTACCGGGCCGCGTGTCCGGGTTGCGGCGCGCCCGTCGAATTCCGCAGCGCCCAGTCCGCCTACGCCGTCTGCAGCTTCTGCCGCAGCACCGTCGTGCGCAGCGGCGACACGCTCTCGCGCATCGGGAAGATGGCGGAGGTGTTCGACGACCACAGCCCCCTGCAGCTCATGGCGGGCGGCCGCTGGGAAGGCCGCGCCTTCACGCTCGTGGGCCGCCTGCAATACCGCGGCGAGACCGGGCCCTGGACCGAGTGGAACGCGGTGTTCGACGACGGGACCTCCGGGATCCTCGGCGAAGACAACGGCTCGTACGTCTTCTGCATGCCCGACGGGATGGGCCGCGACGTGCCGCCGGCCCCCTCGCTTCGCGTCGGCGCGAACACCGCCGTGCAAGGCCGTCCCTATAACGTCACATCGAACGAGCAGGTCACGCTCCTCTCCGCCCAGGGCGAGCTGCCCAAGCTGCCGCCGCTCGGTCAGCCCTTCGCGATGGTGGAATTGCGCAGCCCCTCGGGCGAGGTGCTCAGCATCGACTACGGGACGTCGCCGCCGCTCGTCACGCGCGGCCGCGAGGCGCGGCTCGACGAGCTGCAGATGTCCGGCCTGCGCGAAGACGCCGCGAAGGAGGAACGCGCGCGCCAGTTCGCATGCCCGAATTGCGGCGCCCCGGTCGAGGTGGCGCTGGACACGAGCAAGAGCATCACCTGCCGCTCCTGCCACAGCATCATCGACCTGAGTTCGGGCCTGGGCGGCGAGCTCCGGCACGCCGAACAGGCCGCGCCCGTGGAGCCGGCCATTGCCCTGGGCTCGCTCGGGCAGTTGCAGGGCGTGCAGTGGCAGGTCGTCGGTTTCCAGCACCGCGTCGGGCACGAACCCGGCGACGACGAGGAATTCGGATGGGGCGAATACCTGCTGTACAACCGCAAGCGCGGCTTCATCTTCCTCGTCGATTCCGAAGAGGGCTGGAGCGTCGTCAAGCCGACGACGGGGGCGCCCGCCTTGTCGGGCGGGGAGCAGTCCGCCACCTACCTGGGCAACAAATACGCGTTGAAGTACAGCTACGAGGCGAGCACCACCTATGTCGCCGGCGAGTTCTACTGGCCCGTCGAGCGTGGCCAGAAAACCTTCAACCGGGACTTCGCCAAGGGCGACACGCTGCTGTCGATGGAGCGCACGCCGAAGGAAGTGACCTGGTCCAGCGGCAGCCGGATCGCGAGCGACGCCGTCGCCAAGGCATTCAAGCTGGAGGACAAGGCGGGCCTCCTGAAGCGCGACAGCGGGCCGACCGGCGGCTCGGGCATCGGCTGCGGCACCATCATCGTGATGTTCGTCATCATCCTCATCCTGCTGCTCGTCATCAAGGCGTGCGTGGACGACGAGAGCAGCGGCGGATCGGGATTCGCATCCGGGGGTTCCGCCCGCAGCGGCGGTGGATCCTTCGGCGGGTATTCCAGTGGCGGCGGCCACAAGTAGCAAGGGCAATTCACTTTCAGGAGAGCACCATGGGCATCGAGTGGCTGAAACCCGGAGCCGTCTTCGGCTCCATCCTCTACGCGCTGATCGGCGTCGTGGTGTTCTGGCTGAGCTTCGTCATCATCGACAAGATCACGCCCTACAACCTCTGGGAAGAAATCGTGGAGAAGCAGAACGTGGCCCTCGGCATCGTGGTGGGCGCGATGTCGCTCGGCATCTCGATCATCGTCGCGGCCGCGGTGCACGGCTAGGTGTGAGCGCGATGGACCCCGCGCGGCCGGTCCGGGCCGCGCCTTCGCCGCGCCCGCTCGAGGTGGCGCTGCTCGCCTCCGTCTTCGTGGTCGCCGCGTGCGGGCTGGTCTACGAACTGGCGGCGGGGGCGCTCGCCTCGTACGTGCTGGGCGATTCGGTGCTGCAGTTCTCCACCGTGATCGGCGCCTACCTGTTCGCGATGGGCGTGGGGTCCTGGCTGTCGCGGTTTTTCGAGCGCCAGTTGCCGGCGCACTTCCTGCGCATCGAATTGCTGGTCGCGCTGGTCGGCGGCGGCATGCCCGCGATCCTGTTCCTGGCCAATGCCTGGCTGCCGGGTGCGTTCCGCGTGCTGCTCTACGCGCTCGTGCTGTCCGTCGGCGTGCTGGTCGGCCTGGAGATTCCGCTGGTGATGCGCATGCTCAGGCGCAACGTCGCGCTGAAGGACCTCGTGTCGCAGGTCCTCACCTTCGACTACCTCGGTGCGCTGGCGGTCTCCGTGGCATTTCCCCTGGTGCTCGTACCCCAGCTCGGGCTGGTGCGCACCGGCCTGCTTTTCGGGTTGATGAACGCCGCCGTGGCGCTGTGGGCGCTGTGGATGTTCCGCCACGAGTTGCGCCGTGTCGCCGCGCATGCGATCGCGTGCGTGCTCACGCTGGGCACGCTCGGCGCCGCGCTCGCCGGCGCGCAGAGGATCACCACGCTCGCCGAAGACAAGTTCTACCAGGACCCCGTCGTCTTCGCCGCGACCTCGCCCTACCAGCGCATCGTCGTCACGCACGGCCGCGCCGGGCATCGGCTGTTCCTGAACGGCAACCTGCAGTTCGCCGAGCGCGACGAGTACCGCTACCACGAGGCGCTCGTGCACCCCGCGATGTCCGGGCACGGCGCGCCGCGCAAGGTCGCCGTGCTGGGCGGCGGAGACGGCATGGCGGTGCGCGAGGTGCTGCGCTACCCCGGTGTCGAGAGCGTCACGCTGGTGGAGCTCGACCCGAACATGACGCGCCTCTTCTCGACGCACGACACGCTGTCGCGCCTGAACGGCGGATCGCTCGCGTCGCCGAAGCTCAGGATCGTGAACACCGACGCGTTCCAGTGGCTGCAGCAGACGGACGAGATGTTCGACGTCATCATCGTGGACTTCCCCGACCCGACGAACTTTTCCATCGGCAAGCTCTACACCAGCTCGTTCTACGCCGCGATGGAGCAGCGGCTCGCCGCGAGCGGGTACGCGGTCATCCAGACCACGTCGCCGCTGGTCGCGCGCCAGAGCTTCTGGACGGTGGTGACCACCATCGAGTCGGTGGGCCTGCAGGCCGCGGCGTACCACGCGCATGTGCCGAGCTTCGGCGAGTGGGGCTACGTGATCGCCAGCCGCCGGCCCTATCGCCTGCCGCAGCAGTTGCCTCCCGGGCTGCGCTTCCTCACGACGGAGAGCCTTGCGCCCCTCTTCGACTTTCCCCGGGACATGGCCCGTGTGCCGGCCGAAGTGAACCGGCTGTCCAACCAGGTGCTGGTGACCACCTACGAACGGGAATGGGGCAAGGTGCAGCAGTGACGGACCGGGCGTGCGGCGTGACGCGCCGGATGCTGCTCGCGGGCGCCGCCTTGCCCTGGGCGGGCTGCGCGCCACCACCCGGGGTGACGGGCGCGTTAATGGGCGCGAGCGCGGAGCGGGGACACCTCTTGCGCGCCCCGCGCCCGGGCGGCGCCCCGGTTGCCGGCGGGAAGGTTCACGTCCTCATCGCGGGCGGCGGCGTGGCGGGCCTGGCGGCGGCTCGCGCCTTGCGCGCGCGCGGCATCGAGGATTTCGCCCTGCTCGAACTGGAAGACACGGCGGGCGGCAACAGCCGGGGCGGCGAGGTCTCGGGCATCGCGTGCCCGTGGGGCGCGCACTACCTGCCGGTACCCGGCGACGACGCGCGCGAAGTGCAGGCCCTGCTCGAGGAGCTCGGCCTGCGGCGGCGCGTGGCGGGGCGATGGACCTACGACGAGCGGCACCTGTGCCACGCCCCCCAGGAACGGCTCTACATCGACGGCCAATGGCAGGAGGGGCTGCTGCCCGTGCTGGGCGTGGGAGCCACGACGTTGTCGCAGTACGCGCGCTTCGCGAGCCGCGTGGAGTCGCTGCGGCGTGCCGACCGTTTCACGATTCCCGCGCCGCGCAACGCACCGGCCGCGCATCGCGCCCTGGACGCGCTGAGCTTCGCGCGGTGGCTCGCGGCCGAAGGCCTCGACGATGCGCACCTGCGGTGGTACCTGGACTATTGCTGCCGTGACGACTACGGCGCGGGCGCCGCGGAAGTCTCCGCATGGGCCGGCATCCATTACTTCGCGAGCCGCCACGGGTTCCAGCCGCCGGGCGCGGAGGGCGCCGAGCGCGACGCGGTGCTGACCTGGCCCGAGGGCAACGCATGGCTCACCCGGGCGCTGGCCGCGCCGCTGGGCGATCGCGTACGCACGGGCCGCGTGGTGCTTCGCATCGCCGAGCAGCGCGCGGGCGTCGAGATCGACGCGTGGAACGCCGCCACGCGAGCCGTGGAGCGCTGGCAGGCGCGGCATTGCATCGTCGCCCTGCCCGCCTTCGTGGCGGCGCGCGTGGTGGAGCAGGCGCCGCCCGCCCTGCGACTGCGCGCGGGCCACACACGCTACGCGCCTTGGGCCGTTGTGAACGTCCACCTGCGCGAGCCGCTGCGCGACCGCGGCGGCGCCGCGCCCGCCTGGGACAACGTGCTGTACGGCGCGCCAGGGCTCGGCTATGTCGATGCACGGCACCAGAGCCTGGACCCGCGCCCAGGCCCCACGGTGCTCAGTTGCTACCGGGCCCCGGGCGAAGCCGCGCGAGCCGCGATGCTCGCGCGCGACTGGCGCGGCTGGCTGGGCGAAGTCGTGGATGAACTCTCGGGTCCGCATCCCGATCTGCGGGACAAGGCGACACGCGCGGAGGTCGCGCGATACGGTCACGCGATGGCGATCCCGCGCCCGGGAACCCTCGGCTTGCCGGGCGCCGCGGACGCCGCCACGGCGCGGCTATCATTCGCCCACGCGGATTGGGCAGGTTATTCGATCTTCGAGGAAGCCTTCACGCTCGGACACCTGGGCGCGGGGCGTGTACGTTGACTGCTGGCGCTCCATGGCGCAAAATGGGTCATAAAAAAAGGGAGAACCCGATGTCGGACTCACCACCCGCCTTCATCTCGGTCAAATTGTCGGCAGGCATCGTCGGCCAGGCGCGTGAAGCCGCGCACACGATGCGCCGTTCCGTCGCGAGCCAGATCGAATACTGGGCCACGCTCGGCAAGGCGCTGGAAGCTGCCGGCCTCACCACCAGCGACAGCCACGCACTCATTGCCAGGCAGGAGCGCGCCACCTACCACGTGACGCCGCCCGCCGCCCCTAAGGTGTCGATGGAACTCGAGGACCTGCAGGCCCATGTGCTGGCGCTCGCCAAGTCGGGTGCGCTGTCGGCGCGCGCCGAAGATGCGGTGGCTGCGAACAAGACCCGGGGCACGCGCTCGAAGTCACGCAAGGCCGCCTGACCGCGCATGCCTTCTCTCCACCTGATCGCCGGACCGAACGGCGCGGGCAAGTCTACGCTGTATCAATTTCTTGTCGGCCCCCGGTACCCGGTCTTTCCATTCGTCAACGCGCAGGCCCACGCCGCGGAGTTGAAAGGCGATCCCGCACGCCGGGCGCGCGCCGCGCGCAACTGGGCCGACGAGCAGGCGCAATCGCTGCTGCGGCTCGGGCAGTCCTTCGTGATGGAGACGGCGTTCTCCCATCCTTCGCGTGTCGCGCTCATCGCGCAGGCGCGCGCGCTGGGCTTCGACGTGGTGCTGTATGCGCTCGCGCTGGACGAGCCCCGCCACCTCCTGCATCGCGTGAACCAGCGCATGCGTGAGGGCGGCCACGCCGTGCCGACGCACAAGGTGCTCGAGCGTTACGTGCGCTGCATGGACAATTTCCGCCAGGCCGTGTTCTTCGCCGACATGGCCTTCCTGATCGACGCGGGCGACGCCCATGCCGGCGGGCCGCGCCTCATCGCGACGGTGTCGTCAGGGCAGGTCCAGATGCACGCGCCCTTGCGGCCGCGCTGGGTGGACCGGGCGCTGGGATTCTCCGAGCGCTGACGCGGCCGCGTGTGCGCTACTGGAAGGTCTGCGTGCTGTAGGTCGTGGTGTCGGTGCGGCAATTGGCCGGCATGGCCTTGCGCACGGGCAGCCAGTCGGAACCGCAAATCCACGAGGGCACATTGCGGCCGAGGTCGTCGGGCGTGACCATCGGGGAGCCGTCGGTCTTGGCGGGCACCATGTACACGTACTGGCCGTTGACCAGGCCGTCGAGGTTGCGGATGGCGATGCGGATGACGCCGTTGTCCGAGGTCTGCACCGCGCCGGCGTACTTGCGTGTCGTGCCGCTGGATTCACAGCCCCACTTGCCGGGATCCGGCGCATCGCTCAGGAAGGTGTAGTTCTCGGAGATGACCTGCTTGCAGCCGGCGGTGGCGAGCACGACTTCGGACAGGCTGGCGCGGCGCGAGTACTCCCGGTAGTTCTGGATCGCCACGGCTGCAAGCACACCGATGATCGAGACGACGATCATCAATTCGACGAGGGTAAAGCCCCGGGCTAAGCGCAATCGACCAGCTTCCACAAGCACTCCATCAGTGGATGAGGTCTAAATTCTCCTCAGGATGCAAGCGATTGTCACGAGGAACGGCCTCGATTGGCCGGGGCGCCGTGTCTTTTTGCACACGCATGCCCTGGCATTGCCCACGCCCGCCAGAGGCAGGACCGCCCATCCGGCCCTGCCTGCCGCCGGTCGGCAGCGCTTCAGGCGCGCATCAAGGCTTCGATTTCGTCCGCCTTCACGGGGACGCCGCGGGAGATCAGTTCGCAGCCTTGCGGCGTGACGATGGCGTCGTCCTCGATCCGGATGCCGATGTTGTGGAACTGCTCGGGCACGCCGTCGCCCGGCCGCACATAGATGCCGGGCTCGATCGTGAGGACCATGCCGGGCTTGAGCACGCGGCTCGGGCGGTTCTTGATCAGCTCGCCCGAGAGCGGATCCTTGCGCTCGCTCACCTCGCCGACCTGCGACGGTTCGACGTAGCTGCCGCAGTCGTGCACGTCCATGCCCAGCCAGTGGCCGGTGCGGTGCATGTAGAACTGGAAGTACGCGCGCTTCTCGATCACGTCGTCCACGCCGCCGACCTTGTTCCTGTCCAGCAAGCCGACGTCGAGCATGCCCTGCGACAACACCTTCACGGTGGCTTCGTGCGGATCGGTGAATCGCGCGCCCGGTTTCGTGGCGTCGATGGCGGCCTGCTGCGACGCGAGCACGAGGTCGTACAGCGTGCGCTGCGGGCCCGTGAACTTGCCGTTGGCGGGGAAGGTGCGCGTGATGTCGCTGGCATAGCCGTCGAGCTCGCACCCGGCGTCGATGAGCACCAGTTCGCCGTCGCGCACCGGCGCCGCATCGGCGCGATAGTGCAGCACGCAGGCATTGGCGCCCGCGGCCACGATCGCGCCGTAGGCCGAGTACTGCGAGCCGCCGAGGCGGAACTCGTGCAGCAGCTCGGCGTCGAGATGGAATTCGCGGACGTCCTTGCCCTCGCGCAGCATGCGCGCGGACATCTTCATCGCACGCACATGGCCGCGGGCGCTGATCTGCGCGGCGCGGCGCATCACGTCCTGCTCGTGCGCGTCCTTCACCAGGCGCATCTCGTCGAGGATGGCGCACAGGTCCCGCTGCTGCTCGGGGCACAGCGCGCCGTAGCGCACGCGCGCGCGCACCTGGTTCAGCCAGCCGCCCACGCGCGCCTCCAGGCCTTCGTGGATCGCGAACGGATACCAGACGGCGTCGCGGTTTTCCAGCAGCTTGGGCATCCGCGCGTCGAGCTCCTCGATCGAGAACGCCGCGTTCACGCCCAGCGCCGCGGGCGCGGCCTCGGGGCCGAGTCGGAAGCCGTCCCAGATCTCGCGCTCCAGGTCCTTGGGCGCGCAGAACAGCGTGCTCTTGCCGTCGCCCGTGAGGACGAGGCACGCGTTCGGCTCGGTGAAGCCCGTGAGGTAGTAGAAGTAGCTGTCGTGCCTGTAGATGAAATCGCTGTCGCGGTTGCGCGGGCGCTCGGGCGCGGTGGGAATGACGGCGATGCCGTCCTTGCCGAGTTGGGCGGCGGCGCGCGCGCGCCGGTCAGCGTAGGTGGAGTGGTTCATGTTGCGTTCAGTTGTGCCAAACGGGCCGGGGTCCCCACGTCGGTCCATGGACCCGTGTAGATCTCGGCGGTGAGTCGCCGATTGTCCATCGCCGCCAACATCAGCGGCAACATGGGGGCTTTGATGCCTGCGGGATTTCCCGCGGGCAGGGCGTCGAAGAACGCACGGCGGTACATCCCGATGGTCGAGTAGGTGTAGCGCGGCGAGCCGTCCCGCTGTGCGATGCCGTCGGGCAGCAGGGCGAAGTCGCCCTTCTCGTTGTGCGGTGGATTGGGCACGAGCACGATGTGCGCGAGCATGGGGCCCGCCGCGAAATGCTCGAGCGCCGGGAGGGAAAACTCGAACTGCGGCACGTGCACGTCGCCGCCCACGAGCCAGAACGCGTCGGCCAGCAGCGGCAGCGCGCGCGCGATGCCGCCGGCCGTCTCCAGCGCGCCGCCGAAGTCACGGCCCTCGTGCGAAAACACGATGTGCGGCTGGCCGCCACCCAGGTGCGCGTAGTGCTCCTCGATCTGGTCGCCGAGCCAGGCCGTGTTGATCACGGCTTCGTCGAAACCCGCGCGGGCGAGCGCCTCGGTGTGGTACTGGATGAGCGGCTTGCCGCGCACCCGCAGCAAGGGCTTGGGGCAGTCGTCCGTCAGTGGGCGCATGCGCTCGCCGCGACCGGCCGCCAGGATCATCGCGCGTGCGCCGCTCATGCGTCGTGCCTCATTCGTCCTCGCCCCCGCGGTCCAGCGAGCGCTGCTCGGTCCACTTCGGCTGGAAGCGGTTGACGAGCGCGAACATCAGCCCGCGCGCCTTGGCGGAATGGTCGCCGCCGAAATTGCACACGTAGACATCGACCGTCACGGCTTTTTTCTCCGGCCAGGTGTGCAGGCACACATGCGATTCGGCGAGCAGCACCGTGGCGGTGACGCCGCCCGGCGCCCCGTCGGTGCCTGGAAAGGTATGGAACAGCTGGTTGACCGGCTGCAGACCCACGGCCTGCACGGCTTCGACGCACCAGTCGCCCAGGATGCGCGCGTCGGTGAGCCACGCGGGCTCGCAGCGGCACTGGTAGAGATCGGCGGTCAGGTGGAGTCCCTGCATGCCTGCGACTGTAGACGATGACGGTGCGCCGGCCCGTGCAAAAGGACCGGCCATGCCCGCCGGGTAAAATTTCGGGTTTCCCCTGATCCCACCCCCGGAGCTGCCCCCGATGGCCAAAGAATTACAGATGGCGAACGCGATCCGCGCGTTGGCCATGGACGCCGTGCAACAAGCCAACTCCGGACATCCCGGCGCCCCCATGGGCATGGCGGATATCGCGGTCGCGCTCTGGGGTAGCTACCTCAAGCACAACCCGCGCGACCCGCACTGGCCCGACCGCGACCGCTTCGTGCTGTCCAACGGCCACGGCTCGATGCTCATCTACGCGCTCCTGCACCTCACGGGCTACGACCTGCCCATTGGCGAGCTGAAGAACTTCCGCCAGCTGCACAGCAAGACGGCGGGCCATCCGGAAGTCGGCGTCACGCCCGGCGTGGAGACCACCACCGGCCCGCTCGGCCAGGGCCTGACCAACGCGGTGGGCATGGCGCTCGCCGAAAAGCTGCTCGCCACCGAGTTCAACCGCAAGGGACACCACGTGGTGGACCACCATACCTACGTGTTCATGGGTGACGGCTGCCTCATGGAGGGCATCAGCCACGAAGCCTGCGCGCTGGCGGGCGCCTGGAAGCTCAACAAGCTGATCGCGGTGTACGACGACAACGGCATCTCGATCGACGGCCAGGTCACGCCCTGGTTCATCGACGACACGCCGGCGCGCTTCAAGGCCTACGGCTGGCACGTGATCGGGCCGGTGGACGGGCATGACGTGGCGGCGGTGAACCGCGCGATCGCGGATGCGCGGATCAGCGCGGACAAGCCCACGCTCATCGTCGCCAAGACGCACATCGGCAAGGGCAGCCCCAATCGCGCGAACACCGCGAAGGCGCACGGCGAGGCGCTGGGCATCGAGGAAGTCAAGCTCACCCGCGAAGCCATGGGCTGGACGCACGAACCCTTCGTGGTGCCGCAGGAGGTCTACGCCGACTGGGACGCCAAGGCGAAGGGCGCCGCCGCGCAGGCCGAGTGGAACCAGCGCTTCGCCGCCTACACGAAGGCGCATCCGGAACTCGCCGCCGAATTCACGCGCCGCATGAAAGGCGAGCTGCCGAAGAACTTCGCGCAGGTCGCCGTGGACGCCGCCGTGGCCGCGCACGCCAAGGCCGAGACGGTCGCTTCGCGCAAGGCGTCGCAGATCGCGCTGGAAGCCTTCACCGCCGCGCTGCCCGAGATGCTCGGCGGCTCCGCCGACCTCACCGGCTCCAACCTCACGAACACCAAGAGCACCGCGCCGCTGCGCTTCGACCTCGCGGGCGACGTCAAGCTCGGCGAGGATGGCAATGGATCCGAAGATGCACCAAGGCGCATCGGCCGCCACATCAACTACGGCGTGCGCGAGTTCGGCATGGCCGCGGTGATGAACGGCGTCGCGCTGCACGGCGGCTACATCCCCTACGGCGGCACCTTCCTCACGTTCAGCGACTACAGCCGCAACGCGATCCGCATGGCCGCCCTGATGAAAAAGCGCGTGATCCACGTGTTCACGCACGATTCCATCGGCCTCGGCGAAGACGGCCCGACGCACCAGTCGATCGAACACGCGGCCAGCCTGCGCCTCATCCCCAACCTGGACGTCTGGCGTCCCTGCGACACGGCGGAAACGGCCGTCGCCTGGGCCGTCGCGCTGCAGAACGCGAACAGGCCGACGGCCCTGCTGCTGTCGCGCCAGAACCTGCCCTATGCACCCAAGGCCGGGCTGGAGGACATCAGCAAGGGCGCGTACGTGCTCGCGGAGCCGGGCGAGGTCGGGCTCAACAAGAAGCCGCAGGCGGTGATCATCGCCACGGGCTCGGAAGTGCAGCTCGCGTTGAAGGCCCAGGAGCAGCTCGCGGCGCAGCAGATCGCGGTGCGCGTGGTGTCCATGCCCAGCAACACGGCCTTCGACCGCCAGAGCGCGGCCTACAAGACGAGCGTGCTGCCCGCCGGGATCCCGCGCATCGCGGTGGAGATGGGCGTGTCCGACGGCTGGTGGAAATACGGCTGCGCGGCCGTGGTCGGCATCGACACCTACGGCGAATCGGCGCCGGCCAATGTATTGTTCAAGCTCTTCGGCTTCACGCCGGAGAATGTCGCGGATACGGTCCGCGCGGTACTGTCGCGCATGCATTGATGTCCAGGATTTTTCACAGGTTCGGCGCCGCGCTGCTTTGTCTGTCCACGGGATTCGCGTGGGGCGCGCCGCACACCGAATTCAGGTTCGAGCCTTCCGCGACCGCCGCGTGCTTCACTTCGACGGCGGGCCCTGACGCACGGCCGTCCTATCCCGACGCGGCCTATCTGCGCAAGGAAGGCGCGACCATCAAGGCGGAGTTCACGTTCGAGTCGGGTGTGGACAAGCCCCGGGTCAAGATCCTCTCGGGCGGAGACCAGAGTCTCTTCGTCGATTCGGTGGAGAGGCACGCCAGGAACCTGCGGCTGCCCTGCTTTCCGGTGGGAGGCCCTCCGGTGGTATTGGAGCAAGAGTATGTGTTTGTGCCCAACGACGGCCGCAAGGTTGCATGGACGATCGCGAGGAAACGCGACGACGCGTTTGCGGCTGCCGGAAAGGCCTGCATCAAGCATGTCGAAGGGGAAGAACGCCCCGACTATCCGCAACGGGCAAAAACCGAAGGTCTGATGGGCAACGTCTTGGCCGAAATGGTATTTCGCCGTCCGGACACACCGCCTGAAGTGAGGCTCCTCGACCCCAGTCCTCATCGCGATTTCGCGCGAGCCGTCCTGGCGTATGTCGCGGGCTACCGCGTGACCTGCGTGCTGGATGAGCCCATCACGGCGTCGCAGATGTTCAACTTTCGTTTCGAAGGAATGCCATACCAGGCCTTAAAGGACGCTCCGTTGGCTCCATTTCTCCGCGGCGTCAAGGACGTTGCTGCCAGACCGGTGTTTTTCGACCTGAATCTGATGAGTTGCCCGTTCGACGTGCGCCTGGTCTATTGGCAACCCATCCGTGCGAATGAGACCGGCGAGGTCGGAGACGCAGTAGCTGCGCGCCGGCCCTTCCTGGACTGGCTTGCGACGCTGCAATTGAATGTACCCCCCAAGGTCCAGAACATCATTCTTGGCGACACAATGACGATAGCGGTGCCCTGCGGCACGATCGATTTCTAGCTTCACCCATCCGGAGACCCATCCCATGACCATCAAGATCGGCATCAACGGTTTCGGCCGCATCGGACGTAACGTCCTGCGCTCCGCCGTGCAGAATTTCAGCGACATCGAGATCGTCGGCATCAACGACCTGCTCGAGCCCAACTACCTCGCCTACATGCTGCAGTACGACAGCGTGCACGGGCGCTTCAAGGGCGACATCGCGGTCGACGGCAACACGCTGCTCGTCAACGGCAAGAAGATCCGCCTCACGCAGGAACGCGATCCCGCCAACCTGAAGTGGGGCGACGTCGGTGCCGACGTCGTGATCGAATCGACCGGCCTCTTCCTCGACAAGGAAGGCGCGGGCAAGCACCTGGCCGCCGGCGCGAAGAAGGTCATCATCTCCGCGCCCAGCAAGGACGACACCCCGATGTTCGTCTTCGGCGTCAACGACAAGACCTACAAGGGCGAGGCGATCATCTCGAACGCGTCGTGCACGACGAACTGCCTGGCGCCCCTGGCCAAGGTGCTCAACGACAAGTGGGGCATCAAGCGCGGCCTGATGACCACGGTGCATGCCGCCACGGCGACGCAGAAGACCGTCGACGGCCCGAGCAACAAGGACTGGCGCGGCGGCCGCGGCATCCTGGAGAACATCATTCCTTCGTCCACCGGTGCCGCCAAGGCGGTGGGCGTGGTGATCCCCGAGCTGAACAAGAAGCTCACGGGCATGAGCTTTCGCGTACCGACCTCCGATGTGTCGGTGGTCGACCTGACGGTGGAGCTGAACAAGGAAGCGACGTACAAGGAAATCTGCGCCGAGTTCAAGGCGCAATCCGAAGGCGCGCTGAAGGGCGTGCTCGGCTACACCGAAGACAAGGTCGTCGCCACGGACTTCCGCGGCGACGCACGCACCTCGATCTTCGACGCCGACGCCGGCATCGCGCTCGACGGCACCTTCGTCAAGCTCGTCTCCTGGTACGACAACGAGTGGGGCTACTCCAACAAGTGCCTGGAGATGGTGCGGGTCGTCGCGCAGAAGTAATCCTTTCGCGCAAGCGCCAAAAAAGACGCGCCGGCCGGCGCGTTTTTTCATGGCGGCGCGGCAAGCCATGGGCACCTTTTCCGACCCCACCTTCCGCGACCTGATGGCGCAGCGGCCCTTCCTGCGCCTGTGGGCCGCGCGGCTCGCGGGCACCTCGGCCAACCAGATGTTGATGGTGGCGCTGGGCTGGCAGATGTACGACCTGACCGGCAGCGCGTGGGACCTGGGCCTCATCGGCCTGTACCAGTTCGTCCCGGCGCTGACGCTCACGCTGTGGGCGGGGCACGTGGTGGACCGTCACCATCGCGGCCGCATCGTCGCCGCCTGCCTCGCGACGCAGTGCATCGCGGCGATCGTGCTGATGGCCGCGAGCCGCGGTCACTGGGCCTCGCGCGAATTGCTGCTGGGCATGTCGCTGGTGTTCGGCTCGGTGCGCGCGTTCCAGATGACGGCGCAGCAGGCGCTCACGCCCCTGCTCGTGCCCATGAACCTGCTCCAGCGCGCGATGGCTTTTAGCGCGGCCGGGACGCAGGTGGCGATCATCGGCGGCCCCGCGCTGGGCGGGCTGGTGTTCGTCTTCGGTGCGGACAAGGTATACGGCCTGGGCGCGGCATTGCTCGCCGTGAGCTGCATCCTGATCCTGCTGCTGCGCTACACCTACGTCGCGCTGCCGCGCGAACCCGCGAGCCTCGCGACGGTGCTGGCCGGCGTGCGCTTCATCTGGCAGCACAAGGTGGTGCTGGGCGCCGTCTCGCTGGACCTGTTCGCGGTGCTCCTCGGCGGTGCGGTCGCACTGCTGCCGATGTTCGCGCGCGACATCCTGCACGTAGGCCCCGAAGGCCTTGGCCTGCTGCGTGCCGCGCCCGCCGTCGGCGCGGTGATCGTCTCCGTCGTGCTGAGCCGCTGGCCGCTGCGTCAGCACGTCGGCCGTACGTTGCTCATCGCGGTGGCGCTGTTCGGCCTGTGCATGGTGGTGTTCGGCCTCTCGACGAGCTTCCTGATGTCGCTGCTCGCGCTCGGCGTCTCCGGCGGCGCGGACATGGTCAACGTGGTGATCCGGCAGACGCTCGTGCAGATGGAAACGCCCGACACCATGCGCGGGCGCGTGGGCGCCGTGAACAGCGTGTTCATCGGCGCGAGCAACCAGCTGGGCGAGTTCGAATCGGGCGCGACCGCCGCGCTGCTCGGCCCGGTGGGGTCGGTCGTGGCAGGCGGGATCGGCACCATCCTTGTGGCGATCAGCTGGCGCCACCTGTTTCCGGCGCTCGCGAAGCGCGACGGTCTGCAGGCGCGCTAGGCCGCGAGCTTCGGCTTTTCTTCCCGCCCGTCCGGGTGCCGCGCGAAGCGCTGCGTCTCGCGCGAATGCACCGGCGCGCTGTCATCGAACGGCCAGCCGCCGAACTGCGTGCGACGGTAGTCCTGCATCGCCTGCATGATCTCGGCCTGCGTGTTCATCACGAAGGGACCGTACTGCGCGACCGGCTCGCCGATCGGCCGTCCCTGCAGCATCAGGAATTCCGCTTCCACGTCGCCGTTCACCAGTTCCACGGCGGCATCGGCGCGCACTTCGATCGCCGCGTGCGACGTCACCGCCTGCCCGCCGATGCCGACGCTCGCGCCCTTGAAGAAATACAGGTTGCGGCGCGTGCCCTGGCCCTTCGCCGGCGGCAGCGTCCAGCGCGCGCCCGGCTCCATGCGGATCGTCCAGATCGCGACGTCCGCTCCCGGCTGCGCCGCCCATGAATCGGGTGGCGGCGGCAGCGGCGCGCCGGCGCCTTCGAGCGGCCCGGAGACTGTCGCGATTTCCGTCGTGCGGCCCGAGGCGTCCTTCACCGACAGGCGCGGGATGTCCCCCGACCAGAACATGGTGAAGTGCGGCGGCACCATCTTGTTCTTCGCGGGCAGGTTGAGCCAGATCTGGAACAGCTCCAGCGGGTTGGCCTTGTCCTGCTCGAGCAGCGGGAACATCTCCGAGTGCACGACGCCCGCGCCGGCGGTGAGCCACTGCGCGTCGCCTTGGCCGAAGCGCGCGGTGGCGCCCAGGGAATCGGAGTGGTCGATGTGGCCCTTGCGCACGACCGTCACGGTTTCGAAGCCGCGGTGGGGATGCCCGGGAAAGCCCGGCACGCTGTCGCCGTGGTACATGCTCCAGCCGTCCTTGCGGCTGAAGTCCTGGCCGATGTCGCGCCCGGCGAGCGACGCCTTCGGCGCCATGCGTTCATCGCCCTGCGGGTAGGCGTCGTCGTGGTAGGCGCAAAACAGGAAGGGGTCCACGGTCACCCAGGGGAAGCCCAGGGGCTGGACGTTCAGGACGGGGCTGTCGCTCATGCTGCGTTCTCCGGAGTTGGGAAGGTACTCGTCCCTACATGGGGCCGCCGGTCCGCGGGCAAAAGGCCGGCCGGCGCGACGCACCGGCCCACCCGTGGAACGTCAATGGTGGTGGCCGTGCTCGCCGTGCACGTGCTTGTGCGCGATTTCCTCGGCCGTCGCGGAACGCACGCCGATCACCTTGATCGTGAACTTGAGCTCGCGCCCGGCCAGCGGGTGGTTGCCGTCCAGGTGCACCGTGTCGCCCTTGATCTTCATCACGTGGAAGACGTGGGGCTCGCCTGAGTCCGTGCGGCCCTCGAGCTGCCCGCCGACCTTCACGCCCGGCGGGAATTCCTTCTTGGGGATGGTGCGCACCAGCGACTCGTCGCGCATGCCGAAGGCGTCCTCGGGCGACAGCTGCAGGGTGGCCTGGAAACCGGGCTCCTGGCCTTCCAGCGCGGCCTCGATCTTGGGGAGGGTGTTGTCGTAGCCGCCGTGCAGGTACACCATCGGCTCCTTGCTCTCCTCGATGAGCTTGCCGTTCGCCTCGGCGACCTTGTAGCGCAGGGAAACCACCGTGTCTTTTTCGATCTTCATGGCCTTCATTTTGCCCGCGAAAAAGTGCGTACAGTCGGGGCTCTTCCAATGGACCCACTCGCCGACCCCCTACCGATGACCGCCACCGCACCGCGCCCGCCCCTGCAAGTCCTGGAGCGCCTCTTCCAGCTCTACCCCGCGATGTTCGGGGCGCGCTTCCTGCCGCTCAAGCTCGGCGTGTACCAGGAGCTGCTTGAGGCGCACCCGGAAGAGTTCACCAAGGAAGAGCTCAAGGCCGCGCTGGCCGCGCACGCACGGTCCGGCCGCTACCTCGAAAGCGTGGCGGCCGGCGAGCAGCGCCACGACCTGCAGGGCCAGCCGGTGGAGCCCGTGGCGCCGGAGCACGTGCTGCACGCGATCATGGAACTCTTTCGCCGCCGCCAGCGCCGCGGCAAGCAGGACCCGCGTCCCTGGCTCATCGCGCGCGTCGCCGCCGCGATCGAAGCGTCGGGCCTCGCGAAGGACGCCTACCTGGAGCGCGTGAACACGCGCGACGACATGGCCCTGGGCGCCATCGACGAAGCCTTCGCCCAGGTATCGGCCCGCGCCGCGAAGAACGAAGCCCTGCGGCGCGCCTACCAGTCCAGCGGCAAGACGGTGGCGGAATTCGCCGACATGTACGGCGTCGCGCCGGAGGCCGTCGAGCAGGCGCTCGCGGCGGCGTAGCCATCGGGCGGGTCCATGCCGGACGCGGCGTTCACCTTCATCACCACCTGCCGGGGCCGCCTCGAGCACCTGCGGCAAACCCTGCCGGCCCTCGTGGCACAACCCGGGACCGGATGCGTCGTCGTCGACTACGGCTGCCCAGACGGCGCGGGCGACTGGGTGCAAGCCACCTACCCGCAGGTGAAGGTGGTCCGCGCCGGGCCGGTCCCGCGCTTCGAACTCGCGCGGGCGCGCAACCTCGGCGCGCAGGCGGCGGGCGCGGGCTGGCTGTGCTTCGTCGATGCCGACGGGCTCTTGGCCCCGGACTTCATCGCCAGGGTGCGGCCCGTGCTGGCCGACGGGTGCTTCCACGTCGCGCAGCCTTCGACGGGGACGGTCAGCGGCATGTGCATCGTGGGCCGCCGCGAGTTCGATGCGGTGGGCGGCTACGACGCGGTGCTGCAGGGCTGGGGCATGGAAGACAAGGACTTCTACGCGCGCCTGGCCATTGCGCGCGTGCCGCATCGCGCGTTTCCCCGCGAACTCGTCACGATGATCGATCACAGCAATGCGATGCGCGTCGAGCATTTCGAGACCAAGCACCTCAAGCTGAGCAGCACGTTGAACCTCGCGTATTGCCGCGCCAAGTGGGACCTCATGCGGCTGGGCCAGGACATGTCCGGCGAGGCCGCGCGCGAGGCGCTGTACCGGCAGGTGGGCCAGGTGATGGACGAGACGCTGCGCACCGGCAAGCGCTTTCGCCTCGCCATTCCCACGAGCGAGCAACCCAGCTTCTCCGGTGCGGTGCTCAAGGGCCGCCTGGTGTACGAGCTGGAGGTCCCGCCTCAGGCCGCGCCGTCCTCGGCCGATTCGAGCGCGAACCCCACGCCGTAGACGGCGCGGATCCACTCGTGCGCGGGATCGACGGCCGCGAACTTCTTGCGCAGGTTCTTCACGTGGCTGTCGATGGCCCGCTCGCTCGTGTCCAGCGAGTCGGGCCAGGCGAGCTCCAGCAGCTGCGCGCGCGAATAGATGCGCCCGGGCTGCTTCGCGAGCACCTGCAGCAATTCGAACTCCGTGCGCGTGAGCTCCAGCGGCTGGCCGCGCAGCGTGGCCTGCCTGCGCGCGGGGTCGAGCAGCAACAGCGGCGTCCGGGGCGGCGCGCCGCCCGCCCGCGTGCGCCGCAGCACCGCGTTCACGCGCGCGAGCACCTCGCGCGGCGAGAAGGGCTTGCAGACGTAGTCGTCGGCGCCCATCGCGAGGCCGAGCAGGCGGTCGACCTCCTCCACGCGCGCCGTGATCATGATGACCGGCGTCTCGCCGTCCCGCCGGATCGCCTTGAGGATCTCCATGCCGTCCAGCCCGGGCAGCATCACGTCCAGCAGCACGAGGTCGGGCCGGATGCGCTGCGCGAGCGCCAGGCCCTGCCGGCCGTCGGACGAGTGCGTGGCCTGGAAGCCGTCGCGGCGCAGGTAATCCACCAGCACGGACGCGATGTCCGGATCGTCCTCGATGACGAGCACCGCGCCGCGCGTCATGCCGCGTCCTCCACCGGCAGCCGCAGGCACACCTGCAGGCCACCCAGCGCCGAGTGCTGCGCGGTGATGCTGCCGCCATGCGCTTCCACGATCGACTTGCAGATCGCGAGGCCCAGGCCCGAGCCGCCCGACGCGCGGCTGCGCGACGCCTCGCCGCGATAGAAGCGCTCGAAGAGCCGGGGCAGGTCCTGCGCGTCGGGACCGGGTGCGCTGTCGTCGAAGCAGAAGAGGAATTCGCGCTTCGCACCGGCCCCGTCGACCGACACGCGGACCTGCAGCACGCCGCCTTCACCGGTGTAGCGCAGCGAGTTCTCCAGCAGGTTGACGAACACCTGCTGCAGCCGCGATGCATCGCCTCGCACGCGGGGCCCGTCCGCGGCCGCCATCGACGCCACCTCCGCGGCGTCCACCCGCAGCCCTGCCTGCGCGAAACGCTCGCGCATGTCCTCCAGCGCTTCGGCGAGCAGCTGCACCGGCTGCACGGCCGTGCGGGACGCGGGCGGCGACGAATAGTCGGTGTCGAGCGTGAGGCGCAAGTCGTTCACCAGGCTGCCCAGGCGCATCACCTGGCGATGCAGGCGCTGGGCCGTCGCGTCGTCGAAGGTGCGCACGCCGTCCTGCAGGGCCTCGATCTCCGCGCGCATCGCGGCGAGCGGCGTGCGCAGTTCGTGCGCGACGTCGGACAGCCAGCGCTGGCGCGAGCTTTCGGCGGCCGACAGCTGCCGCGCCATGTCGTTGAAGGAGCCGGTGAGGCTCGCGAGTTCGTCGTGGCCCTGCACCGGCAACTGCGTGTCGAAGCGGCCTTGCGCGATCGCCTGCGCACCTTCGCGCAACTGCTCCAGGGGCCGCAGCCAGCGCCGCGCGAGCAGCCACGACAGGAGCAGCGCGAGCGACAAGCCCACTGCCCCGGCGGTGAGCACGAAGTTCGACTGCTGTTCGACGAAGGCACGGTCGGCGTCCGTCTGCATGCCCGAGAGCGGCGCGAGGGCGAGCACGCCGACGGTGCGGCCTTCGTGCTGCAGCGTCATCTTCACCGCGCTGTCGAGCGCGATTCCTGGCCCCGCGATCCGCGTGGTGCCCGCCGCGTCGAACAAGGCGAGCCGGTTGAAGAGGCCGCCCGGCCGCTCGCCCGGCGGGACACCGTGCGGCAGCCTGCCTTCGCCGGGTGGCGGGCCCGGCGGCGGCCCCTCGCCCCGAAACGGCCCGCGCCCCGGCCGCATCGCGCCGCGAAAACTGCGGAACGCAGACATCTGCGCCTCGCGCCAGGCCTCCGGGTCGTCCCGCAGGAATTGCCAGCTGCCCTGCCTCGCGTAGTCCTCGACCAGGCCGCGCGCCAGCCAGTCGAGGCGCGACAACTCGATCTCCGCGACGTACTGCCCCATGCCGCGCTGCAGCCCGAACCAGCTCGACCCGGCGAACAGCAGGAGCAGGGCGGCCGCGAGGGCGGCGAAGGCGAGGAACAGCTTGCGCTGCAGCGTCAGCGGGGGCATGGGCGTATCGGGCGTGACCCGCCAGTGTGCCCGCGGAACTGGGAGACAAAGAGGAGGGCGCCGGGCCGGCTCAGGCTTCGTCCTTGATGCGGTACTGGGATGCGAGCTGTGCCTGCACGGTCGGCGGCACGGGCTCGTAGTGGCTGAACGCCAGCGTGTAGCGTCCCTGCCCGCCGGTCAGCGCATTCAGGCGCGACTGGTAGCTCGCGAGCTCCGACAGGGGCGCGGTTGCGAGCACCGCGAGCCCGCCGGTGGACGCCGCCGTGCCGCTCACCTGGCCGCGACGCGACGCTAGGTCGCCGGTGATGTCGCCGATGTTCTGCTCCGGCGCCGCGATCTCCACGTTCACGAAGGGCTCGAGCACGCTCGGCCGCGCCGCCTGCACCGCCGCCACGAGCGCCTTGCGGCCCGCGGTGATGAAGGCGATCTCCTTGCTGTCCACGCTGTGGTGCTTGCCGTCGTACACGACCACCTTGAGGTCCACCACCGGATACCCGGCGACGACACCCGCCTCCAGTGCCTGGCGCACGCCCTTCTCCACGGCCGGCATGAAGTTGTAGGGGATGGCGCCGCCCTTCACGTGGTCGACGAACTCGAAGCCGCTGCCGCGCGGCAAGGGCTCCACGCGCAGGAACACCTCGCCGAACTGCCCGGCGCCGCCGGTCTGCTTCTTGTGGCGGTGATGGCCCTCGGCCGGCGCGGTGATGGTCTCGCGGTAGGCGATGCGCGGCGGGCGCGTGTTCACCTGGCAGTTGTGCACCTCGGTCAGGCGCTCGAGCAGCGTGCGCAGGTGCAGGTCGCCCAGGCCGTAGACCACGCTCTCGTTGGTCGCGGCCACGTGCTCCAGGCGCAGGCAGGGATCCTCGCTCACCAGCTTCTGCAGGATGTCGTGCAGGCGCTGCTCGTCGCCGCGGCGCTTGGGCTCGATCGCGAGGCCGTGCACGGGCACCGGGAACTCGAGCGGCTTCAGGTGGATGTGGTCGTCCTCGGCCGCGTCGTGCAGCACCGCGTCGAAGTGCAGCTCCTCCACTTTCGCGATCGCGCACAGGTCGCCGGGAAACGCGCGCGGCACTTCCTTGAACTCCTTGCCCTGCAGCGTGAAGAGGTGCCCGACCTTGAAGGGGCGGCGCGCATCGCCCACGTAGAGCTGGCTGTCGCGCGTGAGCGTGCCCTGGTGCACGCGCAGCACACCCATCTTGCCCACGTAAGGGTCCTGAGTGACCTTGAACACATGGGCGAGGACGTGCAGTTTGGGATCGGGGAGGGCTTTCAAGGGCTTCGCCTCCGCGCCCTCGCCCTGGAGGAAGGCCGGCGGGTTCGCCTCGGTCGGGTCGGGCAGCAGTTTCGCGATCACGTCGAGCAACTCCGGCACGCCCGCGCCGGTGCGCGCGGAGACGAAGCAGATCGGGATGAGGTGGCCCTCGCGCAGCGCCTGCTCGAGCGGCGCATGCAATTCCTGTGGGTCGACGTCGCCATCGTTGAGGTAACGCTCGACGAAAGCCGCATCGACCTCCACGACCTGCTCGACCAGCGCGCGGTGCGCCTGTTCGACGGAGGAGAAATCGGGCGCGGCGCCGTTTTGCGTGAGGTTGTAGAAACAGTCCACCACGCGCGTGCCGCGTTCGGCCGGCAGGTTCACCGGCAGGCATTCCTTGCCGAACGCCGCCTGGATCTGGCCGACGAGCGCTTCGAGGTTCACGCCCTGCGCGTCGATCCGGTTGACGATGATGATGCGATCGCGCTCGCGTTGCGCGGCCCACTGCATCATGCGCACCGCCATCGGCTCGACGCCGGTGCTCGCATTGATCACGACGGCCGCCGTCTCCACGGCTTCCAGGGCGGGCAAGGACTGCCCGAGGAAATCGGGCGAGCCGGGTGTGTCGATCACGTGCACGTGCGTGCCGGCGTGGGTGAAGTGCACGAGCGACGCGTTGAGCGAGCGCTGCGCTTTTTTCTCCAGGGGGTCGTGGTCGCTGACGGTCGTGCCGCGTTCCACGCTGCCCGGTGTGCCGAGCGCGCCTGCCTTCCACAGCAGTGCCTCCACCAGGCTGGTCTTGCCGGCCGTCGCCGGCCCCACGAGGGCCAGCGTGCGCAACGCGGCGATTTCCACAGGTGTCGGCATGTGTGTCTCCTCACGCAGGGAAGCAGCATGTTAAGCCACCACCCACACCCCTTGGCAAGTGCCGCGTGCGGATCAGCTGCAACCGGCGGTGTCGGCGACGCACCGTAGCCCTGCACCGCCCGCGTCCTACAAACTTCGTTCAGGTGGCCCCTATCCTTGTCCCATGGGTACCCGAAAAAATACGGACAAGGCCAGGGCCGCGCCTCCCGCGCGCGCCAGGCAGGGCGACGAGATCGAGATCGCTTACTACACGAAAGAGCTGGGCCGGGACCTGCAGCGCAAGATGCTGCAGGGACGCCTGGACGACTTCTCGCACAGCGGCCTGCACGGCGCCAGCCACGGCGAGGACACCGAAGCGCCACGCACGCCCCCGCGGGAAGACCGCGCGGGCTGAAGGCGCCGCGTCATCGCTGCGCCGGCGGCCAGCGATCGAAGAGCTTGACCGGGACCGCGTCGCCCCACAGCAGGATGCGCGCGTCGGAACCCTCGTGCGGCAAGGCCGCGGCTTCGCCGCGCACGTAACCGAGCGCGACGCAGGCATCCGCCAGCGGGCTGAAGCCCACCGACGAAATTTCGCCTGCGGGCTCGCCCTGCCACAACAGGGTTTCCCCGCCCCAGGCGTACGCGCTGCCCGGCGGAAACACGAGCGTGACCAGCTTCTTGCGAAGTGGCTTGCCCGCCGCTTCGCGAAGCGCCTCCTGGCCGATGAAGGTGCTCGCCTTGTCGGGCTTCACGCTGAAGCCCAGCCCCGCCTCCCAGGGAGACTCGTCCGGGCCCAGCTCGGCGCCCCAGGCGCGGCGCCCCTGCTCGATGCGAAGCGCGTCGAGCGCGTAATAGCCGGCATCGCGAAGGCCGAGGCCGCGGCCCGCCTCTTGCAAGGCGAGGTACACGTGCCGCGTCATTTCCACGGGCACGTAGAGCTCGAAGCCCGGGCCGCCCACATAGCTCATCCGCGCGGCACGCACGCGCGCGAAACCGAGGTCGACCTCCTTCGTCCAGGAGAACTTCAGCGCGTCCGGTGACAGGTCATCGGGGCTCACGCGCGAGAGCAGCTCGCGCGCCTTCGGCCCCATCACCGAGAGCACGCTGAACATCGCCGACACATCCGTGAGCACGGCGTGCTCCTGCGGCGCGAGATGGCGGCCGATCCAGTCGGCGTCGCGCGTCGCCTGCGCGGAGCCCGTGACGATGAGGAAGCGTTCCGCCCCCTGCCGCATCACGGTCAGGTCGCTTTCGATGCCGCCGCGCTCGTTGAGCATGGGCGTGTAGACCATCTTGCCGACCGGCACGTCCATCTCGTTGGCGCACAGGCGCTGCAGCACCGCCAGCGCGTCGCGTCCCTGCAGCAGCAGTTTGGAAAACGACGTCTGGTCGTAGATCGCCACCGCCTCGCGCGTCGCGCGCTGCTCTTCGACCATCCACGGCAGCCAGCCCGGCGTGCCCAGCGTGTAGTCGGGGCGCGGCTGCCCCTCGGGGCGGAAGTAGTTCGCGCGCTCCCACCCGTTCTTGCTGCCGAACTCCGCGCCCTTCGCGGCGAGCAGGTCGTAGAGCGGGGAGGTGCGCAGTGGCCGGGCCGTCTCCAGCTCCTGCCGCGGCCAGCGCATCGCATAGTGCAGGCCGAGCGTTTCGCCCGTGCGCTCCGCCAGCGCCTTGCGGTTGCCCGTGAAAGGGCCGAAGCGGCGGATGTCGACGTCCCACAAATCGGTGCTGGGCTCGCCGCCGACGATCCACTCCGACATCAGGCGGCCCGCCCCGCCGCTGTTGGCGATGCCCGCGGAGTTGAAGCCCGCGCAGACGAAGTAGTTGCGCAGCTCCGGCGCCTCGCCCAGGATGAAGTTGCCGTCGGGCGTGAAGCTCTCCGGCCCGTTGAGCAGCATCTTGATCTCGGCGGTCTGCAGGCACGGCGTGCGGTGCATGGCGTTCGTCATCAGGATCTCGAACTGGTCCCAGTCCTCGTCCAGCAGCTGGAACTGGAAGGTGCTCGGGATCGGGTCCATCTTCCAGGGCTTGGCCTGCGGCTCGAAGCCGCCCATCACGAGGCCGCCGACTTCCTCCTTGTAGTAGATGAAGCCGTCCGGGTCGCGCATGACGGGAAGCATCGGGTGCACGCCGTCGATCTTGCCGGTGACGACGTAGAAGTGCTCGGCGGAATAAAGCGGCACGTTCACGCCCGCGAGCGCGCCGAACTGCCGCGCCCACTGGCCCGCGCAATTGACGATGACCTCGCAGCGCACGTCGCCTTGCGCCGTCCGGACCCCGACGACCCGGCCGCCTTCTGTCAGCACGCCGGTGACCTCGATGTCCTCCACGATTTTCACGCCGCGGTTGCGCGCGCCCTTGGCGAGCGACATGCACAGGTCGGCCGGGTTCGCCTTGCCGTCGCCCGGCAGCCACAGCGCGCCCTGAAGGTCGTCGGTGCGCATCACCGGGTAGCGCTCCCCGGCTTCGCGCGGGGAAATCTCGTGGCATTCCACGCCGAAGCTGCGCGCCATGGCGAGCTGCTTGCGCAGCACCTGCATGCGCTCGGGCGTCTTCGCGACGTTCACGCTCCCGCATTGCTTCCAGCCGGTGGCCAGCCCGGTCTCCGCCTCGAGCGTGGAATAGAGCTCGATGCCGTACTTGCTCATCTGCGTCATGTTGCGGTTGGGCCGCATCTGGCCGACGAGGCCGGCGGCGTGCCAGGTGGTGCCGCCGGTGAGCTTGCCCTGCTCCAGCAGCAGCACATCGGTGCGCCCGAGCTTCGCGAGGTGATAGGCGGTCGAGCAGCCTGCGATGCCGCCGCCGACGATCACGACCTGTGCCTGCGCTGGAAGTTGCATCCTCGTCTCCTTCGCGTTGCGTCAACCCATGCGAAGCGCCATCACCCCGGCCACGATCGCGGCGGTGCCGAAGGCGCGGCGCAGGTTGAAGGTCTCTTTCAGGAACCACACGCCCAGCAGCGCCGCGAACAGCACCGACGTTTCGCGCAGCGCGGCAACGGTGGCGACGGGCGCGCGTGTCATCGCCCACAGCGCGATGCCGTAGGAGCCCAGCGATGCGAGCGCGCCCAGCACGGCCACCGGCGCGCGCGCGCGGGCGTAGGGCCAGGCCGCGGCCATGCCGCGGCGCCACAGCACGAGAAAGCCGAAGGGCCAGCCGTCCAGCACGAACAGCATGACCACGTACTGGATCGCGTCGCCGCTGGCGCGCGCGCCGTGGGCATCGACGACGGTGTAGATCGCGATCACCACCGCGTTGGCAAGCGCGAAGCCGACGGCGCGCGGCGAATCGAATGCGTGACGGGACAGCCCCAGCGCGAGCACGCCGCAGCTCACGCCCAGCACACCCGCCCACGCCATGGGGGAGAGCGTTTCGCCGAGCGTCGCCGTGGCGGACAGCGCCACGAGCAGCGGCGCCGTGCCGCGCATGAGCGGATAGGTGAGCCCGAGGTCGCCGTGCTTGTACGCGCCGGTGAGCGCGATGTAGTAGCCGATGTGGATGACGGTGGAGGCGAGGATGTACGGCCAGGACTCGCGTGCCGGGACGCCGACGACCGCGAGGAGCGGCAATGCGACGAGCGAGCCCACGAGATGGATCACCGCCGTGTCCAGCGCCTTGTCGGTGCTGGACTTCACGAGGGCGTTCCAGCTGGCGTGCAGCATCGCGCCGACCAGCACCGCGGCCACGATGGGCCAGGTGAGGCTCATGCGGGCTCGCGCGCGGCCTTCGCGCAGCGCCGTGCGCGGTCGAGGAAGTGCGCGAGCGGCGGCGTCGCCAGGCCGGGAGTCTTCGCGAGGTCGTCCCACACGCGAAGCCGCACCGCATCGGCGGCGCCGGGCTGCGCGATGAAGGCCTGCGCCTGTGCGTCGTCGAAGATGCCGCCTTGCAGCGCCAGCGAGCGCTTCGAATCCTCGGAGAGCGCGGCGAAGTACTCCGGGCGCGTGCGGCACAGGTAGCGCTTGGCGTCCACGTGCAGCCTCACCGGCTCCAGCACGGCGTCGCCAAAGAGACCGCGCAGGAAGGGCAGTGCGCGGTACTGGTGGATGTCGTCCATGCCGCGGAGGGTCGGCGTCTCGCCCATGTCGTGCAGCAGGTGGCCGAAGTCGTGCAGCAGGGCCGCCGTGACGAGTTCGTCGCTCGCGCCTTCGTCCTGCGCCTGCAGCGCGCATTGCAGCGCGTGCTCGAGTTGCGTGACGCCTTCGCCCGAATACTGTTCGCCGCCGCGTTCGGCGAACAGCCGCTCGATATCGGAAACGCTCAAGCCCATGGCAGCGAATAGGTCTTGAGGTTGGTGAAGCTCTTCATCGCCTCCTGCACGCCTTCCTTGTAGCCCAGGCCCGAGTCCTTGATGCCGCCGAAGGGCGTGAGCTCCAGCCGGTAGCCCGGTACCTCGCGCACGTTCACGCTGCCCACTTGCAGCTCGCTCACGAAGCGCGTGATGTAGTCCAGCCGGTTGGTGCACACGGAGCTCGACAGGCCATAGGCCGTGCCGTTGGAAATCGCGATGGCTTCGTCGATCGACTTGAAGCGGATGATCGGCGAGACGGGCCCGAAGGTTTCCTCTCGCACCACGGTCATTTCCGGCCGCACGTCTGCGAGCACGGTGGGCGAATAGAGCGCGCCGTCGCGCTGGTTGCCCGCGAGCAGCCGCGCCCCTTGCGACACGGCATCGTTGACGCGCGACTGGAACAGCTCCGCCGCGGCCGCGTCGATCACGGTGCCCATGTCGTTGCCCTTGTCC
Source organism: Caenimonas aquaedulcis (assembly GCF_015831345.1). Taxonomy (NCBI): domain Bacteria; kingdom Pseudomonadati; phylum Pseudomonadota; class Betaproteobacteria; order Burkholderiales; family Comamonadaceae; genus Caenimonas; species Caenimonas aquaedulcis. Next base: position 2,694,243 of record NZ_JADWYS010000001.1, on the reverse strand, counting down.
AGCGGGTCGCCGAATTTCCACGCGCGCGTCTTCTCCACCACCTGCTCGGTGAAGCGTGCCGCGACGGACTCGTGCACGAGCATCCGCTTGACCGCCGTGCAGCGCTGGCCGGAATTCTTGTAGGAGCCCTGCGTCGCGAGCGTGGAGGCCTCGTCGATGTCGGCGTCCTCCATCACGATGATCGGGTCGTTGCCGCCCAGCTCCAGCACCACGCGGCGGTAGCCGGCGGTCCGCGCAATGTACTTGCCGATGGACACGCCGCCCGTGAAGGTCACGAGGTCGACGTGCTCGTTCGTGATGAGCTCGTCGGCGATCTCGCGCGGATCGCCGGTGACGACGTGCAGCATCTCCGGCGGCAGGCCGGCTTCGTAGAGCAGGTCCGCGAAGAAGATGGCCGAGAAGGGCACCTTCTCGGAGGGCTTGAGCACCATGCGGTTATTGGTCGCGACACTGGGCACCACCTTGTGCGCCACCTGGTTCATCGGGTGGTTGAACGGTGTGATCGCGGTGATCACGCCGAGCAGTGGCGAGCGCTGCGTGTACACGCGCCGCTTCTTGCCGTGCGGCGTCAGGTCGCAGCTGAAGATCTGGCCGTCGTCCTTGAGCACCTCGTTCGCGCCGAAGAGCAGCACGTCGCTCACGCGGCCCGCCTCGTAGATCGAGTCCTTCAGGCACAGGCCCGCTTCGGCCGTGATGAGGCCTGCGATGTCGTCGAGCCGTTCGCGCACCAGCGCGGCGGCCTTGTGGAGGATCGCCGCGCGTTCGTAGCGCGTGAGCGTGGGCCGGAACGCGTGCGCGGTCTCGAACGCCTGGCGCACTTCTTCCAGCGTCGCCTTCGGCACGGTGCCGATGCGCTCGTTGGTGTACGGGTTGAAGACGTCGATCGCGCGGTCCCGGCCGGCGCCGACCTTCCGGCCCGCGATGCGCATCGCATCCAGGCCGCGGTCACGGATGAATTGCGCGGCGCGGTCCATCACTGCGCGTGGTTCAACGCGAGGTCGAACGCATCGAAGTTGCGCAGGCGCCGTGACGTGTCCAGCCCGGGCAGCTTGCGGTTGAGGATGAGCGGCACGCGCTGTTCGCTGATGCCGCCGTGCGACCGCAGGGGCGCATCGAGGCCCGACAGGTCGTGCCGGCTCGCGGAAGTGCCGATGACGGTGAAGCGCCCGGACACGCACACGATGTCGCCGATGCGGTCGGCCGGGAGTTCGAAGCGGCGCGCGGCCTCCTCGCGCGTGAGCACTGCCTCCATGCGCGGGTTGGCCTGCAAGGCGCCCACGACGGTGCGTGGCTCGACGCCCGCGGGCAGGTAGATCGTCGCGAAAGAGCCCAGCGCGCCGTGGTGCACGACGTATGGGTCGGTGATCGGCAGGATGACGCGTGCCGCGCCGGGGCCGAGCTGCGCGTCGCACCAGTCCTGCAGGTAGATCACGTCGGGCCGGCCGTCGAGCGCGACCTTCGCGTTCATGCCGTGGTCGGCGGTGAGCGCGATCACGCAACCCATCTCGTGAAGGCGGGACAGGTAGCTGTCCATCATCGCGTCGAATGCATTCGCGCCTTCCGTGCCCGGCGCGTGCTTGTGCTGCACGTAGTCGGTGGTGGACAGGTACATCACGTCGGGTCGGCGCTGCTCCATGAGCTTCACGCCGGCGGCGAAGACGAATTCCGACAGGGCCGCGCTGTAGACGCTGGGCACCGGCATGCCGACCATCGCCGGGACGTCGGCTATGCCGTTTTCTTCCGCCGTCGCCTCGTCCGACTTCTCGGCGGAAAAGCAGATGCCCTTCATCCCGTGGCCGAGCAGCCGGCGCAGCTTGTCCTTGGCGGTGACGACGGCGACCGACTTGCCCGCGTCCGCCAGCGCCGCCAGCAGCGTCGGCGCGCGCAGCCACTTCGGGTCGTTCATCATGACCTCGGTGCCGCTCGCGGTGTCGAACAGGTAGTTGCCGCAGATGCCGTGCACGCTGGGCGGCGCGCCGGTGACGATGGACAGGTTGTTCGGGTTGGTGAAGCTCGGCACCACGCAGTCGGCAATGAGTCCTTCGCCTTCGGCCAGCGTGCGCTCCAGCCAGGGCATGTGCCCGGTGGCGACTGACTGCGCGAGGTAGTCGGGCTCGCAACCGTCCACGCAGACGACGACGGTGGGGGAGGTGGGCAGCCGGTAGCTGCGCTGGTTGACTTCAAGCACGGCTGGCCTTTGCGTTCTTTGCGGTGGCGGCGTCGCGCTCGCGGGCGCGCTCCTGGCGGCGCAGGTCGTTCTCGATCGTGCGCTCCTTGCTGTCCATCGCGTGGTCGTACATCGCCTTGCCGGCCGCGACCGGGTCGCCGGAGGCGATGGCCTTGATGATCTGGCGGTGCTCGCTCGCCGAGATCGGCAGCAGCCAGCCGTCGGCGAGGTTCAGGCGCCGGAACAGGGAGAGCTCCTTGATCAGCTTGCGATAGATCGCGGTGAGCTTGCCGTTGCCCGTCATCTCCACCAGCCGGTCGTGGAACTTGAGATTGAGCAGGTGGTAGTTGTAGGCGTCCTCCGCCTTCACCGCCTTCTCCATGGCGTCGACGAGTCCCTTCAGCTCCTTGAGCTGCGCAGGCGTGATGTGCTCGGCGAGCCGCCGCCCGACGAGTTCGTCCATGGCTGCCCGCAGGTCGAAGATTTCCACCGCCTCGTCGATCGGGATGTCGCGCACGAAGACGCCGCGGTTTTTCTCGGTGCGAACGAGGCCGGCCTCCTCGAGCATGCGAAACGCTTCGCGCACCGGGCCGCGCGACACGCCCATCTTCACCGCGAGCGTGGCCTCGATCAATTTGCTGCCGGGTGCGTACTCGCCCTGCAGGATCGCGCGCTCGATCTCCTGCTGCACCACGCTCGTGAGCGAGCTGCTTTGCAACAGTGCGATAGTGGCATTGGCGACCGCGTTCATGCCCCGCATTAGAGCAGCATCCGGTGGATTGTCAACAATCTGCAAAAAACAATTGACAACCTCTGCGGTGCGGCGTCAAATGAATTTTCAAGGCCGAGCGCGAGGCGGGGACGGGACAAGTGTTGTCATCGCGCCGTCACCGGTGGTCCGCAGTATCGAAACCTTTTTGTCCTAGAGGAGTTCTTCATGCGCGCGTCTCTCGTCATCAAGCCTTTCCTGCTGGCGGCGCTCGCCGCGGCCAGCGCGGGCGCCTTCGCCCAGAAGACCCAGCTGCTCGTCTACACCGCGCTGGAGACCGACCAGATCAAGGCCTACCAGGAGGGCTTCAACAAGTCCTACCCGGACATCGAGATCAAGTGGGTGCGCGACTCCACCGGTGTCATCACCGCCAAGCTGCTCGCCGAGAAGGCCAACCCGCAGGCCGACGTGGTGATGGGCGTGGCCGCCTCCAGCCTCGCCCTCCTGGACAAGCAGGGCATGCTCGAGCCGTACGCGCCGCTCAACCTCGACGGCATCATGAGCCAGTACCGCGACAAGAAGAAGGTGCCGGCCTGGTTCGGCATGGACGTGTGGGGTGCCACCATCTGCTTCAACACCGTGGAAGCGGGCAAGAAGAACATTCCCAAGCCGGAGACCTGGAAAGACCTCACCAAGCCGGTCTACAAGGGCCAGATCGTGATGCCCAACCCCGCGTCCAGCGGCACCGGCTACTTCGACGTCACCGCCTGGCTCACGCTCTTCGGCGACGACAACGGCAAGGGCGGCGGCTGGAAGTACATGGACGCGCTGCACGAGAACATGGCGCAGTACACGCACTCGGGCTCCAAGCCCTGCAACATGGCGGCGGCCGGCGAGTACGTGATGGGCATCTCCTTCGAATACCGCGGCAACAGCAACAAGGCCAAGGGCGCGCCCATCGACCTCGTGTTCCCGAAGGAGGGCCTCGGCTGGGACCTGGAGGCCTTCGGCATCCACAAGGGCACCAAGCACCTGGCCGCCGCGAAGAAGCTCGCGGACTGGGCTTCCAGCAAGGACGCGATGATGCTGTACGGCAAGAACTTCGCGATCACCGCGCAGCCGGGCCTCGCGCCGCCGCTGGCCAACGTGCCGAAGGACTACGAGGCACGCCTGGTGAAGATGGACTTCAACTGGGCGGCGGACAACCGCGAGCGGATCCTCGCCGAATGGAACAAGCGCTACGACGCCAAGAGCGAACCGAAGAAGTGACGAGCGCGGTGGCGCCGGCGGCATTTCTGGAACTGCGCCACGTGCGCAAGGAGTTCGGCGCCTTCACCGCGCTGAACGACATCAACCTGGACATCCGCCGGGGCGAGTTCGTCTGCTTCCTGGGCCCGTCGGGCTGCGGCAAGACCACGCTCCTGCGCATCATCGCGGGCCTGGAGGTGCAGACCTCCGGCGAGGTGTGGCAGGGCGGGCGCGACATCTCGCGGCTGCCGCCCGCGCAGCGCGACTACGGCATCGTCTTCCAGAGCTACGCGCTCTTTCCCAACCTGAGCGTCGCGGACAACGTGGCCTACGGCCTCGTCAACCGCAAGACGCCGCGCGCCGACATCCGCAAGCGCGTGACGGAACTCGTGAAGCTCGTGGGCCTGCCGGGCAGCGAAGGCAAGTACCCCGCGCAGCTGTCCGGCGGGCAGCAGCAGCGCATCGCGCTGGCGCGCGCGCTCGCGACTTCGCCGGGATTGCTGCTGCTCGACGAGCCGCTCTCCGCGCTGGACGCGCTGGAGCGCGTGCGCCTGCGCCAGGAGATCCGCGCGCTCCAGCAGAAGGTGGGCGTGACGACGATCATGGTCACGCACGACCAGGAAGAGGCGCTGTCGGTGGCCGACCGCATCGTGGTGATGAACCACGGCGTGATCGAGCAGGTCGGCACGCCGCTGGACATCTACCGCGAACCGGCCTCGCCTTTCGTCGCGGACTTCGTGGGCAAGGTGAACGTGCTGCCCGCGAAGGTCGCGCGCGGCGAACTGCGCTTCGGCAGCCTGAGCATCCCGTGCGACGGGGAAGACCGCGAAGCGCGCGTGTACCTGCGGCCCGAGGACGTGCTCGCGCGGCCCATCGCCGACGGCGACCCGCACGTCTTCGACGCGAACATCGAGAAGATCGAGTTCCTCGGCTCCTACTGCCACGTGCGCGTGGCTTCGCCTGCGCTGGATGCGAACAAGCTCACGGTGTACCTCTCGCTCAACTACCTGTCCGAGCAGTCGCTGCGGGAGGGCTCGCCGCTCAAGCTGAAGCTGCTGCCCGAGCGCATCAAGGTCTTCTAGGGATTCGACCCCGATGTCCGCCGTGCTGCCAGCGGTCAACACCGCGCCCGTGAAGCAAACGTCCCACTGGACCGATCGCGTCGCGCACGTCGCGCTGTTCCTTGTGGCGCTCGCGCTCGTCGCGTTCCTCGCGCTGCCGCTGCTCACCATCCTCGTGCAGGCGCTGCAGGGCAAGGACGGCGAATTCGTGGCGCTCGCCAACTTCGTCGAATACGCCAAGACGCCGTCGCTGCTCGGCAGCCTGTGGAACAGCCTGTGGGTGTCGTCGGTGGTCACGATGATCGCGGTGCCGCTCGCCTTCGGCTTCGCCTACGCGCTTGCGCGCTCCTGCATGCCGCTCAAGCCGCTCTTTCGCGGCATCACGCTCATCCCCCTTCTCGCGCCGTCGCTGCTGTCGGCGATCTCGCTCATCTACTGGTTCGGCAACCAGGGCGTGCTGAAAGCCTGGATCGTGCAGCTCGGCTGGCGCGAAATCTACGGCGCGCCGGGCATCGTCATCGCCGAGTGCTTCGCGGTGTTTCCGCATGCGCTGATGATCCTCGTCACGGCGCTCAGCCTGTCGGACGCGCGCCTGTACGAGGCGGCGGATGCGATGGGCACGAGCGCCGCGCGCAAGTTCTTCACCATCACGCTGCCCGGGGCGAAATACGGGCTCATCTCGGCCGCGCTCGTCACCTTCACGCTGGTCATCACCGACTTCGGCATCCCCAAGGTGATCGGCGGCAGCTTCAACGTGCTGGCCACGGACGTCTTCAAGCTCGTCATCGGCCAGCAGGATTTTTCCAAGGGCGCCGTGGTGGCGATCCTGCTGCTCGCGCCGGCCATCGTCACCTTCGCGGTGGACGGCTACGTGAGCCGCCGCCAGACCGCGATGCTCACGGCCCGCGCCGTGCCTTACCGGCCCAAGCGCTCGGCCAGGTACGACGCCGCCATGACGCTCTACTGCTCGTTCATCGCCTTCCTCGTGCTCGCGATGCTGGGCATGGCGATCTTCGCGTCCTTCGCGAGCTTCTGGCCCTACAACCTCAGCCCCAGCCTGCGTCATTACGTCATGGGCCTGGTGGACGCGGAAGTCGGCGAGGGCTTCGTCAACAGCCTGAAGATGGCGGCGGGCACCGCGGTGTTCGGCACGGCGCTCGTGTTCTGCGGCGCGTACCTCATGGAAAAGACGCAGGGCGCGCCGGGCCTGCGCGGCATCGTCAAGCTGCTCGCGATGCTGCCGATGGCGGTGCCGGGGCTGGTGCTCGGGCTGGGCTACATCTTCTTCTTCAACGAGCCGAAGAATCCGCTCAACGGCCTGTACCACACGCTCGCGCTGCTCACGCTGTGCACCATCGTGCACTTTTATACGACGGGACACCTGACGGCCGTGACGGCGCTGAAATCGCTCGACAGCGAATTCGAGGCGGTCAGCGCGTCGCTCAAGGTCCCGTTCTTCAAGACCTTCTGGCGGGTGACGCTGCCGATCTGCACACCGGCGCTCGTGGACATCGCCCGCTACTTCTTCATCAACGCCATGACGACGATCTCGGCGGTGGTGTTCCTCTATTCGCCCGAGACCAAGGTGGCGTCGATCGCGATCCTCAACCTCGACGAAGCCGGCGAGATCGGCGCCGCCGCCGCGATGGCGGTGCTGATCGGGGCGGCGTCGGCCGTCGCGACTTTGCTTTTCATGGCGCTGGCTTGGTGGGTGAACCGCCGCACCCAGGCATGGCGCACGACGGATCGATAGAACTACGGAGACACGACATGGATCGCGACAAAATCCTCCTCACCCCCGGACCGCTCACCACGACGCTGCGCACCAAGCTGGCGATGCTGCGCGACTGGGGCTCGTGGGACAGCGACTTCAACGACGTCACGGCGCGCGTGCGGCGCAGCCTGCTCAGGATCATCCACGGCGAGGACACGCACGTCGTCGTGCCCCTGCAGGGCAGCGGCACCTTCAGTGTCGAGGCGGCGGTCGCGACGCTGGTGCCGCGCGACGGCCACGTGCTGGTGCTGGACAACGGCGCGTACTGCAAGCGCGCGGCGAAGCTCACCACGCTCATGGGCCGCACCTGCACGGTGATGGGATTCGACGAGGCGTCCCAGGTGTCGCCCGCCGCGCTGGCCGACAAGCTCGCGGCGGACAAGACCATCACGCACGTCGTGCTCATCCATTGCGAAACGGGCGCGGGCGTCTGGAACCCGCTGCAGGAGGTGGCGGACGTCTGCGCGCAGCACGGCAAGGGCCTGATCGTGGACGCGATGAGTTCCTTCGCGGCGCTGCCCATCGATGCGCGCGAGACGCGCTTCGACGCGCTGATCGCGGCCAGCGGCAAGTGCCTGGAAGGCGTGCCGGGCATGGGCTTCGTCTTCATCCGCAAGGCGGTGCTGGACGCCTGCGCGGGCCGCAGCCAGTCGCTCGCGATGGACCTGCACGACCAGTACGTCTATATGGAAAAGACGGGCCAGTGGCGCTTCACGCCGCCCACGCACGTGGTGGTGGCGCTGGCCGAGGCGATCGCGCAGTTCGAGGCGGAAGGCGGCCAGCCGGCGCGCCTGGCGCGCTACACGCAGAACTACCAGACGCTCATCCATGGCATGTCGCGCCTGGGTTTCATCCCCTTCCTGGACCCGGCGATCCAGGCGCCGATCATCGTCACGTTCAACGCGCCGGGCGATGCGCGCTACGACTTCAAGACTTTCTATGCGTCGGCGCGCCAGCGCGGATTCATCCTGTATCCCGGCAAGCTCACACAGGTCGAAACTTTTCGCGTAGGCTGTATCGGCGCCATCGGCCCGAACGAGATGGAGCAGGCGGTCGCGGCGGTAGCCCTGGCGTTGGAAGACATGGGAATTGCGTCGGGCGAGCCTGCGATTTGAGTGGGTGGATGCGCGAGGAAATTTTGAACGCAGAGAACGCAGAGGTTTCGCAGAGGACGCAGAGGAATACCAGAGAAGTTCACAAGAGAATGTCTTGAGTTCGGCTCCTTGAATTTCTCTGCGCCCTCTGCGAAAACTCTGCGTCCTCTGCGTTCGAAAATACACAGGAAGAGCAACAAACAATGGCCACGAGCAAAACCCACCCCGCCCTGGCGAAGATCCGCAAATCCGGCGCCAGCAAAGTCAAGGTCGCCTGCAGCGACATCGACGGCATCCTTCGGGGCAAGTACCTGCACAAGGACAAGTTCGAGGGCGCCGCGGACTCGGGCTTCGGCTTCTGCGACGTTGTCTTCGGCTGGGACTCCAGCGACAACTGCTACGACAATGCCACCGTCACCGGCTGGCAGCACGGCTTTCCGGACGCGCTCGCGCGGCTGGACCTGGACACGCACCGCAACGTGCCCTGGGACGGCGGCATCGATTTCTTCCTCGGCGAATTCATCAACGCCGACGGATCCCCCTACGAGGTGTGCCCGCGCCAGACGCTCAAGCGCGTGTTGAAACGCGCGGAGAAGCTCGGCTTCCAGGTCATGACGGGCATGGAGTACGAGTGGTTCAACTTCCGCGAGACACCGCAAAGCTGGGCCGACAAGAAGGGCGTGGGGCCCGAGACGCTCACCCCGGGCATGTTCGGTTACTCCCTACTGCGCGTGAACCAGAACCGCGAATTCTTCAACGCGCTGATGGACGAGATGCTCGCCTTCAACGTGCCGATCGAAGGGCTGCACACCGAAACGGGGCCCGGCGTCTACGAAGCGGCGCTCGGCTTCAGCGAGGCGCTGCTGCAGGCGGATCGGGCCATCCTCTTCAAGACCGGCGCGAAGGAGATCGGCACGCGCTTCGGCATCATGCCGAGCTTCATGGCGAAGTGGAACCAGCACCTGCCGGGTTGCAGCGGCCACATCCACCAGAGCCTGTCGGACGGCAAGGCCAACCAGTTCTACGATGCGAAGAGCCCGCGCAAGATGAGCAAGCTCTTCGAGAGCTACCTCGCGGGCCAGGTGCTGTGCCTGATGGAATTCGCGCCGATGTTCTGGCCGACCATCAACAGCTACAAGCGGCTCGTCGACGGCTTCTGGGCGCCCGTCAAGCCGACCTGGGGCATCGACAACCGCACGGCGAGCTTCCGCGTGATCGCGGGCGGCGTGAAGTCCACGCGGCTGGAGACGCGCTGCCCCGGCGCCGACGTGAACCCGTACCTCGCCATGGCCGCGGTGATCGCCGCGGGCATCTACGGCGTGGAGAAGGGCCTGAAGCTCACCGCGCCGCCGATCACGGGCACCAACCAGGGCGCGGAGAACATCCCGCGCGCACCGCGCACGCTGATCGAGACGACGCGCAACTTCAAGAACTCGAAGATCGCGCGCGAAATGCTCGGCGACACCTTCGTCGACCACTTCGCCGCCACGCGCGAATGGGAGTGGCGCCAATGGCTCGACGGCGTCACCGACTGGGAGCTGAAGCGCTACTTCGAGATCATCTGAACCGCCGGAGACGAGCTTGAAACGCATCGCCCTCACCTGCCTGCTGGCCCTGGCCGGCGCGGCGCACGCCCAGCTGAGCGACACCGAGCAGCGGATCGTGGCCGCGGTGAAGCAGCGCACGCCGCAAGCGCTCGAGCTGCTGGAGAAGGCGGTGCGCATCAACAGCGGCACGCTCAACGCAGAGGGCGTGCGCGAAGTAGGCCGCGTCTTCCGCGCCGAGTTCGACGCGCTGGGCTTCAAGACCCGCTGGGCCGAGATGCCGCCCGAGATGAAGCGCGGTGGCCACCTCATCGCCTCCCACGACGGCGGGCAGGGCAAGCGCGTGATGCTCATGGGCCACATGGACACCGTGTTCGAGAAGGACAGCGCCGTCGCCCTGTGGGAGCGCCGCGGCGACCGCGTGCGCGGCCAGGGCGTGAACGACATGAAGGGCGGCGACGTCATCGTCATCGAGGCGCTGCGCGCGCTCAAGGCGGTGGGCGCGCTGGACACGGCGCGCATCGAGGTGATCTTCACCGGCGACGAGGAGCGCACCGGCTCGCCACGCGAGATCGGCCGTGCGGACCTGATCGCGATGGCCAAACGCAGCGACTACGCGCTGTCATTCGAAGGCGCGGCGCGCCAGGGCGGCATGGGTTACGCGAGCATCTCGCGCCGTTCCTCGGGCGGCTGGACGCTGCACGTGAAGGGCAAGCCCGGCCACTCGGCCGGTGTGTTCACGCCCGGCGCCGGCTACGGCGCGATCTACGAGGGCACGCGCATCCTCAACGCCTTCCGGGACCAGCTGATCGAACCGAGCCTCACGTTCAACGTGGGCGTGGTACTGGGCGGCACCGACGTCGCATACTCGGACGACACGGCGAGCGGTACCGCGTTCGGCAAGACCAACGTCATCGCCCGCGACTTCCAGGCGCGCGGCGACCTGCGCTACCTCACGCCCGAACAGGGCGAGCGCGTGAAGCGCCGCATGCGCGAAATCGTGGCGGCGTCGCTGCCCGGCACGAGCGCGACGCTCTCGTTTCGCGACGGCTATCCGCCCATGCCTCCCACCGAAGCGGGTGCGCGCTTGATCGAGGCCTATTCGAAGACCAGCGCGGACGCGGGCCTCGGGCCCATCGGCACGCTGGACCCGTCCATGCGCGGCGCGGGCGACGTGCAGTTCGCGGCGCCCTATACGACGGGCATCGACGGCCTGGGCGCGTCGGGCAACGGCTCGCACACCGACGACGAAGACCTGGAGATCGCCTCCATCGAACGCGGCGCGATCCGCGCGGCCCTGTTCATCTACCGGCTCACGCGGCCCTAGCCCGATGCAGATCCGCCGCCTCGGCCCCGACGACGCGCAGGCGTACCGCGCGCTGCGCCTGCGCGCGCTCAAGGAGTCCCCGCAGGCTTTCACCTCCAGCTTCGGTGAAGAGGACAAGCAGCCCGTCGAGAAGTCGCGCGCGCGCCTCGCCGCCGACAACACGATGTTCTGGGGGGCCTGCGAGGGCGCGCAGCTGTGCGGCATGGTGGGCCTCGAGCGCGAGACGCGCGAGAAGGCGCGCCACAAGGCCACGGTCGTCGGCATGTACGTCGCGCCGGAAAACGCGGGCGCCGGCGTGGGCCGCGGGCTCGTGGACGCGCTGCTCGCGCACGCGCGCGACGCCGGCCTCGAATTGCTGGTGCTCACCGTCACCGAGGGCAACGCCGCCGCCACCCGACTCTATGAAGCCGCGGGCTTTCGCTCCTTCGGCATCGAACCGCGCGCGATCAAGGTCGACGGCCGGCCGTTCGACAAGAATCACATGTACCTGGACCTCACTGCATCATGACCATTTCCGGCTTTTCCTTTCCCACCTCCATCCGCTTCGGCGCCGGCGCGCGCAAGGAAGTGGCGGCGCATCTCAAGTCGCAGGGGCTGAAGCGCCCGCTCATCGTCACCGACAAGGCGCTCGCGCAGCTGCCCGTGCTTGCCGAGTTCAAGTCGCACCTGGACGGGCTCGATGTCGCCGTCTTCGGCGGCGTCTTCGGCAACCCCACATGCAGCCAGGTGATGGACGGGGCGGCGGCGTACAAGGCGCATCGCGCCGACTGCGTCATCGGCTTCGGCGGCGGCGCGGCGCTGGACGTCGCCAAGGTCGTGGGCGTGGCCGCGACGCACGAAGGCGACATCCTCGAATACGTGTGGGACCACCCGAAGGTGCGCCCCATCGACAAGCCGCTGCCGTATTTCGTCGCGCTGCCCACGACGTCCGGCACGGGCTCGGAAGTCGGCCGCTCGTCGGTCGTCAGCGAGAACGACACGCACCTGAAGCGCGTCGTGTTCAGCCCGAAGATCCTCGCGAAAGTGGTGTTCGCCGACCCGGAGCTCACGCTCGCGCTGCCGCCGCACGTCACGGCCGCCACGGGCATGGACGCGCTCACGCACAACATCGAGAGCTACCTCTCGCCCGCCTACCACCCGCTGTGCGACGGCATCGCGCTGGAAGGCACGCGCATCGCCGCCGCGGCACTCGAGACGGCGGTGAACCAGCCGTCCAACCTGCAGGCCCGCAGCGACATGATGATGGCGTCCATGATGGGCGCAATCGCTTTCCAGAAGGACCTCGGCGCCGTGCACTCCTGCGCGCACGCGCTCGGCGCCGTGTGCGACCTGCACCATGGCCTCGCCAACGCGCTGATGATCGACACCGTGATGGAATGGAACTACGAATCGGCGAAGGAGAAGTTCGACGAGCTCGCGCACGTGTGCAAGGTGCAGGGCGGCGGCGAGAACTTCGTGCCCTGGCTGCGCGCGCTCAAGGCGCGGATCGGCATCTCCGGCAAGCTGTCGGCGCATGGGGTGAAGCGCGAGCACCTGCCGCGCCTCGTGGAAATCGCGACGGCGGACATGTGCCACCAGACGAATCCGCGGCCCGTCACGGCGGAGGATTTCACGCGGCTGTTCGAAGGTGCCATGTGACCCATCGGCTGAAGATCGGGATCTCGGCGTGCTTCATGCATGCCGACCCGACGCGCGCGCTGTTCACGGGCAAGACCCTGCAGTACGTGGAGCAGTCGATCGCGCACTGGGTGATGTCCACGGGCGCGCTGGCGGTGATGATCCCCAGCCCCACCGGCGCGACGCAGCGCGGCGACGTCACGCTGGACCACTACGCGCAGTGGCTGGACGGGCTGGTGCTGCATGGCGGCGCGGACGTCTCGCCCCTCAGCTATGGCGAGCAGCCGCTGCAGGAGAAATGGGCCGGCGACAAGATCCGCGATGAGTATGAGATCGACCTCGTCGCCGCATTCGAGCGCCAGGGCAAGCCGGTCTTCGGCGTGTGCCGCGGCCTGCAGCTGATCAATGTCGCGTATGGCGGCACGCTCTACCAGGACATCGAGACGCAGCTGCCCCACGCGCTGCGCCACCGCGACGCCACCGTCTACGACAACAATTTCCATGGCGTGGAGATCGCGCCGGGATCGCGCCTGGCAGCGCTCTATCCCGAGGGCCGGCGCGTGAAGGTCAACAGCATCCACCACCAGGCGATCAAGGATCTCGCCGCGGGCTTCGCGGTGGAGGCGGTGAGCCACGAAGACGGCATCATCGAAGCCATCCGCCGCACCGACGCCGCCCGGCCCTACCTCGCGGCGGTGCAGTGGCACCCCGAATTCCATCGCGCGGACTCCGACACCATCGACGACGCCGCGCTGCTCCAGGATTTTCTCTCCGCGGCCGCGGCCGTGCGGCAGGACCCCACCCCATGAACACCCTCACCATCACCAACCCTGCCACGGGCGAGCGCATCAGCGAAGTCCCGGCCGACGATGCCGCGTCCGTTGCGGCCAAGGCGCGGCGCGCGCGCGCCGCCCAACCCGCCTGGGCCGCGCGCCCGATCGCCGAACGCAAGGCCTGCATCGAGCGCTTCCGCGAGGGCGTCGTCCGCGACCTCGAGGCGCTCGCCACCACGATGACGCGCGAGACCGGCAAGCCGATCAAGATGTCGCGCAACGAGTTGAACGGCCTGCTCGGGCGCCTGGACTTCTTCGTCGGCATGGTCGAGCCGGTGACCGCCAGCGAAACCGTGTTCGACGAAGGCGGCATGCAGGAGCGCATCGAGCATGTGCCGCTGGGCGTCATCGGCAACATCTCCGCGTGGAACTACCCGTGGTTCGTCGGCTGCAACGTGATCGTTCCCGCGCTGCTCACGGGCAATGCGGTGCTGTACAAGCCGTCCGAATACGCGACGCTCACCGGGCTGGAGATCGAGCGCCTGCTGCGCGAAGCCGGCGTGCCCGCCGAAATCTTCGCCACGCTCGTGGGCGGCGGGGAGGTCGGCGCGGCCTTGCTCGAGCAGAAGATCGACGGGCTCTTTTTCACCGGCTCCTACGCCACCGGCGCACGCATCGCGAAGGCGGTGGGCTCGCGCTTCATGAAGCTGCAGCTCGAGCTCGGGGGCAAGGACCCGACCTATGTGTGCGACGACGCCGACCCGAGGGCCGCGGCCGAGTCGCTCGCCGACGGGGCGATGTACAACACCGGGCAGAGCTGCTGCTCGGTCGAGCGCATCTACGTGCACGAGAAAATCCACGATGCGTTCGTCGCCGCGTTCGTCGAGACGGTGAAGGGCTTCAAGGCCGGCGACCCGATGAACGAGGACACCTACATCGGCGCGATCACGCGCGCGCCGCAGCTCGACGTGCTCGACGCGCAGGTCGCCGACGCGAAGGCCAAGGGCGCGGTGCTCCACACCGGCGGCCACCGCCTGCCGGGGCCGGGCAACGGCTACGCGGCCACCGTGTTCAGCCAGGTCAACCACGACATGGAGCTGATGAAGGAGGAGAGCTTCGGCCCCGTCATCGGCATCCAGAAGGTGTCGGGGGACCAGGAGGCCGTGAAGCTCATGAACGACACGCGCTACGGACTCACCGCGGGGGTGTACACGCCCGACGGCGCACGTGCGCACCGGATCCTCTCGCACGTGAACGCGGGCAGCCTCTACTGGAACTGCTGCGACCGCGTGAGCCCGCGGCTGCCCTGGAGCGGCTTCGGCGACTCCGGCATCGGCCTCACGCTCTCCACCTACGGCATTGAGGCCTTCACGCGTCCGCGCGCCTGGCACCTGCGCAAGCCGTGAAGCCCCGGCTCGCACTGTTCGACCTCGACCACACGCTGCTGTCGGGCGACAGCGACGTGCTGTGGTGCGATTTCCTGATCGCGCGCGGGCTGCTCGATCGCGGGAGCTTCGGCGCGCGCAACGCCGACATGGAGGCGCGGTACAAGGCTGGGACGGTGGGCGCGCAGGAATTCGCGGACTTCTACGCGGGCACGCTGGAAGGCCGCTCGCCGGCTGAATGGGACGGCCTGCGGCGCGAGTTCCTGCAAGAGCAGGTCGTCCCGCGCATCCCGCCCGCGGCGATGGAACTGGTCGACCAGCACCGCAGCGCCGGCGACCTGATGCTGATGACCACCGCCACCAGCCGCTACCTCACCGAACTCACCGCGGCGCATTTCGGCATCGGGCACCTGCTCGCCACGGAGAACGCGGTCGCGTCGGGCCGCTTCACCGGCCGCACCACCGGCACACTCAACATGCGCGCGGGCAAGGTGCAGCGGCTGCACGCATGGCTCGCGGAACGCGGCCAGAAACTCGCCGATTTCGACAGCACGGCCTACAGCGACTCGATCAACGACCTGCCGCTTCTGGAGGCCGTGAATCAGCCCGTCGCGGTGGACCCGGATGCGCGCCTTGCCGGGATCGCGATCGAGAGGCACTGGCCGGTGCTGCACCTGCACCGGTAGCGACGTCATCCGCTTGCGAAGATCGCACCCTCGCGGAGGAAGGCGCACCGTCCATGGCCCTACCTCGAGGCCGCTGCGCGGCTTCCCTCTGGGCTCCGCCGCCCGGGGCCTGATTTTCAACCTGCGTCAGCCGCACAAGGCGGCCGCGCGGTTGAAAATCAGACCCCTTTTCGCGGCTCGCCTTCGGCTCTTCACAAGGGCCATGGCCGGTGCGCCTTCCTCCGCGAGCCCATCATTCGCGTGTTCGGTCTGTCACTGCAACTTCCTCGCAAAGGCCCGATGTCGGCGTGCGCGCTGTAGCAAAGGCATGCCCGGCTGGTGGACTCGAAGGAAGGCGCACCGGCCGCGGCCCTTGTGAAGAGCCGAGTGCGAGCCGCGAAAAGGGATTCGATTTCGGACCGCGCGGCCGCCTTGTGCGGCTGACGCAGGTTCGAAATCGGGTCCCGGGCGGCGGAGCGGGGAGGGAAGCCGCGCAGCGGCCTCGAAGTAGGGCCGCGGACGGTGCGCCTTCCTTCGCGAGCACCCGGTCGTCGCCCGGTCTGCTCCCGGATCGACCAAGTCCGGATGACTCTGGTGGAGTTCCAGCAAACGCACGGAGGTGCTGTAATGACGAATTCAAGCCACACACCGGAGTTGCGAAGATGTCTGCACGCGACGTGATCCCCAGTTCACTGGCCGAGGCCATCGACACCGCCGCCGGGGCGCTCGAAGCGCAGGTGATCGCGTGGCGGCGCGACCTGCACCAGAACCCCGAGCTCGGCAACCGCGAGTTCCGCACCGCCGGCGTCATCGCCGACCACCTGAAGCAGCTGGGCCTCGACGAAGTGCGCACGGGCGTCGCCTTTACCGGCGTCGTGGGCCTGCTGAAGGGCGCGCTGCCCGGTCCGGTGGTGGCGCTTCGCGCCGACATGGACGGGCTGCCGGTGACCGAGGAAGTCGACGTGCCCTTCGCCTCGAAGGCGCGCGCGGAATGGAACGGCGAGCAGGTCGGCGTGATGCATGCCTGCGGCCACGACTGCCACGTCGCCATCCTCATGGGCGTCGCGCAGGTGCTGGCCGGCCTGCGCGCGCAGTTGCGCGGCACCGTGAAGTTCATCTTCCAGCCCGCGGAGGAAATGCCGCCCGAGGGCGAAGAAGGCGGCGCGAAGCTGATGATCCAGGAGGGCGCGCTGGAAAAGCCCGTGCCCAGGGCCATCTTCGGGCTGCACGTGACCTCGCGCCTCAACGTCGGCATGGTGGGCTATCGCCCCGGCCCGACGATGGCGAGCTCGGACCGCTTCAGCATCAAGGTGCACGGCAAGCAGACGCACGGCGCCGCGCCGTGGCTCGGCGTGGACCCCATCGTGACCGCCGCGCAGGTGGTGCTGGGCCTGCAGACCGTGGTGAGCCGCGGCACGGACATCACGCGCGAGCCGGCGGTGGTGACGGTGGGCATGATCCGCGGCGGCAACCGCGACAACATCATCCCCAACGAGGTCGAGATGCGCGGCACCATCCGCACCTTCGCGGAAGACATGCGCGACGAGATCCACGAGCGCGTGACGACGCTGGCCGAATCGGTCTCGCGCGGCTCGCGCGCCGGCTGCACCGTCTGCATCAACAAGAACTACCCCGTCACCGTGAACGACCCCGCGCTCACCGCCGCGATGGTGCCGACGCTGCAGCGCGTCGCGGGCCCCGGCAAGCTCGAGCTGGTGAACAAGGTGACCGGCGCGGAGGACTTCTCGTTCTTCCAGCAGGTGATCCCGGGGCTCTTTTTCTTCGTCGGCGTCACGCCGCGGGGGATCGACCCGTCCAAGACCTATTCCAACCATTCGCCGCGCTTCTTCGCGGATGAGCAGGGCCTCCTCATCGGCGTGCGCGCCCTGGCGCACCTCACCTGCGATTACCTGGAAGCGCAGGCCGGCGCGTGAGCCGCGGCGCGGCGCGCCGCATGTAAGATTGCGCGTCACCAAGAGGATCGTCCAATGGCCCTGATCGTCGTCATGGAAGACGATGCCGGCACCCGCATGCTCATCGCTTCGGTCCTGAAGAAGGACGGGCACGAGGTGCTTACCGCGGAAGATGGCGCGCAAGGCCTTGCGCTCGTGGCCCCGCGCCGCCCCGACCTCATCATCAGCGACGTCCAGATGCCGGGCATGAACGGCTTCCAGATGCTCGCGGCGCTTCGCGCGGACCCGGCCAACGCGACCATCCCCGTCATCCTGCTCACCTCGCTGCAGGAGCGCGCGCACATGCGCATCGGCATGACGACCGGCGCCGACGACTACATCACCAAGCCCTTCCGCCCGAACGAGCTGCGCGAGGCGGCCGCGGCCCAGTTGAACAAGCGCTCCGTGCAGGCCAACCTGCAGGCGATGGCGGTGGACGCCGCGGTGCAGGAGGCGCTGGTGGAGCAGAAGCACCAGCTCGCCAAGCTGTACGAGCAGCGCCTCGCGGCCGAGCTGAGCGAGCGCTGGCCGGAAGGCGATGGCAGCGCGGGCGACGAGAAGCTCGCGAGCGCGACGGTGCTCTTCGTGGACATTCCCAACTACGCCACCGTGGCGGAGCGGCTCGATTCGCAGGAGCTCGCCGACCTTGTCAAGAAGTTCTACGGCAGCGCGAACGACACGGTCAACCTGTTCGGCGCGCGCCACATGCGCTTCGTCGGCGAAGGCCTGCTCGCGATCTTCGCCTCCGGCACCGACACGCGAACCGTGAACCACGGCCTGCGCGCGGCGAAGGCGGCGCTGGGCCTCGTGGACTCCACGCGCGGCATCCGCGAGTACCTGTCGGCGAAGTACCCGGGCCGGCAACTGCCGCCCTTCGAAGTGAACGTCGCCCTGCACACGGGACCGGTCGCGCTCGCGGTGCTGCAGGACCCGCTGCATGGCGGCCCGGCGCAGACGCTCCCGGTGGGCGACGCGGTCAGCGCCACGATGCAGCTGCAAAAGCAGGCACGCTCGCTCGGCTGGCACATCGTCGCCAGCGTGGCGGCGCTTCGCTCCATCACGGGCGCCGTGCGCACGGGCGCGCGCGCGCTCGTGGAGGTCCCGGGGCGATCGGTTCCCATGGACGCCGTCGAACTCGTCGGGCTCGTGCTCTGATGCCGCCCGGCAAGCGGATGTTCTCGCTGAGGCAGATCCTCAGCGTGGCGCTCCTGCTGCTGGCGCTGGTGCCCGCGCTGCTGGTCGCCTGGGTCATGGCGCGCGGCAGCACGCAGGCCGCCGAGGATCTCGCGGGCAAGATCCTCTTCAACGTGGCGTCGCGGGTGCAGGCCGGGACCGAGACGCACATGCGCCAGGCGCACGACGCGCTGAACGGGCTCTTCCCGGAAAGCCTGGACGCGACGGAGCGCACACGGGCGCAGCAGCTGCTGGCCGATCCCACGGCCTTCGAAGCCATGGCCTTCGCGCTCACGCGCCAGTCCACCCACGTGCCCGCGATGTACTTCGGCAACCAGCGCGGCGAGTACTTCGGCGTGGAGAGCCGCCGCTCCATGGCCGAGGTCCGCATCCGCGATGCCGGCGGCACCGGGCGGCGTGCCTACCTGGCCGCCCGCCCCGGCGACCGCAGCCGTCCGCAACCGAGCGAGATCGCCAACTACGAACCGCGCACCACCCCCTGGTATTTCGGGGCGGTCCAGGCCAAGGGCCGTGTGTTCTCGCGCGTGCAGGGCGTGCCGGGCAAGCCGCAGCTGTTCGTCACGCTCTCGCAGCCGGTCTACGACAACGAAGGCGGCGTCGCCGGCGTCTTCGGCGTGGACCTCTACCTCCAGCAGCTCGCGGACCTGCTGCAGACGCAGACCATCAGCGCGCACGGCGCCGCCTTCGTGGTCGACGAAGCCGGCCTGCTGGTGGCGGGCTCGGCCGGCGACGCGCTCTTCCGCGAATCGGGCGGCAAGCTGGTGCGGCGCGGGCCCACCGACAGCGCCAACGCCGTCATCCGCCGCGGCTTCCAGGCGCTGCAGGCGGACTGGGCCCGGCGCAGCGCCGACTCGGTGGGCGGCGGCGCGGGCCTGCAGCGGCTCCCGATGGAGGGCGATTCGCTCATCATGGTCACGCAACCCTTCGGGGAATCGCTGGGCCTGCACTGGACCCTGGTGGTGGCCGCGCCGGACAGCGACTTCACGGGCGAGATCCGGCGCGCCTGGCGCCTGTCCCTGATGCTGATGGGCGCGCTGGTGGTGCTGACGGCGGCGGCGGCCTTCGGCGTCGCGCGCGGCATCGGCGGCCGGCTGCGCGGCCTGAGCACGGCCGCGGGGCAGCTCGGGCGCGGCGAAGTGCCCGTGATCGACGACCGCACCCGCATCGCGGAAGTGCATGCGCTCTCGCGCGTGCTGCACGACAGCGCGGAGCAGCTGGCCGCGTATCGCGAGCAGGTGAAGGCCGATGCGCAGGCGCTGCAGGAAGCCAACGAAACGCTGGAGGCGCGCGTGGAGCGGCGCACGGAACAGCTCGCGGCGTCGCGCGAAGAAGCGCTCGCGGCCGCGCGCGCGAAAGCCGCCTTCCTCGCGACCATGAGCCACGAGATCCGCACACCGCTGAACGGCGTGGTCGGCATGAGCACGCTGCTGGCGGAGACGCACCTGGACGCCGAGCAGCGCGATTACCTGCAGACCATCCGGCTCTCCAGCGACCAGCTGCTGGCCGTCATCAACGACGTACTCGACTTCTCCAAGATCGAGTCGGGCAAGCTCGAGCTGGAGATCGAACCCGTGAGCGTGCGCAACGCCGTGGAGGAAGCCTGCGACATCGCCGCGCCGCGCGCGCGGGAGAAGGGCCTGGAGCTGATCATCGACGTCGCCGACGAGGGCGAGCATGCGGTGCCCCAGGCGATCAAGGGCGACGTGACGCGGCTGCGGCAGGTGCTCATCAACCTCATCAACAACGCGGTGAAGTTCACGCCCTCGGGCGAAGTCGCAGTGCACGTGCGCCGGCGCGCGGCCGACGACGGCCGGGGCAATTGCGTGCTGGAGTTCCGCGTGACGGACACCGGCATCGGCATCCCGCCGCAGCGCGTGGGCTCGCTCTTCGAGGCCTTCACGCAGGTCGACGCCTCCACGACGCGCAAGTACGGTGGCACCGGCCTGGGCCTCGCCATCTGCAAGCGCCTCGTCGACCTGATGGGCGGCGAGCTCGGCGTGGAAAGCGAACTGGGCAAGGGTTCGACCTTCTGGTTCACCGTCGCGGCGCCGGTCACCGAACCCGCGCCGGGACTGGCGGTTGCGGATGCGGGACTGCTCTCGGGCAAGCGCGTGCTCGTGGTGGACGACCACGCCACCAACGTGCGCGTGCTCACGCGGCAACTGCAACTGTGGGGCATCGAGGTGGCGAGCGCGGACTCGGGCGCGCAGGCGATGGAGCGGCTGCGGCGTGGGGACTTCGTGCCCGACATCGTCATCACGGACATGCACATGCCGGAGATGGACGGCGTCGCGTTCGCGCGGGCGGTCAAGTCCGTCGAAGCACTTCGCGGCGTGCCCGTCGTGCTGCTCAGTTCCGGCTTCATGCCCGCGGCCGACGAGAGCGCGCAGCTCTTCGCGGCGCGGCTGCTCAAGCCCGCGCGGCAGAACCAGCTGTTCGAGACGATGGTGCGCTGCGCCCTGCCGCAGGCGGGCGGCCAGGCGCGCCCGGCCCCGGCCGTGGTGGATGCGCGCAAGCACGTCACGGTGCTCGTCGCGGACGACAACGCGGTGAATCTCAAGGTCGCGTGCGCCATGCTCGCGAAGCTCGGCTACGACATCCTCACCGCGACCGACGGGCGCGAAGCGGTGGAGGCCGTGGCCCACGCGGTGGCGCAAGGCCATGCGATCGGCGCGGTGCTGATGGACGTCAACATGCCCGAGGTCGACGGCCTGCAGGCGACGCGGCAGATCCAGGCCGCGTGGGGCGCCGCGGCACCGCCGATCATCGCGCTCACGGCGGCCGCATCGGCCGAGGACCGCGAGCGTTGCAGGGAAGCAGGCATGGACGACTACCTCACGAAGCCGCTGCACGTGGCCGCGCTCGCGCAGGCGCTGGAACGCTGGGTCGCGCAGGGCGCGCGTGCCGCGGCACCCGCATCCTCGCCGATGGCGCCCGCCGCGCCGGCCGCGACGGAATCCCCGCTGATGGATTTCAGCCGGCTGGAGGAATTCAAGGAGTTCGACGACGAGGAGCAGACGATGACGCGCGAGGTGATCGGCCTGTTCCTTGCCGACACGCCGCCGCGCCTCGACGCGATGGATGCCGCCATCGCCGCGGCGGACGCCGCCGCGCTGGCGCGCGCAGCCCACGCACTCAAGGGCGGCGCGAGCAACATCGGCGCGAAGGCCATCCAGCAGCATGCGGATGCGCTCGAGTCCGCGTCCCGCGACGCACTGCCCGAAGACGCAGCCCTGCGCGTCGCCAAGCTGCGCGAGCTGTGGAACGAGACGCGGGAGACCCTGGCGCACTGGGGTTGACGACCGGGGCGCGCAGCTCAACCGCCGCGCCCTACGTACTTTCTCTCATCGCAGGCGTCGGGCTCCGGTCAGGCTGCGGACAGGAAAATTCGGCAGCCCTCCGGTCCTTGCGGATCGAGGCCCGCCTTCCCGTCCTCAACCTGTGTGACTTCCCATGAATGACCGCAATCTCGTCAGGGGCCTGTTCCTCGCGGCGATCGCCCTGCTCTTCGGCTTGCCGTCGCTGCGCTATCCCCTCGGGGATTTCAGCCGCGCCGGCCCCGGGCTCTTCCCGCTCATGATGGCGTCGCTGCTGATGGTGATCGCGGTCGCGACCATCATCCGCTCGCGCTTCGTCGAGCACGTGCCGATGGGCTTCAACCCGAAGAATATCTCCATCATCCTCGGCAGCCTGTGCGGCTTCGCGCTCGTCTCGCACTTCGTGAACATGACGGCCGGGATCATCGTGCTGGTGTTCATCGCCTCCTTCGCGGGCACGGCGAAGTATTCGATCAAGCGCAACATCGCGATCGCGACCGGGCTGTGCCTCATCGCGCTGGCGTTCGTGAAACTCCTCGGCTTCAACCTACCTCTGTACTGATCATGATGGACGTCCTTCACAACCTCGCGTTCGGTTTCGAGCACGCGCTGACCTGGCAGAACCTGATGTACTGCGCCATCGGGTGCACGGTGGGCACGCTCGTGGGCCTGCTGCCGGGCCTCGGCCCGCTCGCGACGATCAGCATCCTGCTGCCGCTCACCTACTCCATCCCCACGGGTGGCGCGCTCATCATGCTGGCCGGCATCTACTACGGCGCCCAGTACGGCGACAGCGTGAGCGCGATCACGATGAAGATCCCCCACGCGAGCAGCATCGTGGCCTGCATAGACGGCTACCAGATGACGCTCAAGGGGCAGACAGGGCTCGCGCTCTTCACCGCGGGCGTCTCGAGCTTCATCGGCGGCACGATCGCCATCGTGGTGCTGTCGTTCTTCGCGCCCGCCCTGGGCGAGGTCGCCTTCCTCTTCGGCCCCGCGGACTACTGCGCGCTGATGCTGGTGGGCTTCGTGTGCGTGAGCTTCGTCACCACGGGCAGCCTGCTCAACGGCCTCGCGATGTGCCTGATCGGCGTGCTGCTCGGGCAGATCGGCACCGACGTCAACAGCGGCATGCAGCGCTTCACCATGGACATGCCCTTCCTCGCGGATGGCATCGGCCTGGTGAGCATCGCGCTCGGCTGCTTCGGCATCGCCGAAATCACCAAGAACCTCGACGAGAAGAACGAGCGCACGCCCTTCAACGGCAAGATCAAGCTCATGCCGACCTGGCCGGAATTCAAGCGCATCATCCCGAGCGCGCTGCGAGGCGGCATGGTCGGCTCCTTCCTGGGCATCCTGCCCGGCGGCGGCCCGACGATCGCGCAGTTCGCGGCCTACGCCATCGACAAGAAGGTGAGCAAGTACAAGCACGAGATCGGCACCGGTTGCATCGAAGGCGTGGCCGGCCAGGCCGCCGCCGACGAAGCCGCGGCGCGCACCAGCTTCATCCCGCTCATGAGCATCGGCATCCCCGAGAACGCGGTGATGGCGCTGATGATGGCGGCCTTCATCATCAAGGGCATCCAGCCCGGCCCGAACATGATCGCCGGCCACCCGGACCTCTTCTGGGGCCTGGTCGCGTCCATGTGGGTCGGCAACGTGTTCCTGATCACGCTCAACGTGCCGCTGGTGCGCTACTGGCTGTCGGTGTTCAAGATTCCGTACGCCGTGCTGTTCCCCTCCATCCTGTTCTTCTGCTGCATCGGCACGTATAGCGTCAACAACAACCTGGACGACGTGTTCATCACCGCCGCCTTCGGCTTCGTGGGCTACATGTTCGTGCGGCTGGAACTCGACCCGGCGCCGCTGATGCTCGGCTTCATCCTGGGCCCCATGCTGGAGGAAAACTTCCGGCGCGCCATGCTCCTGTCGCGCGGCAGCTTCGGCGTGTTCGTGCAGCGGCCGATCAGCGGTTCGCTGATGGCGCTGATCGCGATCTTTATCGTGTGGCAGGTGGTGGCGTTCTACATGGAGGCGCGCAAGCGCAAGCCGATTCCCGACGCGCACCCGCCCGGCGACATCATCCCCGCCGATTCCTGATCAGTCCTTGCGGGCCCGGGAACGGGCTGCTTCGGAGGGCCGCGCAAGCGGCCCTTTTTTATGGGTGCAGGTGAAGTGCTTCGCTGCGCCTTGCATAAAACTTCAGCAAGACGCCCTCGAAGTTCCGCAGGAGCACCCCGGCGACGGGATCGGCGTACCAGTTGAATGGCGTGCTCACTCGGTAGTCCATGCGCACCGACAGCTCGGTCGCGGAGCCCTTCGGTTGGAGGCGGTACTCCGTGCTGGTGATGTCGAAGTAGCGGCCGCCCAGCACGACGTGTTCATCCAGCGCGTAGGGAGGAAACGAGTCCGGCGCATAGCGGTGGTTCCACCGGACGCGGCGGTTCTCGTCCCAATCCGTCACCACCTGGTCGAAGTGCACTTCCTTGCCCAGGCTCAGTGTGCGCACGCGCTCCCCACCGGCGAGGCGGGACGTGCCGGCGCGAGGCAGCGGCACGCCGATACGGAAGAACCACGCGTCCTCGACTTCCGAAGGCTGGATGTCTCGAGCCGTCTGGATCTCGGCCCAGACGCGCTCGGGCGGTGCCGCGATCAACCGCGTCTGTTCGACGGAGCGAACGCGTTCGGCCAGGGGGATCTGCGTTTCCAGGGCGCCCAGGAGCAGCGGCACCGCCCACGCGACGTAGAGCGTCTGCTTCGGCCAGTGGGTCAATCGGCACACCAGCCCCATCGCCAGCCCGCCCAGCGCTCCGAAGGCGGCGAAGACCGGGATGATGACCGCGGCGCATATCAGGCCCTCGACCATGATCATCAAGGTGCCGAGGACGAAGAAGCAGTTGGCGAGGAAAGCCGACCACACGTAGTAGCCCCAGCTGCGGCGCGCAACCCGCTCCGCCACGTACACGGTCACGGCGCCGACCAGGATCGGCGCGCAGTAGATGAACGCGGCCATCATCGGCGCGTAGGCCTGGCCCGCCTTGCCGAGAAAGATCAGCCGCAACGCGACGCCTGCCAAGGCGCCCGCCGCGATGGGCCACGCCTTCGAAAACGGCAAGGTCTTGCGGGTCGTGGCGACGCCGGTGTCCTCGGTCGGCGTCCCGGTCATGCGAGAGCCAGGGTAGGCGCCAGGGCGGCGAACGGCATCGTCATCCAAGGCGAGCATTCATAGCCCGTCAGCAGGTGGTGCAGGTCATGGACGGGCAGCGCCTTCGCCCGCCATGCGAAGTTGGGCAGCGTGATACGGACGCACGCCGGGGCAATGGCCCAGCGGTCGGCCGTGCTGCCGCCGTCGCCCGGCAGGTCCTGGCGCGCGTAGAAGCCGGCAAGCGCGTCTCTGACCGTGGAAGGCAGTTGCCTCATCTCACGGCCGCACGGCGCGCGTCACGTCGGCGGCGCCGCTGCGCACGGGCGTGATGCCGTGACGCGGCGGGAGGTTCGCGGGCAACTGCACGTCCCAGGCCAGCCCCAGCGCCTGCAGCACCTGGACGAAGCGATAGCCCGGGTCGAATTGCCCGGGATACAGGCCGTGCCGAGCCGACGCCGGGAACGCGTGGTGATTGTTGTGCCAGCTCTCTCCCATGGTCGGGATCGCGGCGATGGGCACATCGAAGGCCTGGACGCCGGCGCCATCGACCAGCCAGCTTTGCGGGCCGCGCGTGTGCGCGAAATAGGAGATGAACCAGTGCATCGTCGTGCATGCCGCGACCCGCACGAACACGCCCCACGCCACCCACGGAATGCCGCCCGCGAGGTACAGGATCGCGGCGATGGGAAGTTGGTGCAGCATCCAGGTTCGCTCGAGGAAGCGATAGAACGGATCGTCCCCGATGCCGGGACCCGGGTCGAAGCCCGGCGGGCGATCGAACACGAGGCGGCAATGAAGGTTCCACCAGCCGTCCTTGAGGAGGCCGTGACGGTGCGCCAGGTAGTCGTGGCAGCGTGGCTGGCGCTGCGCCCAGTCGCGCGTGTCGTGCGTGCGTATCGTCCACAACGGCCCGCCCATGCCCACGGCAGTGCCCGACCACACCAGTGCGCGCTCGACCCATTTGGGGCACTTGAAGCTGCGGTGCACGAGACGCCTGTGGAATCCTACGGAATGCCCGGTGCACAAGGTCACCGCGCTCAAGCCCAGGAAGACGGCGAACGCGCCCCATGTGAAGTACAGCGGGCCGAGGACTAGGGCGCCGAGGAGCATTGCGCCATTCCATAGCGAACGCGCAGGGGCCCACCTGACGTGGCCGGCCACCGGATCGACGTCGGGGCGCAGGATCAGCGAATTGACTTTGTACGGGTCTGGTGTGGTCGTCATCCGTGTGTCACTTCGATTTCGCCCGGCCGTACTTCGCCGTGAAGCTCGCCTTGGCGATCGTGTTGGCGTTCACCATGAAGCCCGCGAGCGCCGGGCTCGCGTCGGCGGGGATGTCCAGCTTGTCGGTCTTGAGGGCGAACACGGTGAAGACGTAGCGGTGCGGCTTGTCGCCCTCTGGCGGGCAGGCGCCGCCCCAGGCCGCGCTGCCGTAATCGCTCTTCACCTGCGTCGCGCCCTTGGGCAGGTTCGCGCCGCCGGCCGCGCCGGCATTGGCCGGTAGCTCGGTGGTCGCGGCGGGGATGTTCACGACGGACCAGTGCCACCAGCCCGAGCCCGTGGGCGCGTCGGGGTCGTACATGGTGACGGCGAAGCTCTTGGTGTCCTTCGGTGCGCCGGTCCACTTGAGCGCGGGCGACTTGTTCTCGCCCGCGCAGCCGAAGCCGTTGAACTCGAATTTCCTGTCCATCATCGCCCCGGCCTTGACGTCCGGGCTGGTCAGCGCGAAGCCGGCGGCCTGCGCGAGGGCCGAGGCGCCCAGCAGGGCGGCGGCGGCGAGGGTCTTGTTCATGCGCGTCTCCTCGAGTTGAAGTGAGGGAGCGGATGATGCTACGGATCGGCACGATTTGCCAGTCGCGCACGCCCTGCGAATGGCCTGTCCGGAAACGGCCAGCGCCAACCGGGCGGCACGCGCATCATGACGCCTGCTCCAAGGAACCCGCCTGCATGTCCGCCGTCCTGCCCCGCCCCTTTCTCTCCCTCGCCTGGTCCAACCTCGCCGCGCAATCCGCGGAGCAATTGAGCCTGGCCGCGGTGCCGCTCGTCGCCGTGCTGGCGCTCGGCGCCGGCCCCGGCGAGATCGGCACGCTGGCCGCGGTGCAGACGATGCCCTTCCTGCTGCTGTCGATCCCGCTCGGGCTGCTGGCGGACCGCATGTCGCGCCAGCGCCTGATGATGCTGGCGGAGACGCTGCGCGCCGTCTCGCTGCTCGGCCTGCTGGCGATGGTGATGTCGGGGCAGCTCTCGATCGCGGGCCTCGCCATCCTCGGCTTCCTGGGCGCCGTGGGCACGGTGGGCTTCAGCGTGGCCGCGCCGGCGCTCGTTCCCTCGCTGGTGCCCCGCGACATGCTCGCGCGCGCCAACGGGCGCCTGGAGCTCGCGCGCAGCGCCGCCTACGCGGGCGGCCCCGCGCTGGCGGGGGCGCTCGTCGCGTGGGCCGGGGCGTCCATGGCGTTCGTGCTGGCGATGCTGCTGTCCACATCGGCCGTCCTGCTTCTCTGGCGCCTGCGCGAACCGGTGCGCGAGCGCGGCGCCGCGCGCCACCCGTGGCTGGAAGTCCAGGACGGCGCGCGCTTCGTGTGGCGCCAGCCCTACCTGCGGCCGATACTGCTGTGCGGCCTTGCGTGGAATATCTCGTGGTTCGTGCTGCAGGCCGCATACGTGCCCTATGCGGTCCGCGCACTGGGGCTAAGCGCGCAGGCCGTCGGTGTCACCATGGGCTGTTACGGCGCGGGCATGGTCGTGGGCGCCCTGCTGGCACCGCGCATCGTCGGTGCGATGGCCTTCGGCCGCGCGATCCAGTTCGGCCCCGCGACGTCGGTGTTCGCGGCGGGCGCGATGGCCGCGACGCTCGTCGTGCCGTCGGGCTGGCTCGCAGGCAGCGCATTCTTCCTCTTCGGCGCCGGGCCCATCATCTGGACCATCACCAGCACGACACTGCGCCAGAGCATCACGCCCGGGGCGATGCTGGGGCGCGTGTCCTCGGTGTTCCTCACCGTGAATGCGGGCTCACGCCCCGTCGGTGCGTTGCTCGGCGGCATCGTCGGCGCCGCATGGGGAGAGCCCGCGTGCCTGCTGCTGGCGTTCGCGGGCTTCGTGCTTCAGTTCGTGGTCATCCTGTGGTCGAGCCTGCACGAGCTGCGGCGGGTGCCGCAGCCGGCCTGAACTGCTTCGGGTCGTAGAAGAACTGCTCCTGCGAAATCTTCTCGCCCTCCCAGCGCTGGTACGCGAGTTCCTCGATGCGGCCCTGCGTGCCGTCTTTCCAGGTGAAGACGAAGATCCAGCGGATGACGACACGGTCACCGTTCACGAAGACCGGGCGCACGCATTCCGACGTGACGGACGCCGCCCGGGCGAGGGCCTTCGCTTCATGCGTCATGAGCGCATCGCGGCCCACGCGCGGCGGCTCGAAGTTCTCCTGCATCGTGGCGGACGCGGTGTAGAACTCCTCGATCGCCTCGACGTGCGCGTTGGATTCGACCCGCGCGATGAATCGTTCCAGGGTCTGCGCCGATGGCATGGCCGCGCCCTATGCAGTCAGGTGCTTGCCGACAATGCCGGCCAGCTCGAACATCGTCACCTGCGGCTTGCCGAAGACGGGCAGCAGCTTCGCGTCCGCGTTGATCGCGCGTTTGTTGGTGGCGTCCTGCAACCCGTTCGCCTTGATGTAGTCCCACAGCTTCTTGATCACTTCCGTGCGCGCGACGTTGTCGGCGCCGATCACCGCGGCGAGTTCGGCGCTGGGCTTGAGGCCGGCGCCGGTCTTGCGAGGCGCCTTGGGTGCCGCCGTCTTCTTCGCCGGCGCTGCCTTCTTGGCGGCCGGAGATTTCTTCGCCGCCGGGGCCTTCTTCGCTGCCGTCTTGCCCGCGGCGTACTTCGCGGCGGGTTCGCGCGCCACCGGCGTCTTGCCCGCGGCCGTCTTGCGCGGCGGGAATTTCGAGGGCGCGAATTCGAAGGTCACCTTGCCCTCTTCCTTGTTCCACACGAGGAAGGCCTTGAACGCGCGGCGCGTGCGCATGGAGACGAACTTGTCGAGCAGGTCGGTCTTGCCGGTGGAGAGCAGCTTCTCCATCTGCGAACGTTCCACCGGCTGCTGAAGGATCACCTGGCCCGTCTTGAAGTCGCAGGTCGGCACCGCCTGTTGCGGGGTGGGCACGGACTTCTCGCAGACGTAGTTCTTGCCGAACTCGAAGACACGCCCGCCGCACTTCGGGCACGGGCCCAGCGGTTGCTGCGCGCTGAAGTCGATGATCTCGCCCGTCTCGGCCGGGTCCTGCTCGTTGCCGAAGTCGAACTCCAGCTTCCAGTTCTTTTCCTCCTCGTTGTACTTGAGGATGATCTCGGAGGTGAAGGGCCAGCCCGCCTTGGAGCGGAAGCCGTCCAGCGGGCCGATGTGCTTGTCGCGCAGCAGCTGCTCGACTTCCTCGGCGCTGAAGGTGCGGCCCGCCGGCGTCTTGCCGAAGGAGAAGCCGCAGGCGTCCTCGCCCGTGCCGCTCTTGCCGACGCAGGTGAAGCGGCGGTAGTTCTCGCGCACGATGCCGCCGCAATTGGGGCACGGCGTCTTGAGCGTGGCGTAGTCGCCCGGCACCGTGTCGCGGTCGTATTCCTTGGCCTTCTTGACGATGTGCTTCGTCATCTCGCCGATCTCGCGCATGAATTCCTCGCGCGAGAGCTTGCCGTGTTCCATCTGCGCGAGCTTGTATTCCCACTCGCCGGTGAGCTCGGGCTTGGAGAGCTCCTCCACGCCCAGGCCGCGCAGCAGCGTCATGAGCTGGAAGGCCTTGGCCGTCGGGATCAGCTCGCGGCCCTCGCGGAACATGTACTTCTCGTTGATGAGGCCCTCGATCGTCGCGGCGCGCGTCGCGGGCGTGCCCAGGCCCTTCTCCTGCATCGCCTCGCGCAGCTCGTCGTCGTCCACGAGCTTGCCCGCGCCTTCCATCGCGCCCAGCAGCGTCGCTTCCGAGTAGCGTGCGGGCGGGCGCGTCTTCAGGCCCTTGGGCTCGACGACTTCCGCGCGCACCATCTCGCCCGGCTTCACCGCGACGAGCGTCTTGCTGTTCTCCTCGCCTTCCACGTCGGCTTCCTTGCCCCAGATCGCGAGCCAGCCCGGCTTGACCAGCACCTTGCCGTCGGTCTTGAAGCTGTGGCCCACCGATTGCGTGATGCGCGTGGTGACGAGGTATTCCGCGCTCGGGAAGAAGACCGAGAGGAAGCGCCGCACGACGAGGTCGTACACGCGCTGCTCCGCGTCCGACAGCCCGCTGGGCGCCTGCAGCGTGGGGATGATCGCGAAGTGGTCCGACACCTTGGCGTTGTCGAAGATGCGCTTGGTCGGCTTGACGTAGTTGCCGTCGATCGCCTGCTTCGCGAAGGGGGCAAGGTGCTTCATGCCGCTGTCGGCGAGCGTGCCCATGGTGTTCTTCACCACGGCCACGTAGTCCTCGGGCAGGTGGCGCGAATCGGTACGCGGGTAGGTGAGCGCCTTGTGGCGTTCGTAGAGGCTCTGCGCGATCGAGAGCGTGGTCTTGGCCGAATAGCCGAAGCGGCCGTTCGCCTCGCGCTGCAGGGAAGTGAGGTCGAAGAGCATCGGCGATGCCTGCGTCGTCGGCTTCGATTCCTCGGTGACGCTCGCGGCCTTGCCGCGCACCGCATCGGCGATCTCCTGCGCTTCGCGCTGGGACCAGACGCGGTCGGCCTTCAGCTCGGCGTCGTCGGCGTTCTTCTTCCACTTCGTGTCGATCCACTTGGCGGTGTACTCGCCCGCCTCGGCCAGGAAGGTCGCGTGGATTTCCCAGTAGTCGCGGCTGACGAACTTGCGGATCTGCTCCTCGCGCTCGACCACCACGGCCAGCGTCGGCGTCTGCACGCGGCCCACGGTCGTGAGGAAGAAGCCGCCGTCGCGCGAATTGAAGGCCGTCATGGCGCGCGTGCCGTTGATGCCCACGAGCCAGTCGGCCTCGGACCGCGAGCGCGCGGCGTCGGCCAGGCCCGCCATCTGCTTGTCGCTGCGCAGGGCGTCGAAGCCTTCGCGGATGGCCTGCGGCGTCATGGACTGCAGCCACAGGCGCCGCACGGGCTTGCCCAGGGGCTTGGCGCCGCCCGCGAACTGCTCGATCAGGCGGAAGATGAGCTCACCCTCGCGGCCCGCGTCGCAGGCGTTGACCAGGTCCCCGATGTCCTTGCGCTTGGCGAGCTTGACCACCGCGTTCAGCCGCGACTTGGTCTTGTCCACGGGCTTCAAATCGAAGTACGGCGGGATCACGGGCAGGTGCGCGAAGCTCCACTTGCCGCGCTTCACGTCGAACTCCTCGGGCGCCTGGATCTCCACGAGGTGGCCGACGGCGCTCGTGACGACGTAGTTCTCGCTCTCGAAGTATTCGTCGTGCTTGTCGAATTTGCCGGCCACGGGCGTCAGCGCGCGGACGATGTCCTGCGCGACGGAAGGCTTCTCGGCGATGACGAGGGTCTTGGGCATGGATGCTCTTCTATCAATCTTTTCTGTGACGCGGAGGCCTCGGAAGGTTCCCCGCGTCCTTACAATCGAACGCTTCTCTCGCGCGCGCACGCGCACGCGCACGTGTGCATATTCAAATTAACAGGTTTTTCGGCATGTCAGAAAAAGCGGTCAATGGCAGGGTTACCGAGGCGGCCGGCCCGGCAGCCTCCGCAGCGGACAAAAAAGCCGGCTCCCGCCGGATCCAGGTGAGGCGTTCCGGGGTACACGGCAAGGGGGTGTTCGCCGTGCAGGATATCGCCGAGGGCGAAACCATCATCGAATATGTGGGCGAAATCATCACCTGGAAGGCCGCCCAGCGCCGCCACCCGCACGACCCCAAGGACCCGAACCATACCTTTTACTTCCATGTGGACGAAAAGCGGGTCATCGACGCCAAGGTCGGCGGTAATTCGTCGCGCTGGATCAACCACTCCTGCGACCCGAACTGCGAGGCGGACGAGGAGGACGGCCGGGTCTTCATCAAGGCCCTGCGCAACATCCGCGCGGGCGAGGAGCTCAACTATGACTACGGCCTCATCATCGACGAGCGCTACACGCCCAAGCTGAAGGCCGAGTACCCCTGCTGGTGCGGCTCGCGCAACTGCCGCGGCACCCTGCTTGCGCCCAAGCGCAGGTAATGATCTGGCAGGGTGAAGCGCTCTGGGAGGCGGTCGCGCCCCTGCTGCCCGGCTTCACTGTCGAGGTCCTTCCCGAGATCGGCTCGACCAATACCGAGCTCATGCGCCGGGCCCGCGCCGGGCAGCTGGAGCCCGTGCTGCTCGTGGCTGAACAGCAGACCGCCGGGCGGGGCCGGCTGGGCCGGGACTGGTCCAGCAGCGCGGGGGCCTCGCTGACCTGCTCCTTCGGCTTCCCCCTGGCGCCCTCCGACTGGTCGGGCCTGTCGCTCGCCGTGGGGGCGAGCCTCGCCGAGAGCCTGCATCCGTCCATCCGGCTCAAATGGCCCAACGACCTGTGGCTCTCGGACCGCAAGCTCGCCGGCATCCTGATCGAGACGGCCAGCTTCGGCGACGGGCGCGACGCGCGGCGCTATGCCGTCGTCGGCGTGGGCATCAACATCGAGCCGCGGGAGGCCGCCGGGCTGTCCACGCCGCCGGCCTGGCTGCAGGAGGTCTGGCCGGACGCGACCGCCCCGGAGGCGCTCATGCGGATCGCGGTGCCGCTCGTGCGGACGGTGCTCGCCTTCGAGACCTTCGGCTTCGCACCGTTCCAGGCGCGCTTCAATGCCCGGGATGCCCTGCGCGACCGGCCGGTGGTGCTGAGCGACGGCACGGCAGGCACCGCGCATGGAGCCTGCGAGACGGGCGCGCTGCTCGTGCATACTTCCGGCGGCATGAAGACAGTGACCAGTTCCGACGTGAGCGTCCGCGCGGCCGGCAGCGGCCCCGGCGCCTGACTCATGCTGCGCCTCGTCGTGCTCGCGCTCCTGCTCGCCAACGCGGGCTACTACGCCTGGTCGCAGAACCTGCTCGCGCCCTGGGGCATCGCGCCCGCGCAGCAATCCGAGCCGCATCGCGTGGAGCAGCAGCTGCGGCCGCAGGCAATTCGCCTGGTCGCGAGCGACGAGGCCAAGCGGATCGAGGCATCCACCCTGGCACGCGCGCCCGAGTGCCTGCAGGCAGGCCTCTTCGACGACACGCAGACGGCGAGCCTGAAGCTCGCGATGGACGGCTGGCCCGCGGGCTCCTGGGCCTTCGAGGGCGGGGTGGAGCCCCCGCGCTGGATCGTCTACATGGGCAAATACCCGAGCGCCGAGAACGTGAGCCGCAAGAAGGCCGAGCTTCGCCAGCTGGGCATCTCCTTCGAGTCCCTGATCAACCCGTCGCTCGAGCCCGGCCTGTCGCTGGGCGGCTATCCGACGGAAGCCGCGGCGAAGCAGCAGCTCGAAGCGCTGGCGAGCCGCGGCGTGCGCACCGCCAAGGTGGTGCTGGAACGCGAAGAAGTGCGCGGCCAGGTGCTGCGCCTGCCGGCCGTGGACGACAGCCTGCGCCCCCGCCTGGACGACCTGAAGACCGCGCTGGGCTCCCGGACCCTGCGCGCCTGCCGCTGAACCCCCACAAGGAGACCCCCATGACGCTCAAGCTGTACTTCGCGCCCGGCGCGTGTTCGTTCGTCCCGCACACCCTGCTGGAAACCGCCGGCGCCGACTTCGAACCGGCGCTGGTGAAGCTGCACAAGGGCGAGAACCTCACGCCCGAGTACAAGGCGATCAACCCGCGCGGCCAGGTGCCGGTGCTGGTGGACGGCGACCAGGTGATCACGCAGATCGTGGCGATCGTGAATCACCTCGACCAGAAGTTTCCGGACGCCGGCTTCCTGCCGCGCGACCCGCTCGCGCGCACCCGCGTGCTCGAGACGCTGGCGTGGATGAACAACACCGTGCATCCCACGTTCACGCACGTGTTCATGCCCCACAAATTCAGCGACGACGCGCAGGCGCAGGCGGCGGTGAAGACCCATGGCGCGAAGCTGTACGGCGGCATGCTGGCCGAGCTCGAGGCGATGGCGGTGCAGGCGGGCGCGGGCTTCCTCGGCGGCGAGCGCTTCGGCCCGTTGGATGCGTACGCGCTCACGCTGCTGCGCTGGGGCGGCTTCGCCGGCTACGACCCGCAAGGCTATCCGGCGCTATGGGCACTGGTGCAGCGCGTGGCCGCCTTGCCGGGCGTTGCCCGGGCGATCGAGCGCGAGCGGCTGCAGTTGAACGTGTACAAGGCATAGTCGGATTCTGCGTCCGGCCAAGTCGGCATTGATTGCTGCGTGCCACTACGCTGGTGACAGCACGAACCGAACATTGACGCGCGTCCCCGGTGGCGTGACCCCCGGGTGCGCATCTTCGAGTTCGAGGGTCGCCGCGTGCTGACGCGCGATTTCCAGCACGATGGGCAGGCCCAGGCCCGAGCCGTCGACGTTGGTGCCCAGCGAGCGGTAGAAGGGCTGCAGCACCAGCTCCCGCTCGCTCGCGGGAATGCCGGGGCCCGAGTCTTCCACCTGCAGCACGAGCACCTGGCCGTACGGGTCGGCCAGCACGCGGGCCGTCACCACGCCGGGGTGCTGCGCGTCGGAGGGCGTGTAGGCGATGGCGTTGTCGATCAGGTTGCGGATCAACTCCTTGAGCAGCGTCGGGTTGCCCTGCAGCGTCGCGCCCGGCGCACCCGGCTGCGCGCCGTCGTAGCCGAGGTCGATATGGCGCTCCAGCGCGCGGGGCAGGAAATCGCGCACGGTCTCCATGGTGAGCGCCGCGAGGTCGCAGGGCTGCCGCGCGATCGACTGGCCGCTGCTCTCCGCGCGCGCCAGCGCCAGGAGCTGGTTGACGGTGTGCGTCGCGCGGATGCTGGACCGGCCGATCTGCTTGAGCGACTGCTTGAGCTCCTCGGCGTTGAACTGCTCGCGCTGCGCGAGGTCGGCCTGCATGCGCAGGCCCGCGAGCGGCGTTTTCAGCTGGTGTGCGGCGTCCGCGAGGAAACGCTTCTGCGTCGCGATCGAATCCTTCAGGCGCGTGAGCAGGTCGTTCACCGACGACACGAGCGGCGCCACCTCGAGCGGCACGGTCTTGTCGTCCAGCGGGCTCAGGTCGTCGGGCTTGCGGGCGCGGATGCGCTCCTCCAGCTGCGACAGGGGCTTGATGCCGCGCACGAGCGCGAGCCACACGAGCAGCACCGCCATCGGCAGGATGACGAACTGCGGCAGCATCACGCCCTTGATGATCTCCGTGGCGAGCACGGAGCGCTTCTCGCGCGTCTCCGCCACCTGCACCAGCGACACCGGCGCGCCGGGCAGTTCCAGGCGGACCCAGGTGTAAGCCACACGCACGTCGAGGCCGCGCATCTCCTCGTCGCGCAACCGCGTTTCGCCCGGCACGGGTGTTTCCTCCTCGGGCGGATGCGGGAAGTCGCGTTCGCCCGAGAGGAATTCGCCGCCGGGCCCGAGCACCTGGTAGTAGACGAGGTCGGAGTCGTCCGCGCGCAGCAGTTCCCGCGCCGGTTGCGGCAGGTTGAACACGACGCGCTGGCTCTGCACCGTGACGAGCTGCGCGAGCGCCTGCACGTTGAACTCCAGCGCGCGGTCGAAGGGCTTGCCCGCGATGCTCTGGGCCACGAGCCAGGTGAGCGCGAGGCTCACAGGCCACAGCAGCAGCAGCGGCGTGAGCATCCAGTCGAGGATCTCGCCGAAAAGGGAGCGCTGCTCGCGCTGGAAAATCTTCACGCCGGGATTTTTTCGAGGCAGTAGCCCAGGCCCCGGACGGTGGCGATGCGGATCGGGCCCTTCTCGATCTTCTTGCGCAGGCGGTGGATGTACACCTCGATCGCGTTGTTGCTCACCTCCTCGCCCCACTCGCACAGGCGCTCGACGAGCTGGTCCTTGCTCACGAGGCGGCCGGCGCGCTGCAGCAGCACTTCGAGCAGGCCCAGCTCGCGCGCGGAGAGCTCGACCATCTTGCCGTCGATGGTCGCGACGCGCCCCGCCTGGTCGTACACGAGCGGGCCGTGCTTGATCGTGCTGCTGGTGCCGCCCATGCCGCGCCGCGTGAGCGCGCGCACGCGCGCTTCGAGCTCCTGCAGGCTGAAGGGCTTGGCCATGTAGTCGTCGGCGCCGTAGTCGAGGCCCTTCACGCGCTCTTCCACGCCGTCGGCGGCGGTGAGGATCAGCACCGGCATCGACGAGCCGCGGCCGCGCAGCTTGCGCAGCACTTCGAGTCCATGCAGCTTGGGCAGGCCGAGGTCGAGGATCAGCAGGTCGAACTCGTTGTTGGTCATGAGCGCGGCGTCGGCTTCGGTGCCGCTCGCGACGTGATCCACCGCGGCGCCCGACGCGCGCAACGATCGCAGCAGCCCGTCGGCGAGCACCTGGTCGTCTTCGGCGATCAGAATCCTCATGGGTGTCTCCTGCTGTTATCCGGATGATTGTAGGCGCGCACTATCGCTGCGAAGGCGTCGTGCTCCACGCGCCGGCATACGCTTCCAGCCCGATCGCGACCACCGCGGCAACCTCGTCGCCGACCTCCGCGCGGAACTCCGCCTCGGCCTGCGCGACCGCGTCGCGAAAGGCGCCGAGCCAGGCGAGGCCGGTGGGGGTGAAGCACACGCGCCGCGCGCGCGCATCCACGGGGTCGGGCTCGCGCGTGACGAGGCCCCAGGCTTCGCACTGGTCCACGAGGTCGCCCATCGCCTGCTTGCTGATGCCGGCGCTCTGGGCGAGGTCGGTGAGCCGCGAGCCTTCCAGCGCGAGGTGCCGGGTGACGTGGATGTGCGCCGCGCTCACCTGCGCACGCGCGGCGAGGTTGGCGAGCGCGAGCGGGACTTCGACGTTGTCGGCCATGAGGTTGAGCACGCGCTGGTCGAAGCGGCGTCCGGCATGGCCCAGCAGCCGGCCCAGGTGGGTGAGCCGCCAACTGCCGTCCATGGCTGGGTTCGATGTGATTTCCGTCACAGTTAGATCGTAAGGCAAACTGACGAAAAAATCCGTTTACTTCTGCCGACCTGTCGCGTTAGAGTACTGGTCAAGCATCCAGCCTGTGATTACACCCACTGGATCGACGCACCTAACCTATTGATCCACAAGGAGATTCCATGGACGCTCAAGTCAAAGGCACCCGCATCGCAGCCGACAGCGAAAAGACCAAGGCCCTGCAGGCCGCCCTGGCCCAGATCGACAAGCAGTTCGGCAAGGGCACCATCATGCGGCTCGGCGAAGGCGAGAAGCTGGAGGACATCCAGGTGGTCTCCACCGGCTCGCTGGGCCTGGACATCGCGCTGGGCGTCGGCGGCCTGCCGCGCGGCCGCGTGATCGAGATCTACGGCCCGGAGTCCTCCGGCAAGACCACGCTCACGCTGCAGGTCATCGCCGAGATGCAGCGCCAGGCCGGCACCTGCGCCTTCATCGACGCGGAGCACGCGCTGGACGTGCAGTATGCGCAGAAGCTCGGTGTCAACCTGTCGGACCTGCTCATCAGCCAGCCCGACACCGGCGAGCAGGCGCTCGAGATCTGCGACAGCCTCGTGCGCTCGGGCGCCGTGGACCTGATCGTCATCGACTCGGTCGCGGCGCTCACGCCCAAGGCCGAAATCGAAGGCGAGATGGGCGATTCGCTTCCCGGCCTGCAGGCGCGCCTGATGAGCCAGGCCCTGCGCAAGCTCACCGCCACGATCAAGAAGACCAACTGCATGGTCATCTTCATCAACCAGATCCGCATGAAGATCGGCGTGATGTTCGGCTCGCCCGAAACCACCACCGGCGGCAACGCGCTGAAGTTCTACGCCTCCGTGCGCCTGGACATCCGCCGCACCGGCACGATCAAGAAGGGCGAGGAGTCCATCGGCAACGAGACCAAGGTCAAGGTCGTGAAGAACAAGGTCGCGCCCCCGTTCAAGACGGCGGAATTCGACATCCTCTTCGGCGAGGGCATCAGCCGCCACGGCGAGATCATCGACATGGGCGTCACCGCCCACGTCCTGGAGAAGTCCGGCGCCTGGTACGCCTACAACGGCGAGAAAATCGGCCAGGGCCGCGACAATGCGCGCGAGTTCCTGCGCGAGAACCCCGAGCTCGCCCGCGAGATCGAGAACAAGGTGCGCGACTCCCTGGGCATCCCGCTGCTGCCGGCGGACGCCGAAGCGGAGTAATCGCCTTGCGCGGCGCGCCCCCGCTGTCGCTCAAGGGCCGTGCGCTGCGCCTGCTCTCCGGCCGCGAGTATTCGCGCCCGGAGCTCGAGCGCAAGCTTGCGGGCCACGAGGAAGAGCCGGGCCAGCTGCGCCGCGTGCTGGATGACCTGCAGGCCAAGGGCTTCATCGATCACCGGCGCGTGGCCGAGTCGCTGGTGCACCGGCGTGCGGGCAAGCTCGGCGCGGCGCGCATCCGCATCGAGTTGCAGGGCAAGGGGCTGGACGCGGACCTCGTGGCCGAATCCGTGGCGGCGCTGCGCGCGACCGAGTTGCAGCGCGCGCGCGAGGTGTGGCGCCGCAAGTTCGACGAATTGCCCGCCGATGCATCGGAGCGCGGGCGGCAGGCCCGGTTCCTCGCGGCTCGCGGCTTCGACGGCGACACGGTGCGCCGGGTCCTCGGCGGGATGGAGGACGTGGGGTAAAGTGAGCTCCCGTCCTTTCGTCCCACTCCACGATGTTCAAATGGTTCGCCACCGCTGAGGCGGAGCGCTTCGGCAAGGAACTGGCCCAATTCATCCTCGCCGAGCTGAGCGGGTCCGCCCGCAAGCGAGAGGCGAAGTTCGCGGTCCGGGCCGAGAAAATCCTGATCCGCGCCGATTTGCGCGTGCGCGAGTTCCGCGCGCGCGAACCGCTCAATTTCTACAAGAAGTCCAAGCTCGCGAACGCCTTCCTCTGGGCGCTCAAGGACGGCGGCTGCGACGAGGCCTACCTTACCGAGCTGACCGACTGGCTCACGATCCGGCTGTAGCGCATGTTGTCCCGCCTCCAAGGCTGGCTCGAGCGACGCCTGGCCCATGCTTCCGGCGCCGATCCTGCGAGGCGTGCAGCGCCGCTGCCATCGGACGGTCCGGATGCCGGCGGTGAACTCTCCGAGGCCGGCCGCCGGCTGGCTCGCGGTGCCGCCCTGCTCGAACAGGGCGACGCGCGCGGCGCAGCCGAACTCCTCACGCAATCGCTGGCGCTGCGCGGCGAGGGCGACAACTTCCTGCACGACCTGCGCTTCCTGCTCGGCCGCGCGAGCCGGCTGCTGGGCGACGACGCCGCCGCGCTGGCGCATTTCGAAGCAGCCGTCGCCGCGAAACCCGGCTTCGCGCCGGCGATGGAAGAGGCGGTGCACCTGCTGCATGCGGCGCAGCGCTACCCCGAGGCGCTGGAGTGGGCGCAGCGGCTGGCGGCGGCGCAGCCGTCGCCGGCGGCGTCGACGCTGATCGCGCAGGAGATGCACTTCGCGGGGCGCAGCGAGGAGGCGCTTGAAATCCTCGACGGGGTCGTGGCGGGGAGTCCGCGAGCCGCGGATGCGATCCGCGGGCGCGGCCACATCTACCTCAAGCTCGGACGCGGCGAGGAAGCGCTGGCCGCGTTCCGGGAGGTGCTGGCCCTCGTGGGCCCGACACCCGATGGTTTCGTGCATGCGGCGGGCGCGTTGCTGCGCCTGGGCCGCCCCGCCGAAGCGCTGGACGAAGTGCGCAAGGCCCTTGAACTGCAAGCCGACCATGCAGGCGCCTTGCGCGCCGGCGTCGGTATCCTGATCGAGCAGTTGCGCGTGCGCGAGGCGGTGGAGATGGCGCGCCACGGGCTCGGGCTGCAACCCGCCGACGCGGACCTGCACTGGAACCTCGGCGTCGCCTTGCTGCTGCTCGGCGAACTGGACGCCGGCTGGACGGAACACGAATGGCGTTGGCGCAGCAGCGTGATGCGGCGCAAGGCCGTCCAGCTGCCGTCGCAGCAACCGCGTTGGGCAGGAGAGGACCTGGAAGGCAGGACTTTGCTGGTGTACGCCGAGCAGGGCTTCGGCGACACGATCCAGTTCGCGCGCTTCCTCCCGGCCGTCGCTGCGCGCGCCAGGGCCGTATGGCTGCACGTGCCCGCGCCGCTTGAGCCGCTGTTGCGCGGCATCGCGCCCAACATCAAGGTCCTGCCGGCCGAAGGCGTCCTGCCGCCCTTCGATTTCCAGTGCCCGTTGATGAGCCTGCCGCACTGGCTGGGGACCACCCTCGCCACTTTGCCCGCGCAGGTGCCCTACCTCACGGCGGACCCGCAACGCGTCGAAGCGTGGCGCCGAAAACTGGGCGATGGCAGCGGACGCAAGAAGGTCGGCGTGGTGTGGTCCGGCAACCCCGGCCACAGCAACGACCACAACCGGTCGATTGCGCTTTCGGCCTTCCGCTCGATCGCGGTCCCGGCGTGCGAATTCGTCAACCTGCAGGTGCAGATGCGCGAATCCGATCGCGAGGCGCTGCGCGGCTGGCCGCATCTGGTGAGCGTGGACGGTTCGGTGAACGACTTCGCCGACTCCGCGGCCCTGGTCGCCGCGCTCGACCTGGTGGTGACGGTCGACACCAGCGTGGCGCACCTGGCCGGCGCCCTGGGCCGTCCGGTGTGGATTCTGCTGCCGTTCTGCCCCGATTGGCGCTGGATGCTGGAGCGTGACGATTCGCCCTGGTATCCCACCGCGCGCCTGTATCGCCAGCAAGTCGCGGGCGACTGGGCGCCCGTGCTGCTGCGGGTTGCGCGCGACCTGCAGTCCCTGGACGGTGCAAATCCCGCATCCGTGCCGCAGGTCGACTGGATCGCGCGCGGCAACGCGGCGCTCGGCGAATGGAAATTGGACGAAGCGCGCGAGTGCTATCGACAGGCCGCCGCACAGGACCCGAGGGACCCGCTCGCGCGGCTGAACTTCGGCTTCGTGCTGCTGGAGCAGGGCGATGCGTCAGCGGCATCGCACCAGCTCGCGCAGGCCCTGGCGTTGCCGCATCCGGAGCAGGGGTTCGCGCACGATGCGCACTTCCTGCTGGGCCGCGCGCAAGCGCACATGGGCCGCGTCGACGATGCGGTGGCATCTTTCGAATCGGCCGTGCGATCCAAGGCCGACTTCGCCGAGCCGATGGAGGAAGCGGCGAAGTTGCTGCACGGCGCAGCGCGCTACGACGAGATGCTGGCCTGGGCGACGCGCCTGCAGGCCTTGCGGCAGGACAGCGGCGCGGACCTGGTGGTGGCGCAAGCATGTCACGCACTGAAGCGCAATGCGCAAGCCTTGGAACTGGTCGAGTCCGTGCTCACGCGCGAACCCGGCAACGCCGCTGCCTGGTCGGGGCGGGGCAATGTGCTGATGGACCTCGGGCGGGCTCGCGAGGCCTTGCAATCGTTCGAGCGGGCGTTGGCCCTGGCCGGCCCCGCCCCGGAAACCCTCGTGCCTTGCGCGACTGCACTGTCGCGACTCGGGCGCCACGACGAGGCGCTGCAGCGAATCGACGAAGCGCTGCGCCTGCGTCCGGGGGACCGCGAGACGCTCATCGTGCGTGGTGTCGTGCTGACCGCGATGGTGCGCATTCCCGAGGCGATCGCCTGCGCGGACGAGGGCCTCGCGCTGCATCCCGGCGACGCCGACCTGCACTGGAACCGCGCGATGGGGAGCCTGCTGCTGGGCGACTATGCCGCCGGGTGGGCGCACTACGAATCGCGCTGGCATGCCGCCGCGCAAGGCCGCAAGGGCCGGCCGCCGCAGTTCGGGCGGCCGTGGTGGACAGGCGGTGAAGACCTCTCCGCGCGCTCGATCCTGCTGCTGTCGGAGCAAGGGCTCGGCGACGCGATCCAGTTCCTTCGCTTCGTGCCGCTCGTGGCCGCCCGCGCGAAGTCGGTGCTGCTTCGCGTCCCGCCGTCACTGGCCGCGCTGGCATCGGGCCTCGCGCCCAACTGCCGGGTGGTGCACGACGGCCAGGAGATTCCGGCCTTCGACTTCGTGTGCCCGCTGATGAGCCTGCCGCACGTGCTGGGCATCACGCTCGCCAACCTGCCCGCGGCGGTTCCCTATGTCACCGCCGACGAAGCGCGCGTGCGGGAATGGCGCGAACGCCTGGACGACGGCCGCGGCCTGCTCAAGGTCGGGGTGTCCTGGTCCGGCAACGCGTCGTACAACAACGACCACCACCGTTCGATCCCGTTGCAGGCGTTCCGCGCCCTGGAGGCGGCCGGATGCGAGTTCATCAGCCTGCAGCCGCAGGTGCGCGAAAGCGATGCGCAGGCGCTCGCGCAGTGGACGCAGCTGCGCCGCTTCGACGAAGAGATCGGCACTTTTGCGGAGACTGCCGCGCTCGCGAGCGCGCTGGACCTGGTGGTCACGGTGGACACCGTGTTCGCGCATCTGGCGGGCGCACTGGGCCGGCCTGTGTGGGTGCTGGAGGCGTACGCACCGGACTGGCGCTGGATGCTGGAGCGCGAGGATTCGCCGTGGTATCCGACCGCGCGGCTCTACCGTCAGCCCACCGAGGGCGATTGGACGTCGGTGCTGGCGCGGGTGCGCTCGGACCTCACAGCCCGAGCATCAGCCTGAGGTTCTGCACGGCGGCGCCGCTCGCGCCCTTGCCGAGGTTGTCCAGGCGCGCGACCAGCACGGCCTGGCGCTGTTCCTCGCTGCCGTACACGCGCAACTCCATCTTGTTGGTGTCGTTGAGCGCCAGGGCGTCGATGCGGCCGTCTTCCGTGGGCGGCTGCACGCTCACCCATTCGCTGCCGGCATAGTGCCTGGCGAGCGCGGATTCCAGGTCCTTCGGATCCGGCTTGCCCGGGAGCATATCCAGGTGGAGCGCCAGCTGCACCAGCATGCCCTGGCGGAAGTTGCCGACCGCCGGCACGAAGATCGGGCGGCGGGTGAGGCCGGTGTACTTCACGATTTCCGGCAGGTGCTTGTGCTTGAAGTTCAGCCCGTAGATCTGGAAGGCCGGGGCGTCGCCGCTCTCGTAGGCCTCGATCATGCTGCGCCCGCCGCCGGAGTAGCCGCTGACGGCCGGCAGGTACAGCGGGAAGTCGCGCGGGATGATGCCCGCATCGACCAGGGGCCGCACCAGCGCGATCGCGCCGGTGGAATAGCAGCCCGGGTTGCTCACGCGGCGCGCGGCCGCGACGGCCTCGCGCTGGCCGGGGGCGA
This sequence comes from Caenimonas aquaedulcis, assembly GCF_015831345.1. Classification (NCBI taxonomy): domain Bacteria; kingdom Pseudomonadati; phylum Pseudomonadota; class Betaproteobacteria; order Burkholderiales; family Comamonadaceae; genus Caenimonas; species Caenimonas aquaedulcis. The sequence continues at coordinate 2,651,174 of NZ_JADWYS010000001.1, read as the reverse complement.
GTTCAGGGAAGCCGAAGACCCAGCCCTCGGCGGTGCGGTGGGCGGTCGACGCGTCGATCACGCGGGGGCTGCGGCCGGTTTCGCGCTCGATCCCGTCGATCACCGCGACGGTTTCGCGCGCGGCGTCGTCGTGCAGGCACAGGATGACCATGTCCACGCCGGTCATCAGCGCGCGCTTGGCGGCCGGGTCCTTTCGCAGCTCCGGCGCGATGCTCACGACTTCGACCTGCGGCATGTTGGCCAGCCGTTCGCGGATCTGAAGGCCGGTCGTGCCGGCTTCGCCATCGATAAAGACCTTGGGCATCTTTTGTCCTGTTGGAACTGCTCGCGCCACTGTAAGGCACGCCGCAGATTGGTGCATTGCACCATGATACAGTTGAAGACCGCTTCCTGCAGGCCGCGCACCCGGCGCGGCCGCGGTGCCGCCGGGCCGATTCCCCCACGTTCCTCGAGAGAGACCTCATGAAGATTCACGAGTACCAAGGCAAGGAGATCTTGCGCAACTTCGGTGTGCCCGTTCCGCGCGGCATCCCGGCTTTCACGGTGCAGGAGGCGGTGGAAGCCGCCCAGAAACTCGGCGGCCCGGTGTGGGTCGTCAAGGCACAGATCCACGCGGGCGGGCGCGGCAAGGGCGGCGGTGTCAAGGTCGCGAAGACCGTGGACGACGTCAAGCGCCTGGCCGGCGACATCCTGGGCATGCAGCTGAAGACGCACCAGACCGGGCCCGAAGGGCAGAAGGTGCGGCGCCTGTACATCGAGGACGGCGCGGACATCCAGAAGGAATACTACGTGTCGGTCGTCACGGACCGCGCGACGCAGAAGATCGCCTTCATCGCCTCCAGCGAAGGCGGGATGGACATCGAGGAAGTCGCGCATTCGACGCCCGAGAAGATCATCAAGGTGTTCGTCGACCCGATCGCCGGCATCACCGATGCGCAGGCCAGGGAAATCTCGGACGGCATCGGCATCCCCGCGGACTCCACCGCGCAGGCGGTCGACGTCTTCAAGAAGCTCTACCGCTGCTACATGGAGACCGACGCGTCCCTGGTCGAGATCAACCCGCTCAACCGCGACAGCAAGGGCAACATCACCGCGCTGGATTCGAAGTTCAACTTCGACAGCAACGCGCTCTTTCGCCACCCCGAGATCGTCGCCCTGCGCGACCTCGACGAGGAAGACCCGGCCGAGGTCGAGGCGAGCAAGTTCGACCTCGCCTACATCAGCCTCGACGGCAACATCGGCTGCCTCGTGAACGGCGCCGGCCTGGCGATGGCGACGATGGACACCATCAAGCTCTTCGGCGCGGAACCCGCGAACTTCCTGGACGTCGGCGGCGGCGCCACGCCGGAGAAGGTCACCGAGGCCTTCAAGATCATGCTGAAGAACAAGAAGGTCAAGGCCATCCTGGTCAACATCTTCGGCGGCATCATGAAGTGCGACACCATCGCCACCGGCGTCATCACCGCCTGCAAGGCCGTGAACCTGTCCGTGCCGCTGGTCGTGCGCATGAAGGGCACGAACGAAGAGCTGGGCAAGAAGATGCTGGCCGAGTCGGGCCTGCCGATCATCAGCGCCGACACGATGGCGGAGGCCGCGCAGAAGGTCGTCGCCGCGGTCAAAGCAGCAGCTTAAGGAAAACAAGATGTCGATCTACATCAACAAAGACACGCGCGTCATCACCCAGGGCATCACCGGCAAGACCGGCCAGTTCCACACCGAGAAGTGCCAGGAATACGCCAACGGCAAGAACTGCTTCGTCGCGGGCGTGAACCCGAAGAAGGCCGGCGAGAAGATTTTCGACATCCCGATCTTCGCCTCCGTCAAGGACGCGAAGAACCAGACCGGCGCCAACGTGTCGGTGATCTACGTGCCCCCGGCGGGCGCGGCAGCCGCGATCTGGGAAGCTGTCGAGGCCGACCTCGACATGGCCATCTGCATCACCGAAGGCATTCCCGTGAAGGACATGCTCGAGGTGCGCAACCGGATGAAGGCCAAGGAAGCCGCGGGCGGCAAGAAGACGCTGCTGCTCGGCCCCAACTGCCCGGGGCTCATCACGCCGGACGAAATCAAGATCGGCATCATGCCGGGCCACATCCACCGCAAGGGCCGCATCGGTGTCGTGTCCCGTTCGGGCACGCTCACCTACGAAGCCGTGGCGCAGCTCACCGAAATCGGCCTGGGCCAGTCCAGCGCCGTGGGCATCGGCGGCGACCCGATCAACGGCCTGAAGCACATCGACGTGATGAAGGCCTTCAACGACGATCCGGAAACGGACGCCGTCATCATGATCGGCGAGATCGGCGGCCCCGACGAGGCGGACGCCGCCCGCTGGTGCAAGGACCACATGAAAAAGCCGATCGTCGGCTTCATCGCAGGCGTCACGGCGCCTCCGGGCAAGCGGATGGGCCACGCCGGCGCGCTGATCTCCGGCGGCGCCGATACCGCCGACGCCAAGCTCGCCATCATGGAAGAGTGCGGCTTCAAGGTCACGCGCAACCCGTCGGAGATGGCCAAGCTGCTGAAGGCGTTGCTGTAAGCAGAATTACGAACCTGACTGCAGCCCGACGCGCTTACACTGCGCGTTGAAGAAAAGAAAGCGCCCCACGACCACCGTTCTGGGGCGCTTTTCATGCCTAACAACGCGCTGGAGAGACAAGCATGGAACTGCTGCAGAGTCCCGAGTTCTGGATCGGGCTGTTGAAGATCATCTGGATCAACATCATCCTCTCCGGCGACAACGCCGTCGTGATTGCCCTGGCGGCACGCTCCCTGCCCCCGCAGCAGCAAAAGAAGGCCATCCTGTTCGGCTCCGGCGCTGCCGTGGTCCTGCGGATCATCCTGACCGTGGTGGCCGCCAAGCTGCTTTCACTGCCCTACCTGCAGGTCGTCGGCGGCTTACTGCTGCTCTGGATCGGCATCCAGCTGCTGTCCGAAGAGGACGGTGAGGATGACGGCGAAGTCAAGGAATACGGCAGCCTCGGCGCCGCGATCCGGACCATCCTGATCGCCGACCTGGTGATGAGCCTGGACAACGTCATCGCCGTGGCTGCGGCAGCCAAAGGCAGCACCGTGCTGCTCATCCTGGGCCTGGCGATCAGCATTCCGCTGGTGATCTTCGGCGCGACCCTTATGGTCAAGCTGATGGAGCGCTTCCCCATCATCGTGGTGCTCGGCGCGGGCCTCATCGGCTGGGTCGGTGGCGAGACGATCGCGAGCGACGTGGTGCTGTCGGACTTCGCGCATGCGAACCCCTGGCTGCACTATGTGGCGGCCGCCGCAGGCGCCGTCTTCGTGGTCGGTGTGGGCAAAGCGCTGCAGGCGCGCGCGCACAAGACGCAAGAGGCTTGAAGCCGGCATTTCGCGGGGCGCGAATGCCCCGTGCACAAATGCAACAAAACGTAGTAGCGACGTGACAAAGTCCCTTGTCCGTCGCTGTTGCGTCTGTTAACGTCCCACCGGAGGCCTGCACCCTTCGTGGCGTCGGGTGTTGGTAATGCCGTGGTTGTCCGCGGTGTCGATCAGTTCTTCGCACGAGGGGCGGGCAAGTGAGCACATCTTCTTCGGCAAAACGTGGCCGTTTCTGGCGCGCGGACTGGTTCATGGGCGTCCTCGTCGTGGCGGCCGTGGTGTTGCTGAACCTCGGCACCGACACCATCGGCACGATGGAGCGCCGCTTCTACGATTACGCGAGCACCAGCAGCGGACGGCAGCCCTCCGACCGCATCGCGATCATCGCCATCGACGACCAGAGCATCGCGAACATCGGACGCTGGCCCTGGTCGCGCGACATCCACGCGCAGCTCATCGACAAGCTCGCCGCCGCCAAGGCCAAGACCATCGTCAACACGGTGTTCTTCTTCGAGCCCCAGACGGACCGCGGCCTCGTGTTCATCCGCAAGCTCAAGGAAGCGCTCGGGCCGGAAGGAAGCACGGGCGGCAATGCGCTGGTGGACAACCTGCACAAGGTCGTCGCGGAAGCCGAAGCCACGCTGGACACCGATGCCAAACTCGCCGCCAGCATGGCCAAGGCGGGCAACGTGGTGATTCCGTCCTTCTTCCAGCTAGGCGAGGCACAAGGCAAAGTAGACAAGGGGCTGCCTGCCGCAGCGTTGAAGAGCAGCGTCAAGGACACCGGGGGATTCTCCGTCCCCGCCATGGCCACTCAGCAGCCGATCGACATCATTGCGAATGCGGCGGCTGGGATTGGCCACCTCAACCAGCTCAACGACAAGGACGGCGCTGTGCGCACGGAGCCCCTGCTCGTGAATTACGACGGGAACGCGGTGCCTTCGATGAGCCTGCTCGCCGCGCTCAAGAGCCTGAACCTCACGACATCAGACATTCGCCTGAATGCAGGCGATTCCGTGCAGATCGGCAAGCTGCGAGTCAAGACGGACGAAGCGGCGGTCATGTTCCCGCAGTTCTACAAGGGTCGCGACGGCAAGCCGCCGTTCGCGATCGACTCCTTCTACGACGTGCTGAACGGCAAGATCCCGGCTAGCAAATACACCGGCAAGATCGTGCTCATCGGCGCCACGGCCGCGGGGGTGGGCTCGCAATTCGCTGTGCCCGGAACGCCCGCCGTCACGCCGGTGGAAATGATCGCCCACACCACTTCCAGCATCCTCAGCGAGCACTTCATCGTGCAGCCGGCCTGGGGCGGCTGGGCTGCGCTGGGGGCGTTGCTGCTGGTGGCCGCCTACGTCATCGGCGGCCTGCCGCGCCTGAGCGCGGGGCTGGCGGGCATGGTCACCGCGGTGCTCTTCGTCGCGCTGCTGGCCGCGGAGTTCGGCCTGCTAGCCGGCGCGTCGACCTGGCTGCAGCTCGTGTTCCCGGCCACGCTGCTCGTGATCGGGCACCTCGCGCTCACGACCAAGCGCTTCCTCGTCACCGAGGCCGGCAAGCTCAAGTCCGATGAAGAGTCGGCCGAGACCAATCGCATGATGGGCCTCGCGATGCAGGGACAGGGCCAGCTGGACGCCGCATTCGACCGTTTCCGCCGCGTGCCGCACAGCGACGCGCTGATGGACAACCTGGGCAACCTGGCGCTCGATTTCGAGCGCAAGCGGCAGTTCAACAAGGTGCAGGCGGTCTACGAATACATGGCCACCCTGGACAAAGGCTACAAGGGCCTGGACGCCAAGCTCAATCGCGCGAAGAACCTGTCCGAAACCGTCATCCTCGGCGGCGGCGGGGCGCACCCGGGCGGCACGATGCTGCTGGATGGCGGCGGCGTGGAAAAACCCATGCTGGGCCGCTACCAGGTAGAGAAGGAGCTCGGCAAGGGCGCGATGGGCGTGGTGTACCTCGGCAAGGACCCGAAGATCGGCCGCGTCGTCGCGATCAAGACGATGGCGCTGTCGCAGGAATTCGAGGGCGAGGAACTCGCCGATGCGCGCGAGCGCTTCTTTCGCGAGGCGGAGACCGCCGGCCGCCTGCAGCACCAGAACATCGTCACCATCTTCGATGCGGGCGAGGAGCATGACCTCGCCTACATCGCCATGGAATTCCTCAAGGGCAAGGACCTGGTCGATTTCTGCAAGGACGGTCAGCTGCTGCCCGCCGCCAAGGTCGTGTCGATCGTCGCGCGCGTGGCCGAGGCGCTCGGCTACGCGCACAAGCAGAACGTGGTGCACCGGGACATCAAGCCCGCGAACATCATGTACGAGTTCGACAGCGACACCGTCAAGGTGACCGACTTCGGCATCGCGCGCATCACGGACTCCAGCAAGACGAAGACGGGCCTCGTGCTGGGCACGCCGAGCTTCATGTCGCCCGAGCAGATCGCCGGCAAGAAGGTGGACGGCCGCTCGGACCTCTACTCGCTCGGCGTCATGCTGTTCCAGATGCTCACCGGCGTGCTGCCCTTCCGCGGCGACTCGATGGCGGAGCTGATGTACAAGATCGCCAACGAGGAAGCGCCGGACATCCGCATCGTGCGCAAGGACATCAGCGAGCGGCTGGCCAACATCGTCGCCCTGTCCCTGAGCAAGCGCCCCGAGACCCGCTACCAGGACGGCGACCAGTTCGCCGGCGACCTGCGTTCGGTGCTGGCGGAGTTGTCCGGTGCGCCGATGCCCGCGCCCGCGGCGAGAACCGGTCCCGCCACGCCCCCCGGCGTCGTCATGCGCCCCGACGACGAGGTCAACGTCGCCAACGCGGACAAGACGGTGGCGTTTGCCACCGGCGCGCACCCTTCCGCGGACGCCGCGCCGGTGTTCGAAGCCACGGTGGTCGGGATGCCGCCCCCCGCGGCGTCGCCGCCGGGCTATGATCCGACGCACAAAAATGACGGAGGAGACGCCGCCTTTGCCAAGACCGACGTGTTCCGCAAGCCAGGAACTGGCGGATCCGGCGAGTCCTGACCGGCAACCTATGAACTACGAGTTTTGCATCCGCACCGATCCGGGCCTTGCGCGCGAGAACAACGAGGATTCCGTCACCTTCGACGAACCGGTGCGCCTCGGCATCCTGGCCGACGGCATGGGTGGCTACAACGCCGGCGAGATCGCCAGCGGCATGGCCACCACGTTCATCAAGTCGGAACTGGGGCGCTGGCTGTCGCAGGCGGGGCGCCACGCCAACACCCGTGAAGTGCGCCGCGCGATGGAGATCTGCGTCGACAACGCGAACCGCTCCATCTTCAATGCCGCCAATTCGAATCCGCACTACAGCGGCATGGGCACGACGCTGGTCGTCGGCGTCTTCCAGGACGGGCGCGTGCTGATCGGGCACATCGGGGACTCGCGCTGCTACCGGTTACGGGGCAACGAGATCACCCAGGTCACCAAGGACCACTCGCTGCTGCAGGAGCAGATGGACGCCGGGCTGATCACGCCGGAGCAGGCGGCGACTTCCAGCAACAAGAATCTGGTCACCCGCGCCCTCGGCGTGGAAGACGCAGTGTTGCTTGAAGTCAACGAGCACAGGGTCGAACCGGGCGATATCTACATGATGTGCTCGGACGGTCTGTCCGACATGGTGGATGATGAGGGGATCGCGAAAATCCTGGCTGGAGACGCGACGCTGGAGCAGAAAGCCGCTCAATTGATCGATGCGGCGAATGCGAACGGCGGGCGCGACAACATCTCGGTTTTCGTGGCGCAGGCGAGTCTCGCGTCCAAAAAGCGGGGCCTGATTTCCAGAATGCTGGGAAAATAGCCTTTGGTACTAGTTCCCGAATAACGAGTCTTAAAGACAGGAGTGGACCATGCCGAAAATGATCGTTTCGATCGACGGTGTTGTCATCAAGGAAGTGCAGTTGACCAAGGACCGGACCTCTCTGGGGCGCCGGCCGTACAACGACATCGTGATCGACAACCTGGCCGTCAGCGGCGAACACGCGGTCCTGCAGATGAGCGGTAACGAGGTCTATCTCGAGGACCTGAACAGCACCAACGGCACCTATGTCAACGGCAAGGCCGTGAAGAAGCAGCTGTTGCAAAATAACGACACGGTGGAAATCGGCAAGTACAAGATCAAGTACATCAACGAAGTCGCCGGCCCCACCTTCGAGAAGACGATGATCATCAAGGCGGGCATGGTCCCGCCGATGCCCGGTCCGGCGGCGCCCGCCGCGGCCGGCGCCCAGGCAGCTCCCGCATCCAGCGGCGCTGCCCAGGCGAGCGACCTCGGGCACATCAACGCGGCGATCAAGGTGCTCTCGGGCGCCGCCGCGGGGCGCGAAGTGCCCCTCGTCAAGGTCGTCACCACCATCGGCAAGCCGGGTGTCGCGGTGGCGGCCATCACCAAGCGGCCCCACGGGTTCGTGGTGGCGCACGTCGAAGGCGCCAACAAGCCCACGCTCAACGGCGCGGCCATCGGCGCGGAGCCGGTCACCCTCAAGAACGGTGACCTGCTGGAACTGGCCGGCACGCAGATGCAGTTTGTGCAGCCCTGATCGCGCCGGCGCCCAGCGCGCCCCGCATCACCACCAGCGAGGTAGGGCCTGATGGGCTTGCTCTGGAAACACTGGCCACGCATCGCGGTGACGCTGATCCCGCTGGTGTTCGCGCTCGTGCATGCCATCGGCCTGGTGCCGATCGGCTTCCTGCAGCGCCTCGACGACATCATCTACGACGCGCGCATCCGCGCGACGCTGTCGAACAAGGCCGACGAACGCATCGTCATCGTCGACATCGACGAGAAGAGCCTGGCTGAGGTTGGCCGCTGGCCCTGGAGCCGCAACCGCGTCGCGGAGATGGTCCAGGACCTGTTCGACCGCCAGCAGGTCGCGCTCGTGGGCTTCGACATCGTGTTCGCCGAGGCCGACGAAAGCTCCGGACTGAAGCGGCTGCGGCAACTCGCGCAGGGGGAATTGAAGGACCAGGCCGGGTTCGGCGAGCGCGTCAACCAGATGCAGGCGTCGCTCGACTACGACGCGCTCTTCGCCAAGGCCATCGAGAAAAAGCCGGTCGTCCTGGGTTATTACTTCACGAGCGACCGCGATGGCCGCACCAACGGCGTCCTGCCCGCGCCCGTGATGACCAAGGACGCGCTGCGCGGGCGCCCCATCACTTTCATCGGCTACAACGGCTACGGAAGCAACATCGAGCAGATCGCCCGCGCCGCGCCGCTGGCGGGCTTCTTCAACCCGATCATCGAAGAGGACGGGGTGGTGCGATCCATCCCGCTCGTGGCCGAATACAAGGGCGCCTACTACGAGTCCCTGTCGCTCGCGATGTTCCGTGCGCTGCTGGGCCTGCCGAAGGTGGAGCCGGGATTCCCGCGCGACGACTCGCGCCTGGTCGGGCGGGACTACCAGAGCCTCGAAAACATCCGGTTGAACGTCGCGGCGGACAAGGTGCTGGGCATTCCCGTCGACCATCGGGTCGCCACGCTGGTCCCTTTCCGCGGTCCCGGCGGCCCGCAAGCCGGCAGCTTCCGCTACGTTTCGGCGTCCGATCTCGTGGCCCACCGCCTGCAGCCCGGCACCCTGAAAGACCGGATCGTCCTCGTGGGCACTACCGCGCCGGGCCTGCAGGACTTGCGCGTGACCCCGGTGGGGGGCACCTACCCCGGCGTCGAAACGCACGCCAACGTCATCGCCGGCTTCCTCGACGGCAAGATCCTCTTCAAGCCGGACTACGCCATCGGCTACGACGTGACGGTGGTCCTCCTCGCCGGCCTGGTCCTGGCGATCGGGCTTCCCCTGCTCACCGCCACCCGTGCCGTGCTCCTGAGCGTCGTGGTGATCGGCCTGGTGGTCGGCCTGAACTTCTACCTCTATCTGGGCAAGGGCTGGGTGCTGCCGCTCGCGACCACGCTGGTGATGTGCCTGACGGCTTTCGCCCTCAACATGAGTTACGGCTACTTCGTGGAAAGCCGAAGCAAGCGCGAACTTGCAAACCTGTTCGGCACCTATGTCCCGCCCGAACTGGTCGACGAGATGGTCAAGGACCCCGAGGCCTATTCGATGAAGGCCACCAACAAGGAACTGACGGTGATGTTCTGCGACATGCGCGGCTTCACCAAGATGTCGGAGACCATGGAGCCGACCCAGCTCCAGGAACTGCTCAACGCCGTCTTCAACCGCCTCACCGACATCATCCGCGGCAACCGGGGCACCATCGACAAGTACATGGGCGACTGCGTCATGGCGTTCTGGGGCGCACCGGTGGAGACCGCCGAGCACGCGCACCTGGCCGTGAAGACCGCCATGGAAATGGCCAACGCGGTGCGCAAGATCAACGAGGAGCACCGCGCCAAGGGGATGCCCGAGATCGGCATCGGGATCGGGCTGAACACCGGGACGATGTGCGTGGGGGACATGGGATCGGACATCCGCCGGGCCTATACCGTGATCGGCGACTCGGTCAACCTCGGCTCCCGGCTGGAGGGACTGTCCAAGGCCTACGGCGTGGACATAGTGGTGAGCGAAACCACCCGCAAAATCGCGCCGCAGTTCGCCTGGCAGGAGCTCGATCGGGTCCGGGTGAAAGGCAAGGAGCAGGCCGTGGCCATTTTCTGGCCGCTGGCGCCCGCCGACCGGCTGGACAAGGCCCACAGCGACGAGCTGAAAACCTGGGCGGCGCTGCTCAAGGCCTACCGCGCGCAGGACTGGGACCAGTGCGACCTTCTTCTGCTGAACCTGCAGCGGATGAATGCAAAAAAATACCTTTACGAACTGTACAGCGAGCGTGTAGCCTCGATGAGATTGCTCCCCTTCGACCCGGAGTGGGACGGGGCGACCAATTTCGAGACCAAATAGGAACCTTGTCGAATGAAGGTGCGGGTGCTGGGTTGCTCTGGCGCGATCGCGAAGGACTGCCGCACGACGTCCTTCCTGATCGACGCCGACGTGCTCGTCGATGCAGGCACCGGCGTGGGCGACCTCACGCTCGAGGAAATGCGGCAGGTGGACCACGTGCTGCTCACGCACTCCCACCTGGACCACGTGGCGGCCCTGCCGCTCATGATCGACGCGATCGCCTCGACGCTCACCAAGCCTGTACAGATCCACGCGCTGGCCGGCACGATCGCGGCGCTCAAGAGCCACGTCTTCAACAACGTCATCTGGCCCGACTTCAGCCGCATTCCCACGCCCGAGAAGCCCTTCATCACCTTCCACGAGATCCAGGTCGGACAGACCCTGGACATCACCGGCAAGCGCATCGAGGTGCTGCCCGCAGTGCACACGGTGCCGGCGGTGGGCTACGCGGTGACCTCGGGCAAGGGCTGCTGGATTTTCAGCGGCGATACGGAGCGCAATCCGGCGTTCTGGCGCCGCGTCAACCAAATGAACGTCGCGGCGCTCATCATCGAGACGGCGTTCAGCAACCGCGAAAAGGACCTCGCCAAGCGCAGCCTGCACCTGTCGCCGCATGCGCTGGCCGAGGAGCTGGATTGCATCGACAAGACCAAGTCCTTCCCGATCTACATCACGCACACCAAGCCGGCGGAGACCGAGCTGATCATGGCGGAGATCCAGAAGTTCGACCAGACGCAGCCTTTCGGCCCCAACGTGACACATGACATCCGCTGGCTTCGGGCGGGGCAGGAGTTCGACCTATGAATGCGGTATTGAAACCGGAAAAGGACTCGCAGGCGTTCTACGACTCGCAGATGCTGCCGCCGGAAAAGCGCGGCGTGTCGTTCGAGGCGCTGTTCTACAAGCAGCTGCAGGTCGTCACCACCAAGATCCACGAGACGGAGAACATCGACCAGATCATCCTGGACGCGAGCCCGGACATCTGCAAGCTGTTCAACGCCGACCGCCTGACGCTCTACGCGGTGAACGAAGACCGCACCGCGATCGTCTCCAAACTCAAGACGGGCCTGAACAGCAGCAAGGAACTGAAGCTGCCGATCAGCGCGCAAAGCCTCGCGGGTTACTGCGCCTTCAGCAAGCGCATGCTGAACATCGCCGACGTCTACGACGAGGAGGCGCTCAAGCGCATCGACCCGGCGCTCAGCTTCGCGACTGCCAAGGAGATCGACCGCCGCTCGGGATACCGCACCAAGCAGCTCATGATCGTTCCCATCCTCGATGGCGAGACCCTGCACGGCGTGCTGCAGGTGATCAACAACAAGAGCGACCAGCCGTTCGGTGATCTCGAGGTCGAAGGCGCGACACAGCTGTGCAAGACCCTCGCCACCGCGATCCGCCAGCGCATGCAGAAGGCCGAGGAAGGCCAGCGCCGCCGCGCCACCAAGTACGACGGGCTGGTTTCTGCCGGCGTCATGACGGCGGACGAACTCGCGCACTGCATCCAGCAGGCCCGCGAGGAAGCCAAGCCCGTCGAGCATGTGCTGATGGCGAGCTTCTCGATCCGGCCCGCCCAGATCGGGCCTTCGCTCGCGAAGTTTTTCGGCATGCCCTACGAGCCCTTCAACGCGGGCCGCATCCGGTCGGAGCAGTTGCACGGGAGCCTCAAGCGCGAATTCCTGCAGGAGCAGGGCTGGATCCCGCTGGAGGAATCGCCTGAGGGCCTCGTGGTGATGTGCCTGGACCCGGAGGCGACCAGGGGTTCGCGCATCGTGCCGCAGGTGTTCTCCCGCCTGTCGAAGTTCACCTATCGCGTCACCACCCAAACCGAGTTCGAGGAAACGCTCGCGCAGATCTACGGCGCGGGCGGCGAGGAAGGCGCGTCGATCGACGAGCTGCTGGCCGACCTCAGCGCGCCGGTGGACGACGAGGGCTCCGAGGACTTCGGTGACTCCGCGGCCGCCGACAACGAACTGGTGAAGTTCGTGAACAAGGTCATCGTCGATGCCTACAACATGAAGGTGTCGGACATCCACGTCGAGCCCCTGCCGGGCAAGGCCAAGACGGGCATCCGCTTTCGCATCGACGGCAGCCTGCAGCCCTACATCGAGGTGCCGGCGCATTTCCGGCAGGCGATGGTCACGCGCCTGAAGATCATGTGCGACCTCGACATCTCCGAGAAGCGCAAGCCCCAGGACGGAAAGATCAAGTTCAAGAAGTTCGGACCGCTGGACATCGAGCTGCGCGTCGCGACCATCCCCTCCGCCGGCGGCGTCGAGGACGTGGTCATGCGTATCCTCGCCGCGGGCGAGCCGATTCCGCTGGAGAAGCTGGGACTCACCCCGCACAACAAGGAGCGGCTCGAAAAGACGGTGAGCAAGCCCTATGGCCTGTTCTATGTCTGCGGGCCGACGGGTTCGGGCAAGACGACCACGCTGCATTCCATCCTGAAGTTCCTCAACACGCCGGACACCAAGATCTGGACGGCGGAGGACCCGGTCGAAATCACGCAGAAGGGCCTTCGCCAGGTGCAGATCAACAAGAAGGCGGGCATCGACTTCGCGTTGGTGATGCGGGCTTTCCTGCGCGCCGATCCCGACATCATCATGGTCGGCGAATCGCGCGACAAGGAAACAGTGTCCATGGGCGTGGAGGCTTCGCTCACGGGCCACCTCGTCTTCTCCACGCTGCACACGAACTCGGCGCCGGAATCCATCATCCGCCTGCTGGACATGGGCATGGACCCGTTCAACTTTGCGGACGCCCTGCTCGGCATCCTCGCGCAGCGCCTGGCCAAGAAGCTTTGCGACTGCAAGACGGAGTACTTCCCCGATGCCGACGAGGTCAAGTTGTTCGTCACCGAATATGCCGAGGAATTGCGGCACTCCGCCGCCTGGAAGGCGGACTATGCAGGCGAGGCGAAGAAGCTCTACGAGAACTGGGTCAAGCTCTATGGGCAGGACGGCCGGCTGAAGTTCTACAAGGCCAACGGCTGCGACAAGTGCAACAAGACAGGCTACAAGGGCCGGATCGGCCTGCACGAACTGCTCGTCGCGGACGACCCCACCAAGCGCCTGATCCAGGAACGCGCCCGGGTGGCGGAGCTGTTCGCGTCGGCGGTGGAAGGCGGCATGCGCACCCTGAAGATGGACGGCATGGAAAAGATCATGATGGGGATGACGGACCTGAAGCAGGTACGGTCCGTCTGCATCAAATAGTGTTCGCTCCGGCGACAAAAATGTCGCCGGAAGTGTCCCTGTAGCCAGATTTCGGCAGCTCGGACCCGTTCAATCCGCCAAAAACTGCATACTTTCCGGCGACGGATGGGCTGGCACAGCACTTGCAAAGTTGCCCCGCTTCTTCACACAACTCCGGAGGTTCCATGAAGCGTCAACTGCAACAGGGTTTCACCCTTATCGAATTGATGATCGTGGTCGCGATCATCGGTATCCTGGCCGCTGTGGCCTTGCCCGCGTACCAGGACTACACCAAGCGCGCGAAGATGTCGGAGGTCGTTCTGGCCGCATCCGCTTGCCGTACGACCATCACCGAGGTCTACCAGTCCGGTAGCACCACCCCTGCCGCTGACGGCTGGGGCTGCGAGTCTTCGTCGCAGACCAGCAAGTACGTCAAGAGCATCCACACCGACTCCAATGGCGTGGTCACTGTGGAAGCCACCGGCTTCAACGACACCAACATCGACGACAAGAAGATCATCCTGACGCCTTACGCCACGGATACGACGACCGCCGCCGTCCCGGCGAACCTCGGTTCCGCCGTGTTCAAGTGGGTCTGCGGCCCGGCGCCCACGAACGGCGTGCTGCCGAAGTACCTGCCCGGCTCCTGCCGCGGCTGATGATCCCCGGCATGCAGCCGGTGATTCTCTAGAAAACGCAAAACGAGCGGCCCAGGCCGCTCGTTTTCTTTGGTGCACCGATAATCGAGCCGCTCCTGCTGCCAATGACCGATACCACCTGCGAACTGACTGTCCTCATGCCATGCCTGAACGAGGCGAGGACCTTGGGCTCATGCGTGCGCGCCGCGCGCGACTTCATCCAGGGTTCGGGTATTCGCGGCGAGGTCCTCGTGGCCGACAACGGATCCACCGACGGTTCCGTGGAGATCGCCGAAGCGGCCGGCGCCCGTGTCGTACGGGTGCCGCAGCGCGGTTACGGCGCGGCGCTGCAAGCCGGCATCGCCAGTGCAAGGGGCCGCTTCGTCATCATGGGCGATGCGGACGACAGCTACGACTTCTCGCGTCTCGGCGGATTCGTGGAGCAACTGCGCGGCGGCGCGCACGTCGTGATGGGCAACCGTTTCCAGGGCGGCATCGCGCAGGGCGCGATGCCCTTCCTGCATCGCTATCTCGGCAACCCCGTGCTCAGTTTCATCGGACGACTCTTCTTTCGCACGCACATCGGAGACTTCCATTGCGGCTTGCGCGGCTTCTCGCGCGAGTCCGTGCAGCAGTTGGGCCTCATCACGACCGGGATGGAATTCGCCAGCGAACTGATCGCCAAGGCGGCACTGGCGGGCCTGCGCATCGAGGAAGTCCCCACCGCGTTGCGGCGCGACGGCCGCGGCCGGCCGCCGCACCTGCGCACCTGGCGCGACGGATGGCGTCACCTGCGCTTCCTGCTGCTGTTCTGCCCGCGATGGCTGTTTCTCTACCCCGGCATCGCGCTCCTCGTCGCGGGGCTGTCCGGCCTGCTGTTGGGCCTCGCGGGCCCACAGGTGGGACCCATCCCCCTGGGCATCCACACCTTGCTGTACCTCGGAGGGGCGACCATCCTGGGCGTCCAGTTCATCCTGTTTGCCGTCCTCACCAAGTGGATCGCAGTGCTCGCGGGGCTGGTGGCCGAGCCGCCTTGGATGACCCGCTGGGGCTCCTCCTTCACGATCGAGAACGGCCTGCTGCTCGGCCTCTCGGTCTTCCTCGCGGGCCTGGTCTGGTCCCTGTGGCTCACGTTCGATTGGGGACGCAGCGGGTTCGGCCCGCTCGATCCGCTCGAGACCATGCGATCCGCCATCCCCGCGGTCACGCTGATGGCCACCGGCATGCAGGCCACCATCGGCTCCTTCTTCGCCGGGGCCCTGCACTTCTGCTGGCGTTCCGCACGCGTGGAATGACCATGCAGCGCCTGCGCAACTTCCCGCCTCCTTCCGCACGCCTCGAACTCGCGGCGATCCTGTGCATCGCCTGGGCGCTTTTCGTGGCGATCCCTGTGTCGCTCGGCGGCATCGGCCTGTCGTGGGATGCGCTCAACCACCACATCTATCTGGGCTGGATCGCCGAGCATCCGCGCTTCGACCGCGACTTCCTCGCGGCGTCGTACCAGTCGTTCCAGTACCCCTACCTTTACTGGCCGTTCTACAAGCTCTTTCAGACGGGCATGCCGGGAACCTGGGCGGGCGCCGTGCTCGCGTCCATCAACCTGGCGGCGGTACCACCGCTCTGGATGCTGGCGCGGCGCTGCGTTGCCGAAGCGAGCTGGTATGGCGTGGCCATGCGTGTGCTGGGTGTCGCCCTGGCGTTCCTCACCGGCGTCGTGCTGTCGCTGTTCGATTCCACGGCCAACGACGTGATGGCGTCGATCCCGCTCGTGTGGGCCATCGCGCTGGCGATGGAGCCCTCTGCTGCGCCCACCGGCAGCGTCCTGGCGCCTGCGCGCTTACCGCTGTTGTCCGGGCTCTTCGCGGGGGCCTCCGTAGCCTTTAAATTGAGCAACGGCCCGCTCGCGATCCTCATGCCCCTGCTGTGGGTGCTGCACGGCCGCTCATGGCCCGAGCGCGGCGCGCATGTGGTGTGGGGGTGCGTGGCTACGCTCGTGGGTTTCCTCGTGTTCTACGGATACTGGGGCTGGTTGCTGTGGACGTGGTACGGCGATCCGGTCTATCCCTTCTATGACTACTGGTTCGAGGGGCTGCGCGCCTGGACCGGCTGGCGCCAACCATGATCCGATTCCTGCCCGACACCTGGCGCGATGCCATCCTGAGGCCCATCGCGATGGCCTCGCCCGACGGTGCGGTGTACGTGGAAATCATCGCGCCGGATTTCCGCTTCGTGTTCCTGATCCTGCTTGCGCTGATGTGGTTGGTGCTCGCGCGCGGCGAGCAACGCAGGAAATCCGCGCCGCTCGTGCTGCTCGCCTTCACGGCGGTCGCGTTCGTGCCCTGGCTCACCACCACGGGCAACGGCCGGTATTTCATTCCCTTCCTCCTCATCGCGGGACCGCTGTGCATCGGCATGCTCCAGCTGATTCCGCTCAGCCGAAGCTTTCGCCTCACGCTCGCGGCCGGCATGGTGCTCTGCCAGGTGTTCGTGATCCACGAAGTGAGCCCCTGGCGGTATTGGGGCCACGTGGTGTGGGGCGAGGGCGAGCCATTCCCGGTGGAGGTACCGGCCGACGTCGCCGCGCAGCCGGCCACCTATGTGACGCTGTCCAGCATCTCGTATTCGCTCATCGCCCCGCGGTTCCATCCGCAATCGCGCTGGGTCAACATCTCCACGCAACCCGGCCTGGCCGACAAGTCCAAGGAAGGCCTGCGCACCCAGGCACTGATCGCCGCGCCTGGCCCGCTGAAGGTGATCTTCCCGACGGTGCCCGGCGGCCAGGAAGGGGACCGGCTCGATCCGCAGCTGGGCCTCGCCATCGACGGGCTGCTGGCGAGGCAGGGGCTGTCGCTCGAGGACGCCGGAAAGTGCCGCCTCATGCGCTCCACCGGCCTGGCGGGCATGGCCTCGAGCAAGCTCGCCGACGAGGCCGCCGGCCGCGCAGGCATCCACGGCTTCTGGCTTTGCACCCTCGCGCGTCGCGCCAGCGAGCGTTCAAAGGATGCGCCCGTACTGCTTCCGCGCGCCGAAGAGGTCTTCGCCAAGCTCGAGCGCACCTGTCCGCGCATTTTCCCGCCCAACGAGACAGTCAGCCTGCGGATTCCGCAAGGCGCGGTGCGGGGCTACCCCGGCTCCGACTTCAAGCTGTACGTGCTCGATGATGGCCGTGTGTTCTACAAGTACTACCGCGCACTGAACTCGGTGGACCTCGGCCGCATCGACGAGGTGCTCGCGCCGGGCTTCAAGATCGATTGCAACCAGGTCCAGGGCCGCTCGGGCCTGCCCTGGGAGCGCACCATATGAGCGCGGCGCCGCGCGTGTTCATGGATGTGAGCTACACGCGCACACAGCGTGTGGCGGTCGGCATCACCCGCACGGTGCGGCGGCTCGAGGAAGAACTGCGCAGCCTCTGCGCTGTCGAAGGGATCGATTTCCGGACGGTGTCCTTCCACACCCAGGGGTTTCGCGAGATGGCGCCGGATGCGCTCGCGGCGACCATCCATCGTGCGGACGCCTGTGCGGATGCGCCGGCGGCGCGTCTCTTTCGCTGGATCACGGGTGCGTTCTTCCGGCGGCTCGTACTGATCGCCTTGCACGTGCTGCCCTGGCGCCTGCTGCGCTTCATCTGGGCCACCACCAGCCGCAAGACCTTCGATGTGCTGAGCCGCACGGAACCCGCTGTTGCGTTCTCCCCCGGCGACGTCCTGCTGCTGTTCGATGCCTCGTGGAACTACCCCGTGTGGATCGCCGCGGCGAAGGCGCGCGCGCAGGGTGCCCGCGTCGTGTTGCTGATGTACGACCTCATTCCGCTGCGCCATCCCGACTTCACGCACAAGCTGGTGCCGCCGATTTTCAGGTTGTGGCTGCAGCGCATGCTGCCGCTGTCCGATGCGGTCGTGTGCATTTCCCGCGCGACCGAAGACGATCTTCACCTCTTCGCACGCGAAACGGCAATGGCCTTGCCGCCCACGGGCCACTTCCGCCTCGGCAGCGATCCGGTGCGCACGCCGGCAGCGGGCCGCAGGCCGCGCGACGAACTCGAGGCCTTCACGCGCGGCGGACCCACCTTCGCGGCGATCGGCTCCTTCGAGCCCAAGAAGAATTACGGCTTCCTGCTCGAAGTCTTCGAACGCTTGTGGGCGCGCGGCGAACCGGCTCGGCTTCTCCTCATCGGGCGCGCCAGCGCCGAGTGCGAGGCGCTGATCGCGCGCGTGCGCCAGCATCCCGAGCAGGGCAGGCGGCTCCTCGCGCTCTTCGATGCCACCGACGCAGAAGTCGACTTCGCCTACGCGAATTGCCGCGCCCTGGTGTTTCCGTCACTCGCGGAAGGTTTCGGCTTGCCTCTGGTCGAGGCGCGCACCCGCGGCAGCCTCGTGATCGCGAGCGACCTGCCTTGCTTTGCCGAACTTGCCGACGAAGGCGTGGAAACCTACCCGCGCGATTCGCACGCGGCGCTGGAACGCCTGGTGCTGCACCACGCCGCGCACGACCGCAGGGGCGAAGTCGCCCCCATGCCGCCCTTCACGTGGGGCCAGGGCGCCCGCCAGTGCTGGGACGAAGCGTCGCGCCTGCTGGCCGGCGTTTCGCAGCCTGTACCTCACCGCTTCCCCCCACCATGACCGTTCGCCTGTCGATCTGCCTGCCCGTCTACAACTTCGGCGCCTTCCTGGGCGAGACGCTGGATTCGATCATGCCGCAGGCCACGCCGGGCGTGGTCGAAGTGATCGTCGTGGACGGCGCGTCCACCGACGATACGGCGGATGTCGTCGCGCGCCGCGCCGCGCGCTGGCCCAACGTGCGCCACGTCCTGCTGGAGCGGCGAGGTGGCATCGACGTCGACATGGCGCGCAGCGTGGAGCAAGCGAAGGGGGAGTATTGCTGGCTGTTCAGCGGGGACGACATCATGCGCCCCGGCGCCGTGGATCGCGTGCTGGCCAGCCTCGGTGGCGGCGACGACGTCGTCATGTGCCGCCACACGATCTGCGACAAGGACATGCGCTTCCTGGCGGACTACCCGGTGCTGCGCTCGAGTGGGCCGCGGCGCCTGGATTTCGCCGACGCCGCGCAGCGGCAGGCGTTCCTGCAGGACGGTGTGAACACCGAGTGTCTTTTCAGTTTCATGAGCGGCCTGGTGATCCGGTGCGAGACGTGGCGGTCGATGCCCGCCGTCGACAGCTTCACCGGAAGTTGCTGGGGCCACACGGCCCGGCTGCTCGCGCTGGCCCGCACGCGCCTTCGTGTCTTCTACACGGACGAGCTCTGGCTGGACAAGCGCGGCGAGAACGACTCGTTCATGGACCGCGGCGTCGTTTACCGCATCCACATCGCGGTGGACGGTTTCCTGCGGCTCGCGCACACCTACTGGGGCGAGGGCTCGGTCGAGGAGGCGCAGGTGCGGCGCTTCCTGCGCAACGAATTCACCATCGTGTCCTTCATGGCGGCGCGCAAGGCCGTTCGCAGGAATCCTTCCCTGGAAAGCCGCGCCGAGCTCGATCGTTTTGTGGATACGCTCTACGGTGGCCGCGGCCCGATGGACCTCGTCACGCAGGCGGTCTACCGGGGATTTCCGCTGTGGCTCTACGCCGCGCTGCGCGCGGTGGCCGTAAAGGTGCGGCCCTGGGTCGCGCGCCGCGGCTTCATCATGATGCGCTAGACGATCTCGATTTCCGGAAACGGGAAGATGAACTTGCCGCCCGCGGCCAGGTAGTCCCTCTCGCGGCGCAGGATGCCGTCCTTGAAGTGCCAGGGGAACACGATGAAGTAGTCGGGCTTCATGGCGCGCGCCTCGGCTTCCGAGATGATGGGAATGTGCGTGCCGGGCGTCACGCGCCCGAACTTCTCCGCGTTCACTTCGGCGATCGCGGGGATGTCCTGCGGCGTGAAGCCGCAGAACTGCAGCACGACGTTGCCCTTCGTGGATGCGCCGTAGCCGAGGATCGTCTTGCCGTCGGCGCGCAGCGCGCGAACCAGCCGGATGAGGTCCTGCGCATGACGGTAGACGCGCTCCTCGAAATCCCGGAAGGGCCGCGGCGTGCCCAGCCCCATGCGCTCTTCCTGCGCGAGCATCCAGTCGATCACCGCGCGGTTCTCCACCAGCGTCCGGTTGTCGGCACGCGCGGCCGTCACGGCGAAGCTGCCGCCGTTCACGTTATTCATGGTGACGTCGATTGCCTTCAGCCCCGCGGCCGCCAGGATCTTCTCGACCACCGACAGCGAGTAGTACTCCAGGTGTTCATGGCAGATCGTGTCGTAGGAGTTGAGCCGCAGCATCGACGGCATGTAGCTTTGCTCGAAGTGCCAGATGCCGTCGGGCCGCAGGATGGAAGCAATCTCGCGGGCGAACCGGATGGGTTCCTCCAGGTCGTAGAACATCGCGATGGACGTCACGATGCGCGCCGGCTTCGCACCGCTCGCCCGGTAGGCTTCGGCGCTGAAGAAGTCGGGTACCAGCTTGACGTCGGCGGGGTAGTACGCGGCGAACTTGCTGCCGGTCGGGTCGATCCCCACGCGCTCGTAGCCGGGGCCGTAGACGTTGAGCAGCGTGCAGTCGTTGCTGCCGATGTCCAGCACCGTGTCGCCGGCGGCCAGGCCGCTCGCCCGCTGCAGCTGCCGCACCTTGTGCGTGAGGTGGTCGACCATGGACTGGTTCAGGCCCGAGCGGTAGCCGTAGTTGTCTCCGTACATCTCCGACGGCTCGAACGAGTGGCGCAGTTGCAGCAGCCCGCTCTCGGGGTTCCAGACGAGCTCGAGCGGCCCCTGGCTCACCGGCTCGGCGGCGCTCTTCGGGAAGACACCGGTCATCGCCTGCATGCCGAGGTTCAGCACGGAAACCAGGTTCGTGCCTCCGCCGACCCGGCAATGTTCGATTTCGCGGTAAGTGTTCATCGCCAATCCCTTTGCTTGAAAGCCATTATCCGCGCCGCCACGGCAGGCGCCGCACGAGGGCGGCCAGCGCCCTGCGCGAGCGCCCCCAGCCGCGCCGGCGCTCGGCGAGGTACAGGTCGCGCGAGAGGCGCGCCGCGCCCTGGATGTCCCGCACATCGTAGTCGGATGCATCCACCGTCAGGTCCGCGAGCCGGACGCCCAGCCCGGGCAGGCCGCGCAAGCGGTCGGCCAGCCGGCGCAGGACCATGCGCGCATCCGACGGCAGCGCCGCTTGCGGCGGGTCTTCGCGCAGGAGGATCTCCTCGCAATAGGCCCGGATCGCCGCGCGGTCGGCAGGGGCTGCCTGCGCGAGGGCAAGAATGAGCTGGTCGCGCAGGCGCACATGCAGCCGGTTGCCGTGCAGGTGCAGGGCCTGCAGGTAGCTCTCGTAGACGACGATCGGGATCGACTTCACGCGGTTGGAACCCAGTGCCGCGTGGAAGGGGATGTTCGGCTCCGAGAAGAACTGCTCGCTCGGGCCGGGCGGCGCGTTGGGCGAAAAATTCGACGCGCCGTTGCTGTGCGCGGAGACGCCCATCACGGCGATGGGCTCGTGGATCATCACGTAGCTGGGATGCGTGGACGCCAGCGCGATGGCCGAATAGACGTCGGGCGTCATCGAGCAGAAGAACGTGCCCTCGGCGTTGCGCGAAGCGCGCAACAGGGCGACGTCCGCGAAGCCGCCGCTGTAGATGTGGGGCAGGTCATGGTAGACCACCCGGCCGTCCATCAGCCTGCGCAGCCACTGGCTGGAGTCGCGAACCTCGTAGCCGCTGCCGCAATGGACCATGAGCTGGTTGGCAGGGCCGGCCGCCCCGGGCCAGAAATAGAAGCGCCAGCGCGACACCACGGTGCGGGCGCCGGTGGCCTCGATCACGCGAGCCACACGCTCGAGCGCGCCGGGCAGCAGCCCGTCGTCGTCGCCCACGAAGCCCACCCAGCCTTCGTTCACGTGGCCCAGCGCGAATTCCCAGTTGTGGGACATGCTGATGCGCCGGCCGGTGTTGATGTAGCGGATGCGCGAGTCGGCGAACGACTCCACCACCTCGCGCGTGTTGTCCCGGCTGGCGTTGTCGCTCACGATGATGTTCAGCCGCGGCCACTGCTGGTCGAGCACGGTGCGAAGCGTCCAGGCCAGCGTGTCGGCCCGCTCGCGGGTCGGGATGATGATGGTGAAGGCAATCGGCTCGGCCACGGATTGCGATTGGAGCACAGGCCCGGCCCCTCCCGTCGCGCTCATGGCCGCCCCGCGCGCGTCGTGAGCCAGGCGGCCCCCAGGGCGGCGGCCGATACGGCGGCCAGCGCCAGTTCGAACCAGGGTGAAGGCAGCGGCGCGGGCAGGGCTGCTCTGGCGGGTGCGGCAACGGCCAGCACTGCAAGCAGCGGAATGGCTACATCCTCGACGTACCAGCGGCGCTGTTCGCGCGGCAACAGCCGCCGGTGCATCAGCTGGACGGTGATGCAGAGATAACCGAGGTTGAGCACGATCCACACCACGGCCGCGCCGGGGGCTCCCCAGCGCCCGATGGCGACGTAGAGCGTCGGCACGAGCACGGCAACGGCGATCGCGTTCGACACCAGCGCGAGCCGGGTCCAGCCGAAAGCCACCTGCAGTGCATACGGCAGATGCATGAGCCCGTGCAGCAGGTTGCCCACCACCAGCAGGCTCACGAGCACGCCGCTGCGCGCCGCAAGTTCCGGGTTGCGTGTCCACCAGGCCACGAACTCGGTGGAAAAGAGCGCAAGCACGACGCCGGCCGGGATGATGGCTACCGCCATGGTCCGGCAAGCGTGGTGGTACACGCGCGCCAGGACGCCGGTGTCGGGCAGCGCGGCCAGCGCCGCGAAGCGGGGCTGGTATGCGGCGTGCACGGCCGTCGTCAGTGCATACAGCGCCCCTGCCACGGTGGTGGCGAAGACGTAGTAGCCGAAGTCGGCGAGCGTGAGCATGCGGCTCAGAAGGATCTTGTCGACCTGCGTGAGGAGCATCGAGACGACCGCGATCGCGGTGATGCCGGCCGCGAAGCGCCAGAGCCCGTGCAGGATCGCGATGTCGAAGCGCGGCGGGCGAGGCGGTGCGATGCAGTGAAACAGCACGATCCGCATCGCGCCCACCTGGACCAGCGCGCACGCGCCCTGCCACAGCAGGAAGTTCTGCACGGACGGCGCGATCCACCGGAGGACCGCGACTCCACCCAGCGCCTGCACAGTGGCGAAGCCGGCCAGGAGCCCGTTGAGGAGCACCTGGCGCTGGATGCCCGCCATCGCCCCTTGATAGAGCGCCAGCGGCCAGCGCAGGCCGATCACCAGCGCCATGATCCACAGCGCGTCGCGCACGGCTTCGCGCGAGAGGTGCTCGGGCCGCAGCCATTCGTGCGCGATGAATTGCGCGGCGCCCAGCACCAGCAGCGCCACGGCGACGGAAGCGCAGGCATAGACCACCTCGATCGTGCACGCGGTGTCCGCCATCGCCTGGCGATTGCCCGGGTCGACCGAGAGCCGGGCCATCTCCCGCGACAGCGTCTGCGACAGGCCGAGGTCGAGCATCGCGAAGATCGCCTGCAGGGATACCAGGATGCCCACCACGCCCCAGGCTTCGATCCCCATCAGGTGGATGTACACCGGCACGACGGCGAGCGCGATCAGCGCGGCCCACGCGTTGCCCGCGAAGTTGGCCGCCACGTTCCGGTCGACCGGCAGCTGGGGCATGCGGACTCGCGCGGTCAGGGCCCGGGCCGCTTCAGGTAGCCGTCCGGCGCCACCGTGAACAGGAGCTGGTCGGGGATGCGCCGCTCGATCTCGAGCACGAGCGGGCTGCCGTCGGCCGCGCGCCTGCCGTCCGACGCGAGCCGCCGCAGGTATTCGCGCACCGCGGTCTTCGGGTTGTTGCCCGGACCCCAGGGACGGTCGGGATACGCGTCGGGCGGCATGTCCTCGATCAGCGTGTCGAAGACGCAGCAGTAGCTCCCGGGTGACGTGAGCGGCGCGTACGCCTCCAGCTCCTCGAGCACGTGCTCGTGCGTGTGGTTCGAATCGAGGCACACCAGCACGCGCCGGTAGCCGGACGAGGCTTCGCGCACCTGGTCGATCACCTTCGCGTCGACCGAGGAGCCCTGGATCATGTGGATCAGGTGCGCGAGCGGATGCGCCTCGATCGCGCTGCGGTTGTGGGCTCGGATGTCGATGTCGACGCCCACCACGCGCCTGCGGCTGGCGCGCGGGTCGAGCGGCGTTCCCGCCGCGCTCGCTTCGCAGTAGTCGATCAGCGCGAGCATCGAAGCGCTCAGCATCAGCGAGCCGCCGTGCGCGATGCCGGTCTCGACGATCAGGTCGGGCTTGACGCGCCAGATCAGCTCCTGCATCGCGACCATGTCCTGCGGGTACTGGATGATGGGGCGACCCGCCCACGCGAAGTTGTAGGAATACTGCGCGGGGACGGAAGCCTGCAGGAATGCGGCAGCGGCTTCGCGCAAGGGGGCGTTCGCCGCTTGCGCCGCGATACGCGCGGTCACTTCATCGTCAAAGCTCATGGGGGTCGTCTCCCGTCTGGAATTCATTGGACAGCGGCGCCATCCGGGACGCATCGCCCCAGAACGCCATCGGCTCGAGCGGCGAATAGGGGATGGCGTTCAGCCGCAGCGGGAGGTTGGCGCCGGCGCGCCGGATATGTTGTTCGGCGAGCGCGCGCACGGAGACCGGACGGCCGCTGCAGATGTTGGTGACGCCATCGAGTTCGGGATGTTCCAGCAGCACGGCGAGGCGACGGGCGACCCCTTCGATCGGCAGGTAGTCGCGCAATTGCTCGCCGCCGGTCATCGGGAAATCCGGCCGGCCCTGCGCGATGGCTTCGTCCACTGCGGCCAGGAGGCTGCGCGGGTTCTGGCCGGCCCCATGGCTGTAGAAGAGGCGTGCCCATTGGAGCGTGAATGGATGGTCCTGCCGCAGCGCCTGCAGGAAGCGGCGCAGCGTGTCCTTGGCCAGGGCGTACGGATTGGAAGGCTCGGACGGCAGGTCTTCGCGCAGTTGCCCGTTGCGCAGGCCGTATTCGAAGCAGGTGCCCGCGACCAGCACCTGGGCGAGGCCCGCCTGCACCAGCGCCTTGATGAACCGGTAATGGGCGGGAAGCGCGTCCTCGAAGTGGCTGCGCAGCTGGTAGTGCGGCAACTGCGGCCAGGCGAGGTGCACCAGTGCGTCGTGGCCCGTCAAACCGGGAGCGAGGCGCGGCGCCTCGATCTCCCCGGTCACGAGGTGGACCCGCTTCTCCCATGGATGCTCGCGTACCCTGGCAGGATCACGTACGAGGGCCGTGACTTCATGGCCGCGCGCCAGCAACCGCGCCACGGCGTGGCGTCCCACGAAACCCGTGGCACCGGTGACCAGCAGCTTCATGCTTCCTTCATCCCGGGCACGCAGGTGTAGAAGCGCGCGCCCCAGCCGCGAATGTAGCCCAGTTGCTGCGTGACTTCGCCCACGAGGTTCCAGGGCAGCACGAGGACCACGTCAGGGCGGCGCTTCTCCAGCTGCGCAGGCTCCAGGATCGGGATATGGCCCCCCGGCGTGAAGCGGCCTTGCTTGCTGGGCGCCGCGTCGCAGATGTAGGGCAGCAGGTCGGGCCGCACGCCCGCATAGTTCAGCAAGGTGTTGCCCTTCGCAGCCGCGCCGTAGGCGGCCACGCGGTGGCCCAGGCGTTTTTGCTCGATGAGGAAGGCGAGCAGATCGTTCTTGATGCGGTCCGCGCGCGCCTGGAAGCCCTGGTAGGCGGCCGCGCCCTGCAGGCCGGCCGCAGCCTCCGTCGCCAGCAGTGCGGCGACGGCCGGTGCATCCACGCGCGGGTCGCCGCGATGGCAGCCGTAGACGCGCAGGCTGCCGCCGTGCGTCGCCAGTTCCTCGACGTCGAACACGCGCAGGCCGGCCCTTCCGAAAATAGACATCGTTGTTCCCAGCGACAGGTACGAATAGTGCTCGTGGTACACCGTGTCGAACTGGGCCTGCTCGATCAGGCGCATGAGGTGCGGGAATTCCAGCGTCACCGTGCCGCCGGGCTTGAGGACCTCCCGCAGGCCCAGCGTGAAGTCGTTGATGTCGGGCACGTGCGCGAACACGTTGTTGCCGATGACGAGGTCCGCGGACCGGCCCTGCGCAGCCAGCTGGCGCCCCAGCGCCGCGCCGAAGAATTCGCGCAGGACGGGCACGCCGAGCCGCTCCGCCGCCTGGGCGGTGCTCGCGGTGGGCTCGATGCCGAGGCAGGAAATGCCCGCCTGGACGAAGTTGCGCAACAGGTAGCCGTCATTGGAGGCGACTTCGATCACATGGCTGTGCGCGCCGAGCCCCAGCCGCCGCGTGATGTCCCGCGAGTAGCACGCCGCGTGGTCGAGCCAGCTCACCGACGTGGAAGAAAAGTAGGCATAGTCCGCCGCGAACAGCTCGTGGGCCCCGGCATGGTCCTCGGTCTGCACGAGCCAGCATTGCGTGCAGGTGTAGAGCTTCAGCGGGAACCAGGACTCGGCGCGGTGCAGGGCCGCGGCGTCGAGGTAGGCGTTCGACGGCGGCGCGAAACCAAGGTCGAGGAAGACAAGCTCCAGCGGGTGGGCGCAGTGGCGGCATTTCACGGCACGAGCCCCTTGAAGTCCCTGTCGACGCGGCGCAGGGCGATGTCGCGCGGGGAGCGGTGGGCCAAGGGCAGGGGCCATGCGATGGCGAGGTGCGGGTCGGCCGCGTCGACGCCGTCCTCGGCCTGCGGCGCATAGGCGGCGGTGTGCAGGTAGAGCAGTTCCGTGTCCGGCTCGAGCGCCTGGAAGCCGTGGGCGCAGCCCGGCGGGATCACGAGCATGTCCGCCTGCTCGGCATCGAGCTCATGGGCGCGCCACTTCAGGAACGTGGGAGAACCTGCCCGCAGGTCCAGCGCCACATCCCATGCGCGCCCCCTGAGGCAGCGGACGAATTTGGTTTCCGCGTGCGGTGCGTGCTGGAAGTGCATGCCACGCACGGTGCCTGGAGCGCGCGTGACGGAGTGGTTGATCTGGACGATGCGCCTGCCTCCCAGCAGGTCCGCCAATTCCTCCTCGCAGAAGAAGCGCGAGAAAGCGCCCCGCCCGTCCCCGCGGCGTTCTGTCCGCACCACGACGACATCCGCGATGGGCGTCGACTCGATCTTCATGCGCGGGCCCAGGCGTGGCCGGCTCGCGCGGCGTCGGCGGTGAACTCGTGCAGGTCGGTGTGCGTGCGCAGCAGGCCCGAGCGCAGGTGGTCGCGATACCACCGCGCCGTGGCTTCCAGGGTTCGCTCCAGCGGCCACACCGGTTGCCACCCGAGTTCGGCGCGCGCCTTCGCGCTGTCGAGGTGCAGGAGGGTTGGTTCATGCGGATGCGGACCGGCGCCCGCCGACCATTCCAGCTCGGGCCAGTGCGCCTTCAGGCCGGACAGGACCTTGGCAACGGTCTGCTCGCTCTCCGGCGACGGGCCGAAGTTCCATGCGGCTGCGCAGGCGCGATCGCCTTCGATCAAGCGCTGGCCCAGCAACAGGTAGCCCGCGAGTGGGTCCAGCACGTGCTGCCAGGGCCGCACGGCGTGCGGCGAGCGGATTTCCAGGCGAGAGCCGCCGGCCACCGCGCGCATCGCGTCGGGAACCAGGCGGTCGCGCGACCAGTCGCCGCCGCCCACGACGTTGCCGGCGCGAGCCGTCGCCACGAGCGCACGCCCTGCGGGATCGAAGAATGCCCGGCGATAGCTTGCCGCAGCCAGTTCCGCGGCGGCTTTGGAGGCGCTGTAAGCGTCGTGCCCGCCCAGCGGGTCGTCCTCGCGGTAGCCGCGTTCCATCTCCCGGTTCTCATAGCATTTGTCCGACGTGACGACGACGATGGCGCGCACGTCGTTGGAGCGCCGGCAGGCTTCCAGCACGTGGACCGTGCCCATCACGTTCGTCGCCCACGTGTCGACCGGCTCGTCGTAGGACGCGCGCACCAGCGACTGCGCGGCCAGGTGGAAGACGACTTCCGGACGGAAGGCAGCCACCGCATCGGCCACGGCGCGCGCATCGCGTACGTCGCACAGGCCGCCTTCCATGGCCAGGCCCAGCAGGTCCCAGTGATTGGGCGTCGTCGGCGGCGACAAGGCGAGGCCCTGCACCTGTGCGCCGAGCTCGCGCAGCCAGGCCACGAGCCAGCTCCCCTTGAAACCGGTGTGCCCGGTCACCAGGACGCGTCGATCGCGGTAGCTGCCGCCGAACATCCTAGGACCAGACCTTCCACGGTGCGCCGCCCTGCCACAGGTCCTCCAGCTGGTTCTTGTCGCGGAGCGTGTCCATGGCTTGCCAGAAACCGGTGTGGCGGAAGGCGCGAAGCTGGTCGTCGCGCGCGAGGTCCTGCAGCGGCTGGGTCTCCCAGCTGGTGTGGTCGCCCTCGATATAGGGGAACACGCCGGGGCCCAGCACGAAAAATCCGCCGTTGATCCACCCACCGTCGCCTGCCGGTTTCTCCTGGAAGTCACGCACAGCGCCTTCCCCCTCGTCCAGGCGCAGCGCCCCGTAGCGGCCGGGCGGCTGGATCGCCGTCACCGTCGCGTGCCGGCCGTGGGCGCGGTGGAAGCGGACGGCGGCCGCGATGTCGAGATCGGCGAGGCCGTCGCCGTAAGTGAAGCAGAACGGCTCGTCCCCGAGGTAGCTGCGCACGCGCGCGAGCCGCCCGCCTGTCAGCGTTTCGGTGCCCGTATCCACCAGGGTGACCCGCCAGGGCTCGGCATGCCTGGCATGGACCTCCATGCTGTTTCGCGTCATGTCGAAGGTGACGTCGGAGGTGTGCAGGAAGTAGTTGGCGAAGTATTCCTTGATCGCGTAGCCCTTGTAGCCGAGGCAGATCACGAAGTCGTTGATCCCGTGGTGGGAGTAGATCTTCATGATGTGCCAGAGGACCGGCATGCCGCCGATCTCGATCATGGGCTTGGGCTTCAGATGCGACTCCTCGCTGATGCGCGTGCCCAGCCCGCCGGCGAGAATCACAGCTTTCATGGTGCTGAAGATTATGCTGCCTGCCCGCCGGGAGGCCCAAGCCACGAGCCATCCGGACCGACGGGCGGCTCTGCCCGCCGGCCGAGCGACAATCGGGCATGGTGATTTTGGACTGACGATCAGGTATGCCAATTCTCGTGACCGGCCTGTCCGGCTTCGTCGGCTCGCATTTCGGGTCCCGGGTGCCCGGCGCCGTCGATCTCCTGGACGGCGCGCGGGCGGCCGACATCCGCCGCCGCGATGAAGTCGTGCGGGCCGTCGCCCAGGCGCGCCCCGATGCGGTGCTGCACCTCGCGGCACAGGCGGCCGTGCCGGCGTCCTTCGACGATCCGGCGGAAACCTACGACACGAATTTCGAGGGCACGCTGAACCTGCTGATGGCGTTGCGGGAAAGCGGCTTCCGCGGGCGCATGCTCTTCGTCGGCTCCGCCGACATCTACGGAACGGTGCCGGAGGCCGAACTGCCGATCACCGAGGGCCGGCCGTCCCGCCCGCTCAATCCCTATGCCGTGAGCAAGGTGGCGGCCGAAGCCCTGTGCTACCAGTGGAGCCAGGCCGGGCCGTTCGAGATCGTCATGGCCCGCCCCTTCAATCACATCGGCCCCCGCCAGAGCCCCCAGTTCGCCGTATCGGACTTCGCGCGGCAGATCGCCGCCGGTCGCCGCGGACGGGGTCCCGGCAAACTCGTGGTGGGCGACATCGACACCACGCGCGATTTCACCGATGTGCGCGACATCGTTCGCGCCTACGAACTCCTGCTGAAGCATGGCCGCAACGGCGAGGCCTACAACGTCTGCTCCGGTGTCGAGCGCAGCGTGCGCGACGTGATCGCGGCGATGCTTGCCGCGGCCGGCGCGGACATGCCCCTCGAGGTGGACGCGCACCGCCTACGCAAGATCGAACAGCGCCGCATGCTGGGAAGCTTCGCCAAGCTCCAGGCGGACACGGGATGGCGGCCGGAAATTCCCTTCGGGCAGACGCTGGCCGACACCCTCAACTATTGGGACGAGAAGGAACAAGCATGACGCGATCCGCCCTCATCACCGGCATCACCGGCCAGGACGGGGCCTACCTGTCACGGCTGCTGGTGGACAAAGGCTACGAGGTGCACGGCGTGCTCGCGCGCCGTTCCACGGATACGCTGTGGCGCCTGCGCCATACCGGCGTGGTCGACGACGTGATCCTGCACGACGGCGACATCACCGACCTGTCGTCCATGATCCGCATCGTCGAGAAGTCGAAGGCCCACGAAATCTACAACCTCGCCGCCCAGAGTTTCGTGGGAACGTCCTGGTCGCAGCCCCTCCTGACCGGCGCGGTCACGGGCCTCGGTGCGGTGACGCTGCTGGAAGCCATGCGCATCGCCAACCCGCAAGCCCGCTTCTACCAGGCGAGCACGAGCGAGATGTTCGGGCAGATCCGCGAGCCGGTCCAGAGCGAGACCACGCCGTTTTACCCGCGCAGCCCCTACGGCTGCGCCAAGCTGTACGCGCACTGGATGACGATCAACCACCGCGAGAGCTTCGGGCTGCATGCGTCGAGCGGCATCCTCTTCAACCACGAATCGCCGCTGCGCGGGATCGAGTTCGTCACCCGCAAGGTGACGGACGCCGCCGCACGCATCAAGCAGGGCAAGCAGAAGCAGCTCAAGCTGGGCAACATCGATGCGAAGCGCGACTGGGGTTTCGCGGGCGACTTCGTGCAGGCCATGTGGCTGATGCTGCAGCAGGAGGCAGGCGATGACTTCGTCGTCGCGACCGGCCGCACGGTCACCGTGCGCGACATGTGCCACATCGCATTCGAGCGGCTCGGCCTGAACTACGAGGACCATGTCGTGATCGACCCGCAGCTGTTCAGGCCGGCCGAAGTCGAGGTGCTATTGGGCAATCCGGCGAAGGCGAAAGAAAAGCTCGGTTGGAGCGCCACCACCACCCTCGAGGAGTTGATCGCGATGATGGTGGACGCGGACATGAGGCGTGTCGAGCGTGAGTGAGGCCGCGCCCGCGCGCGTCGCGTGCGTGCACGAGTGGCTGACGGAGTGGGGCGGCTCGGAAGACTGCCTGCGGCTGATGCTGCAGTGCTATCCGCAGGCCGAGCTCTTCGCCACCATCGACTTCCTTTCCGCGCGGGACCGCGAGCGGCTGGGCGGCAGGCCCATCGCGACCACCTTCCTTCAGCGCGCGCCCGGTGCGCGCACCAAGTTCTGGAATTACCTTCCCATCACCGCGCTCGCCGTGGAAACGCACGACGTCGGCGATGCCGAGATGGTCATCTCCAGCTCGCATGCGTTCGCCAAGGGCGTGGTGACGCGCGCGGACCAGCTGCACGTGAGCTACGTGTACTCGCCGATGCGCTACGCCTGGGACCTGCACCACCAATACCTGCGCGACTACCGGCTCGACCGCGGTGTGAAGGGCATGCTCGCGCGCCTCATGTTCCATCGCCTGCGCGCCTGGGACAGGCAGACGCCCAACAATGTCGACTTCTTCATGGCGATCTCGAAGCATGTGCGCGACCGCGTGTGGCGCACCTACCGCCGGCCAGCCAAGGTGATCTACCCGCCGGTGCGCACGCATGAACTGGCGGTGCAGTCGCACAAGGACGACTTCTACGTGACGGTGTCGCGGCTCGTTTCGTACAAGCGCGCGGACATCATGATCGAAGCCTTCCGCGCGATGCCGTCGCGCAAGCTGGTGGTGATCGGCGACGGGCCCGAACTCGCCGCGTTGCGCGCCCGCTGCCCGGCGAACGTGGAACTCAAGGGCTGGCAGCCCGACGAGGTCGTGCGCGAACACTTGCGGGCTGCGCGCGCATTCATCTTCGCCGCGCATGAGGACTTCGGCATCTCGCCGGTGGAAGCGCAGGCTTGCGGCACACCGGTGATCGCCTATGGCGCCGGCGGTTCGCTGGAGACGGTTCGGGGCGCAGCCGGTGGCGCGCGGCCGACAGGCCTCTTCTTTCATGAGCAGACGGCGGCGTCGCTGCAGCGGGCCGTGGAAGCGTTCGAAGCCTCGCGCGCCGATTTCGATCCGCAGGTGTGCCGCGAGTGGTCCGAGCAGTTCAGCGAGGCGCGCTTCCTGCATGAATTCGCGCAGGCCACGCAACGGGCCTGGTCGCAGTGGCAGCGCGATCCGCGCACACTGGAATCGGCCCTGACCGACTCGTGAACGCCAGCGTGTTCACCGGCGGGCCGCAACCGGCGATGCTGCAAGGCCGCCTGCGCGCCAGCGTCTGCTTCCTTTGCGTGTTGCTGCCGTGGATCAATCCCTTCGCGAGCGGCCCCTCCTCGTCGATCGATCCCTGGCTGTTCAGCGCGCTGTGCGCGGCCGCCGTGTGCGCGATCCAGCCGGCGGCACGCTTGAGCCTGCCGCTCGTCGCCGCGTTCGCGGGGCTGTGCGCCTGGGCCTTTGTCAAGAGCGGGCCGGCGCCCGAAGTCGCCGCGCTGGCCGGCGCGTGCGTGCTTGTCCTCCTGGCCGCGAGCGCGTCGTCCGCGGGCAGGCACCGGCAGGAGTTCGTTCGCGCGCTCGCGCTGGGGTGGTTGCTGGCCGCTGCGATCAGTACCGCCATCGCGCTGTGCCAGTATTTCAGCGTGGGCGAGCAGCTTGCGCCCTGGGTCAACCTCTCGTCCAGCAACGAGGCCTTCGCCAACCTGCGCCAGCGCAACCAGTTCGCGTCGCTCACCGTCATCGGCATGGCGTCGCTGTTCTGGCTGCATCCGGGCGCGATGCGCAAGTGGATCGCATGCGCGGCCATCGCCTGGCTGGCCGTCGGCGACGCGGCGACGACGTCGCGAACGGGGCTGGCGCAGATGCTGATGCTGGGCGTCGTAGCCTGGCTGTGGCCCGGGCCGCGGCGCGAGCGAATGCTGCTGTGGGGCGTCGGTGTGGCGGCCTACGTGGCGGCGGCACTCGCACTCCCGGCCGCGCTCGAGTGGGCCACGGGCATGCCGGGCAACCGCATCTGGGAGCGTGTGGCCTCGGTGGAGAGTTGCAGCAGCCGCACCGTGCTCTGGTCCAACGTGCTGCACCTGGTCGCGCAGCGGCCGTGGGCCGGATGGGGCTGGGGCGAACTGGATTACGCGCATTTCATGACGCCTTATCCGGGCGCGCGCTTTTGCGACATCCTCGACAACGCGCATAACCTGCCGCTGCACCTGGCGGTCGAACTGGGTGTTCCCGCCGCGCTGCTGGTTTGCGCAGGCGCGGCCTGGGCGGTGCTGCGCGCGAGGCCGTGGAACGAGAGCGATCCCGCGCGGCAGATGGCGTGGGCCGTGCTCGCGGTGCTCGCGGTGCACAGCCTGCTCGAATATCCCCTGTGGTATGGGCCGTTCCAGATGGCGCTGGGCCTGGCCGTCGGGCTCTTGTGGTCGCACGGCGAGCGCGCAAGTCCGGCCGGCGCAATGGGGCGTGCCGTTGCGCCCGTGTTGGCACTTTGCACGATCGCATGCTGCGCCTACGCCGCCTGGGACTACCGCCGGGTGTCGCAAATCTATCTCGCGCCCGAAGCGCGTTCCCCGGGGTATCGCGAAGACCCGCTCCCGGCGATCCGCAAGTCGGTCCTGTTCCGCAACCAGGCGAAGTTCGCCGAACTCACGATCACGAGCCTTACGCACGACAACGCGCAGTGGGTGTACGACAACTCCCGCGAGCTGCTGCACTATTCACCGGAGCCGCGCGTGATCGAGAAGCTGCTGGAGAGCGCCGTCGTGCTGCATCGGGAGGGCGAAATCGTCGATGTGCTTGCGCGTTACCGCGTGGCATTTCCGGATGCCCACGAGAAGTGGGCCAAGGACTTCCGCAAATAGTTGGCCTAGACCGCGCCGATTGTCGTCCGGTTCGTCCGCGCGTCCCCCTGCGACCGGGCACGACGGCTTGCGCGCGCTGTGCGCGACTGCCCGATTCCACGAGGATCCGGCCACGTTGGCCCACTCGGTGGGCAGCGCGTGCTGCGCCAGGATCCCGGGGGCGGCGGGGGCCGCCCCACATGCCGCTCGAGGCATTTGCCTCGCATTGGGCCTCACGGGGGAGGTCAAGACGGGCCGAAGACGCGTCATCGACTTCCTGCCCAGTCCCATCCAGAGGGTGGGCAACGAGAGCTTCAGGGAGAGGTGATCCGCTTCAGGATCGAACGTAATGCCCTGACTTGCCGCCCTGCTTCTCCACGAGTTGCACGGCGGTGATCGTCATGCCGCGGTCGACCGCCTTGCACATGTCGTAGATCGTCAGGAGGGCGACCTGCACCGCGGTCAGCGCTTCCATCTCCACGCCGGTCGGACCCACCGTCTCGGCCGTGGCCAGGCAGGTCACGCACGGCTGTCCGCCGGGGCCCACCTGCTCGACCGTGAAATCCACCGCCACGCGTGTCAAGGCGAGCGGGTGGCACAGCGGAATCAGCTCGCTGGTCTTTTTCGCGCCCTGGATGCCGGCGATGCGTGCGATGCCCAGCACGTCGCCTTTTTTCGCGGTGCCGCCCTCGATGAGCGCGAGCGTCGCGGGCAGCATCTCGATCCGGCCGCTGGCGACGGCCACGCGGCGGGTGCTGGCCTTGCCGCCCACATCCACCATGTGCGCCTGGCCTTGTGCGTCGAAGTGTGTCAGCGCGGGCATATCCATTTACGCTCCGTTCATGTTCTTCGCGCATCATAGGCCCATGAGCTTTCGCATTGCCGGCCGCCGCGCCGGGGATTTGCCCCGCGTCCTCACATGCGCTGCCATGGGCGCGCTGCTCCTGGCGTCGCCCGCGCGGGGCCAGTTGCCCACCCTCGGGGACGGCAGCGACATGAGCGTCGCCGCCGAGAAGAAGCTGGGCGAAAAGATTGCGCGCGAGCTGTACCGGGACCCCGACTACATCGAGGACCCGGTGCTCGACGAATACATCCTGGGCATCTGGACGCGCCTGCTGGACGCCGCACGCACGCGAGGAGACCTCACCTCCGAGCTGGATACCAACTTCGCGTGGCAGGTCGTGCTCGGCAAGGACCGCGTCATCAACGCCTTTGCGCTGCCGGGCGGATGGATGGGTGTGCAGCTGGGCCTGGTCAACGTCACCATCTCGAGCGACGAAATCGCCGCCGTGCTGGCGCACGAGCTGAGCCACGTGACCCAGCGCCACATCGCGCGCCTGTCGGCGCAGCAGTCCAAGCAGCTGCCGGTGCTGATCGCCGCGATGATCCTCGGCGCGATCGCCATGAGCAAGAATCCGGAGGCGGGTAACGCGGTGCTGGCGGGCGGGCAGGCCGCGGCGATCCAGACCGGCCTGAACTTTTCGCGCGACATGGAGCGCGAAGCCGACCGGGTGGGCTTCGGCGTCATGACGCAGGCCGGCTACGACCCGCAGGCTTTCGTGACGATGTTCGAGAAGCTGCAGCAGGCGTCCCGCTTGAGCGACAACGGCAACTTCCCCTACCTGCGCACACACCCGATGACCACCGAACGCATCGCCGAAGCGCAGTCGCGCCAGCAGCTCGCGGCGCGTCCCGCCGGCGCGGGGGCGTCCAGCATGCTGCACACGATCATGGTCGCGCGCTCGCGCGTGCTCTCGAATCCGGGTGTCGATGGTCTGCGCGCCTACGCGAGCGAAGCGGACGGTCCGCAAGCCGCCGGCGGCGATCGCGCGCGGCAGGTCGGCACGCTGTACACGGCGGCATTCGCGCAGGCCAAGCTGCGCGACTTCCCCGCCGCCCAGCGCCTCGTGGCCCGGTTGGGCGCCGCCGCGGCCGGTGACGCGGTTGCCGTGCGGCAGTC
This sequence comes from Caenimonas aquaedulcis, assembly GCF_015831345.1. Classification (NCBI taxonomy): domain Bacteria; kingdom Pseudomonadati; phylum Pseudomonadota; class Betaproteobacteria; order Burkholderiales; family Comamonadaceae; genus Caenimonas; species Caenimonas aquaedulcis. The sequence goes on along the minus strand of NZ_JADWYS010000001.1, from coordinate 2,615,463 downwards.
CAGGCTGCTGGACGCGGAGATCGCGTTCCTCGCCGGCGACATGGCGCGCGCGTCATCCCTCGCGGACATCGCCGCGACCACGCGGCCCGAAATGATCCTGGGCGCGCAGGCGCGCATCCAGGGCGGCAAGCCGAAGGAAGCGGCGCAGCGCCTGCAGACGTGGGTCGCGCTCAATCCGCGGGATTCGCTCGCATGGCAATTGCTGGGTGCCGCGTATCACGCGCAAGGCGACACGCTGCGCGCCATCCGCGCCGAAGCGGAGGCGCAGGTCGCGCACCTGGACTACCAGGCGGCGATCGATCGGTTCAAGGCGGCGCAGGACGTTTCGCGCAAGGCCCCGGGCGCAGGCGACCACATCGAGGCGTCGATCATCGACACCCGCACCCGTCAGGTGCAGTCACTTCTTCGAGAACAGGCTGTCGAGCGCTGACTCGATCACCATGCCGGCAAGCGAGTAGATCAGCGAGCCGACGAGCGCGGCGAGGAAGCCGCTCACCTGGAAGCCGTCCAGCAAGGCGGATGCCGCCCAGAACATCAGCGCGTTGATCACGAAGAGGAAGAGCCCCAGTGTCACGATCGTGACGGGGAAGGTGAGCAGCACGAGGACCGGCCGCACCACGGTGTTCAGGAGCCCGATCACGAACGCCGCGATCAGCGCCGCGGTGAACGAGGTGACCTGCACGCCGTTGTAGATGTAGGCGACGAACAGCAGCGCGGCGGCGCTGAGCAGCCATTTGGCGAGGAGCTTCATCATGGCGCGCAAGCATACACCCGGCGGGCGCCATGGCGCCAACGCCGGGTGCACGGAACCGCCCCGCTATTCCGCGGCGAGCAGCAGCGCCGCGCCGAGGCCGGCGACCGCGCCGGGAACCTCCCAGCGCTCGTTCGACGAAGGCGGCTGGTCGGCCGTCACGGGCGGAAGGTCCTGGCCGAACTTCGGCCGGCGGGCGTCGAGCACGCGCGCCGCGCCGTGCCGGGCGATCAGGCTCTGGGTCAGCTTGACGAGATTGCCCTCGGCGATGACGGAGGTCACGTCGCCGCCGCCCTCACGCAGGCCGGGCGCGACTTGCGCCACCAGCTTCTCCGACCACTTGGCCCGCCATGTTTCGCGCGCGCTGTGGCTCACCCACTTGCTGATCCGCTTCGTCATGCGCGGCGGGCACGCCACGATGACCCAGTGCGCGGCGCTGCCGCCCGCCATGGGAACGAGTTGCTGGGCGGCATACGCCGCGTCGTCGATGTACACGATGATCCTGTCCATGATGTTCCTTTCGGGAGAGTCGCTTACGCGTAGTGGGAGGGGGAGTGCTGGCGATGCGTCGCCCACCAGCCGGCCGCGAGCACGCCCGCGATGACGACGCCGTAGGTGAGCCAGCGCACCGGCGCGTGGTCGTCGAAGACGCCGTCGAGCAGCGGCTCCGCGATGATCATGTGCGCGGCGGTGTAGGCGAGGACGGCCGCGCCCGCGTGGATGATCAGCGGGAAGCGCTCGACCAGCTTGAGCACCAGCGTGCTGCCGAAGACCATGATGGGTACGCTGAGCAGCAGGCCGACGATGACGAGGTCGAACGAGCCATGGGCCGCGCCGGCGACGCCGAGCACGTTGTCGACGCCCATGAGCGCGTCGGCCACCACGATGGTTTTCATGGCACCCCAGAAGGTGCTGGCGACGGGTCCGTCATGCTCGCCGCTGTTCTGGTCGGCCATGAGCTTGTAGGCGATCCAGATGAGCCCGAGGCCGCCGACGAGCATGAGCCCGGGGATCTTGAGCAGCCAGACCACGCCGAGGGTCATCGCCGAGCGCACGACGATCGCGCCGACGGTGCCCCAGACGATGGCTTTCTTCTGCAGCTGCTGGGGCAGGCTGCGGGCGGCCAGGGCGATGACGATGGCGTTGTCGCCGGCCAGGACGAGATCGATGAGGACGATGGCCAGCAATGCCGACCACCAGGCGGAGGAGAGAAATTCCATGACGAGTATTCCAAGGTTGCTTTCGAGACAACCCCGAACGGGAACGGTCGATGGAATCGGTGACTGCCGCGGTGCTGCCGGAAGTCACGAACGCTTCGACCGAACCCGCCGGGTTCGTATCGAAGGTCTTGCTCGGCATGGAGTCATGCGGATATGTGCCCGACAAGCCGGAAGCCCTGTAATGCCTGGACTTCGTATTGACGACTTGCCGATACGTGCTGCAACGCGGCCTGTGGGCGGCCCCCCTTTGCTGCAACACGCGGGAGCTACTCCCCTTCGTGGGGGAATTAGACCATGAAACGCCCGCCTGCGGGGGCCGGGGGCCGGCGGTATCATCCCTTCCCCCATGGCAGGCATCCACATCACCGACATCGAAGCCGCCATCAATTTCTGGCGCGAGAAGAAGCCCTCACCGGACGGGGTGACGCTCGCGCCCGAGCTGCGCGCGCTGGCCGAGGTCTACGCCCTCATGATCTTCTATCACGAGGATGAGGTGGCCGAAAAGGGCTTCCCGCCGGCCGCCTACGCGGCCTGGAAGGCGTGGTTCGATACCCTCCCCGACACGCCTTGCATCGCCATCTGCTCCACGAGCCAGGGCGACGAAACCTGCAAGGGCTGCGGGCGCAGCTTCGAGGAGGTACAGCGCTGGACGGAAATGAGCCCGGCGGAGCGCCGCCGGACCTGGCGGCGCATCACGCTCGAAGGCGACGCATGGCGCTTCAACCGCTATGCCGAGCGGGCCGGCGCCGACCCCGCGTTGCCGCCGGCGGAGCCGCCCGCCAAATGATCCGGCTCACCCGGGCGCCCAACATCGCGATCGCGGCGCTCTGGGTCGACGCCCTCACGCAGGCGGGAATGCCCGCGTCGGTCCAGCGCTACTACCTCGGTTCGGTCGCGGGCGAGTTGCCCCCCGACCAGTGCCTGCCGGAGGTGTGGCTCACGCATGACGAGCAGGAGTCGCAGGCCCGCGCCTTCCTGCGCGAATTCACGCACGTCAAGCAGCGGCGCTGGCATTGCGCGTGCGGCGAGATCGTGGAGGGCGGCTTCGAGCAGTGCTGGAACTGCGGGCTGCCGATGCCCGAGTGAGCGCGGGTGCGGCTTACTTGCGGCCGTACGTGTCGTCGAAGCGCACGATGTCGTCCTCGCCGAGATAGCCGCCCGACTGCACCTCGATGATCTCCAGCGGCACCTTGCCCGGGTTGGAGAGCCGGTGCTTGTGGCCCATGGGAATGTAGGTGCTCTCGTTCTCCGCGAGCAGGAAGGTGTCGTCGCCGCGTGTGACCTTCGCGGTGCCGGAGACGACGATCCAGTGTTCGGCGCGGTGGTGGTGCATCTGCAGGCTGAGCGACGCGCCGGGCTTGACCATGATGCGCTTGACCTGGAAACGCGAGCCCGAGTCGATGCTGTCGTACCAGCCCCAGGGCCGGTGCACCTTGCGCGGCAGCAGCGGCTCGGCGCGGTCGCGCGCGGTGAGGCCGGCGACCACTTCCTTCACGTCCTGGCTGCAGTCGCGCTTCATCACGAGCACGGCGTCCGGCGTTTCGACGACCACCGCGTCGTCCATGCCGATGACGGCGACGAGGCGGCTCGTCGCATGCACCAGCGTGTTGCGGCTCGTGTGCAGCACCGCGTCGCCTTCGAAGGCGTTGCCGGCGTCGTCGTGCGGGCGCGTCTGCCACACGGCATCCCAGGCGCCGAGGTCGCTCCAGCCGGCGTCGAGCGGCACCATGCGGATGTCGAAGGGGCTGCCCGCGCACTTCTCCATCACGGCGTAGTCGATCGATTCCGACGGCACCTTGGCGAACTGCTCCTTGCCGGGCCGCACGAATCCCGCGTCGGTCGTGCGCGCGTCCCAGGACGCGCGCGTCGCGGCGGCGATGTCCGGCCGGAATGCCTCGAGCGCGGCCAGCCAGGTGGAGGCCTTGAGCACGAAGATGCCGCTGTTCCAGTGGAATTCCCCGGACGCCACGTAGCGCTCGGCGGTCGGGAGGTCGGGCTTCTCCACGAACTGCAGCACCTGCCGCGCGCCGTCCGGGGCAGGGGCGCTGCGGATGTAGCCGTAGCCCGTCTCCGGCCGCGACGCGGGGACGCCGAGCACCACGACCGAACCGGTCGCGGCCTGCTCCACCGCCACCCGCAGCGCGGATGTCATGGCCGGCACGTCGGAGATGCCGTGGTCGGCGGGGCACACGACCATGACCGGGTCGGCGCCCGGGCCCTGCGCGTGCAACGCGGCGAGGGTCAGCGCGGGGGCGGTATTGCGGCCCAGCGGCTCGAGCACGATGGCACCGTCCGCCGCGCCGCTGGCCGCGAGCTGGTCCAGCACCATGAACCGGTAGTCTTCATTGGTGATGACCACTGGCGGTGTGAGTTGCCATCCTCCGCCCGCAAGGCCGTGCAGGCGCACGACGGAGTTCTGGAACAGCGAACGGTCGCCGCCCGACGGCGCGAGGAATTGCTTGGGATGACCGGAGCGCGACAGCGGCCAGAGCCGCGTGCCGCCGCCTCCGGCCATGATCACGGGGCAGATCGTCGCTTGGAATGGGTTGCTCATGCGGTCCTCCTGGCTTCGCGTCACTTCCAGCGCTGCGGCTCGAGCTCGACGGTGTGCGCGGAATTGCTGATCATCAATGTGCCTTCCTGGATCGTCGCCTGCAACTGCATGCTGCGCTCGGCGAGCAAGGCGAGCGCCTGCGAGGCCGCGGCTGGCACGCGCCACACCGCCAGGTTCTGCAGGCGCGTGAGTTTGGTCTCGATGCCCTTCCACCAGATTTCCGCGGCATTCGCGAAACAGTAGACGGCGACGTGGTCCGCGCGCGAACAGGCCCTGGAGACCGGCTTGTCCTCGGGCTGCCCGACTTCGATCCACATGCGCGTGCGTCCGGTGTAATCGCGGATCCACACGTCGGGGTCGTCCGGGTTCGACAGGCCCGCGCCGAAGGCCATGGTCGCGTCGCCGTTGCACTCGGTCTGCACGAGGTGCGCATTGAGCGCCAGCGCGACGAGGCGGATCATCATGCGCTCGTCGGTTTCGCTCGGGTGCCGCGCCAGCGTGAGCGTCTGGTTGGCATAGTAGGCGTGGTCGATATCGGCAATCGACAGGTTCGCCTTGAAGATGGTGGACTTCAGCGCCACTGGAACCGCCGACAGGCCGCCCTTAGGCGGTTCAGCCCCCTCGGGGGGCAGCGAAGCGTGGGGGCCATATACCGCCGACAGGCCGCCCTTAGGCGGTTCAGCCCCCTCGGGGGGCAGCGAAGCGTGGGGGCCATATCAGGCGCGCTTCGCAAGTTCAGCGGCTTTGCCGATGTAGCTGGCGGGCGTCATCGCGAGCAGCCTGTCTTTTTCCGCCGCCGGGATTTCCAGCGAGCGGACCAGCGCATGCAGGTCCTCCGCACGCACCGTCTTGCCGCGCGTGACCTCCTTCAGCTTCTCGTAGGCGCCCTGCACACCGTAGCGGCGCATCACGGTCTGGATCGGCTCGGCGAGCACTTCCCACGAACGGTCGAGGTCGGCGACGAGCGCCTCCTCGTTGAGCTCCAGCTTGCCCAGGCCGATGCCGAGCGAGTGGTAGGCGAGCGCCGCGTAGCCGAGCGCCACGCCCATGTTGCGCAGCACGGTCGAATCGGTGAGGTCGCGCTGCCAGCGCGAGACCGGGAGCTTTTCCGAAAGATGCCGCAGGATCGCGTTGGCGAGGCCCAGGTTGCCTTCCGCGTTCTCGAAGTCGATCGGGTTCACCTTGTGCGGCATGGTGGACGAGCCGATCTCGCCTTCGCGCAGGCGCTGCTTGAAGTAGCCGAGGCTCACGTAGCCCCAGACGTCGCGCGACCAGTCGATGAGGATCGTGTTCGCCCGCGCGACGGCGTCGAACAGCTCGGCCATGTAGTCGTGCGGCTCGATCTGGATGCTGTACGGCTGGAAGGTGAGGCCCAGGCCCAGCGGCTCCGGCGACTCGACGACCTTGCGGCTGAACGCTTCCCAGTCGAAATCGGGCCAGGCGGACAGGTGCGCGTTGTAATTGCCGACCGCTCCATTCATCTTGCCGAGGAGCTTGACGGCCGCGATCTTCTCGCGCGCCGCAGCCAGGCGCACGACGACGTTCGCGATCTCCTTGCCGACCGTCGTCGGGCTCGCAGTCTGGCCGTGCGTGCGGCTGAGCATCGGCACTTCGGCATACGCCCTGGCCATCGAGCGCAGCTTGTCGACGAGGCCATCGATCGCCGGGAGGATCACGAGGTCACGCCCGCCCTTGAGCTGCAGCGCGTGGCTCGTGTTGTTGATGTCTTCGCTGGTGCACGCGAAGTGCACGAACTCGCTGGCCGCGCGCAGCTCGGGCCGCGCCTCGAACTTCGACTTGATCCAGTACTCCACGGCCTTCACGTCGTGGTTGGTGGTCTTCTCGATCTCCTTGATGGCACCGGCGTCGGCTTCGGAAAAATTCTTGACCAGCCCGAGCAGGTAGGTGCGCGCGCCGGGCGTGAGCGGCTTGAACTCGGCGAAGCCCGCGTCCGACAGGGCGATGAACCAGCAAATTTCGACCTGCACCCGCTTGTGCATGTAGCCTTGTTCGCTCATCAGCGGACGCAGCGGGGCGAGGCGGCCCGCATAGCGGCCGTCGAGCGGCGACAGGGCGGAAATCGTGGAAAGCGTCATGTCCGGGATTGTAGGGCGCGCCCTTTGCACCGCCGGGGTGCACGCCGTGTCGTGCCCCTGCCACACAACACGGCGCGGTCCCGACGCAAAACCCCCAGATTGGGCCGGCGCCAGGGTGTTACCCGGGCAAGCAGTGCGCGCTCGCTAAAATGAATCGACCGACAACTCGAACACCAAAGAGAGCTTTTCATGAAACTGATCGGATCCAACGCGAGCCCGTACGTGCGCAAGGTTCGCATCGTCATGGCCGAGAAAAAGCTGGACTACGATTTCGTGACGGAAGACGTGTGGGCCGCGGACACGACCATCGGCCATTCCAACCCGCTCGGCAAGGTCCCCTGCCTGGTGATGGAAGGCGGCGAGGCCCTGTTCGACTCGCGCGTGATCGTGGAATACCTAGACACCCTGTCGCCCGTCGGCAAGTTGATCCCCGCGGTCGGCCGCGAACGCGCCGAAGTCAAGACCTGGGAAGCGCTGGCCGACGGCGTGCTCGACGCGTCGATCCTCGCGCGCCTGGAAGCCAACTGGGCGGGCCGCACGAAAGCCCAGCGCAGCCAGCCGTGGATCGACCGCCAACGCGCCAAGGTGGACGCGAGCCTGAAGGCGATGAGCCAGGGCCTGGGCGACAAGCCGTTCTGTGCCGGCATCTACCTGAGCCTCGCGGATATCGCGGTGGGTTGCGCGCTCGGCTACCTCGATTTCCGCTTCCCGGACATCGACTGGCGCGGCCCGTACCCGAACCTGGCCAAGCTGCAGGAAAAGCTGATGCAACGCCAGAGCTTCGCCGATACGAAGCCGGGCTGAATGGCGCCCTGATCCAGCCGCACGCAGCAACACGCAGTGCGGCGCCCATGAAAAAACCCGGCTCAGCCGGGTTTTTTCATCTGATCAGACCACTCTGAAATCGCAGCGCGATTTCAGAGTGAACATACAAAATGCTGCGAAGCGCCCCGAAACGAAGGAGGGAGGGAGGGAGGAGGAGAAGAGTCGCTCCAGGATTGCAGCCGGACCAAACAGCATCCGGCAGGCTTCGCAGCAATAACTGAATTCTTGGGTCCACTCCCCTTGCCTGCCAGATAGAGTGGGGACGGCGCGCGCAGGTTCCAGTGCCTTGCCAATCGACGTGGTAAATTTTTGTGAACCCGATGTATCGCGCTGTTGCGCGCGCAGCGCGCGCCGGCCTACTTCGCGGCCAGCTGCTTCTCGATGTCGGCCACCAGTGCCTTGTCCTGCGGCGTGGTCAGGCTCGTGTAGGTCGCGAGGATCTTTCCGTCACGCCCGATCAGGTACTTGTGGAAGTTCCACAGCGGCTGGCGTCCCGTGGCCTTGGCCAGCTGGACGTAGAACGGGTTCGCATCGGCGCCGCGCACGGCTGTTTTCGCGAACATCGGAAACTTGACGCCATAGGTGTTCTCGCAGAAGTCGGCGATCTGCTTGTTGTCGCCGCCCTCCTGCTCGAAATCGTTCGACGGAAACCCGAGCACCACCAGCCCTCGCTCCCGGTACCTGGAGTAGAGCGCCTCCAGCCCCTGGTACTGCGGGGTGAACCCGCAGTAGCTGGCGGTATTCACGACGAGCAGCACCTTGCCGGCGTACTGGCACAGGCTTTGCGGCTTTTCGTCCTGCAGTCGCGCAAAGGTGTAGTTCAAGGTGGCGGGGCACGCGGTCCCCGCGGGCGCGGCAGCGGCGGCCGGGGCGGTGGCCGCGCTCGCCGGCGTGTCGGCCAATGCCGCGATCGTGGCGAGAAATGCTGCGATGAGGCTGAAAGTGTTCAAGATATGGACCTCCAGGTGGCCGTTGGCTTTCCGATTGTCAAGCCCTTTTCACGCCGCCGCTTAAAATGTGTGCAGCAGAAGAAAGTCAGACATGCTCTATCCCGAATTGTTCAAACAACTCGAATCCGTCCGCTGGGACATGGACAAGGACATCCCGTGGGACAAGTTCGATGCGGCCCAGCTCTCCGATGAGCAGGCGCAGACGATCAAGATGAACGCGATCACGGAATGGTCCGCGTTGCCCGCGACCGAAATGTTCCTGCGCGACAACCGGGACGACAGCGATTTTTCCGCTTTCATGTCGATCTGGTTCTTCGAGGAGCAGAAGCACTCTCTGGTGCTGATCGAGTACCTCAAGCGTTTCCGCCCCGACCTGGTGCCTACCGAGGAGGAACTGCACGAAGTGCGTTTCGAATTCGAGCCCGCGCCCGCGCTGGAAACCCTGATGCTGCATTTTTGCGGCGAGATCCGGCTGAACCACTGGTACCGCCGGGCCAGCGAGTGGCACACCGAGCCCGTCATCAAGCACATCTACATGACGCTGAGCCAGGACGAGGCGCGCCATGGCGGCGCCTACCTGCGCTACATGAAGCGCGCGATCAACAAATTCGGCAACGAGGCGAAAGCCGCGTTCACCAAGATCGGGGTGCTGATGGCCAGTGCCCGCCGCACGGCGCAGGCGCTGCACCCCACCAACCTGCACGTCAACAAGGCGCTGTTCCCCCGCGACACGATCCAGAGCCGCCTGCCCGACCCCGAGTGGCTGGAGCAGTGGCTGGACACCCAGATCAACTTCGACGCCGTCTGGGAGAACAAGGTCGTCGAGCGCATCCTGCACAACATGAGCCTGCTGATGGACCGCAGCTTCAAGACCGTGCAGGAGCTCAACCGCTACCGCAAGGAAGTCGCGGCACTAGTGGCCGGTGCTCCGGCATCCGCGGCGCCGGGCGCGGCCTGATCTCCGGCCTTGTCCGCCCCTGCGTTCCTGTCCAAGATCTGCGCCCGCGACGAAGCCGCGGCGCGCGTCGCCTCGCTGCCGCAGCCCGTCGTCTTCACCAACGGCGTCTTCGACGTCCTGCATCGGGGCCATGTCAGCTATCTCGCGCAGGCCCGCGCACTCGGCGGGAGCCTGGTCGTGGCACTCAACACCGACGCCTCGGCCCGGCGCCTGGGCAAGGGCGCTGACCGGCCGCTGAACAGGGAAGCGGATCGCGCCTGCGTCATCGCGGCGCTGGAGAGCGTGAGCCTCGTCACCTGGTTCGACGAGGACACGCCGCTCGAACTCATCACGCAGCTCAAGCCGGCGGTCCTCGTCAAGGGCGGCGATTACGACATGAGCAAGCTCGCGGAGACCCGCGCCGTGGAGAGCTGGGGCGGGCGGGCGCTCGCCATCCCCTTCGTGGACGGCTATTCCACGACCGCGCTGGTTCGCAAGATTCGCGAGGGTTGAGGCGAGTCAGGGCGCGTCAGGGCGCGGCGGCCGGCGCCGCATCGCGCGGCTTGCGGCGCACCTTGTCGCGCATGCGGCCGAGCCAATGCTCGATGTCGTCCATGAACGTGAACACCACCGGGATCACCAGCAGGCTCAGCACGGTGGACGTGATGAGGCCGCCGATCACCGCGATCGACATCGGCGAGCGGAAGCTCGGGTCGGCGGTGCCGAAACCGATGGCGATGGGCAGCATGCCCGCGCCCATCGCAATGGTCGTCATGACGATCGGCCTCGCACGCTTGTGGCACGCGTCGATCAGCGCGTCGAAGCGCGACAGGCCATGGTCGCGGCGCGCGACGATCGCATATTCGACGAGCAGGATGGAGTTCTTCGTTGCGATGCCCATCAGCATCACCAGGCCGATGAGGGACGGCATCGAGAAACTCTTCTGTGCGATCAGCAGGCCGACGAACGCGCCGCCGAGCGACAGCGGCAACGCGGCGAGGATGGTGACCGGCTGCAGGAAGTCCTTGAACAGCAGCACGAGCACGATATAGATGCACAGCACGCCGGTGACCATGGCGAGCAGGAAGCCCATGAAGAGTTCACCCATCACTTCCGCATCGCCGACTTCCACCACCTTCACGCCGGCGGGCAGGTTCCTGACCGAGGGCAGTTCCTTCACCTTCGTCGCGACGTCGCCGAGCGGCAGTCCCGAGAGTTCGATCTCGAAATTCACGTTGCGCGACCGGTCGTAGCGGTCGATCACCGCCGGCCCGCCGGTCATCTCCAGCGTCGCGACCTGCCCCAGCATCACCGGGCCCTTGGAGCCGGGCACGGCCAGGCGTTCGAGCACCGACAAGTCCTTGCGCGCGTTGTCGTCCAGCTTCACCACGATGGGCACCTGGCGCTGCGACAGGTTGAGCTTGGGCAGCGCGATGTCGTAGTCGCCCGTGGTGGCGATGCGCAGCGTTTCGCCGATGGACGCGCTGGTCACGCCGAGGTCCGCCGCCTTCGCGAAATCGGGCCGCACCGCGATCTCGGGGCGTATCAGGCTGGCGGTCGACGCGACGCTGCCCAGGCCCGGGATGGTCCTCAGGTCCCGTTCCACCGCGCGCGCGGCCTCGCCGAGTGCCTGCGGGTCTTCCCCGGTCAGCACCAGGATGTACTTTTCCCCGGAGCCGCCCAGACCCACCTTGCTGCGCACGCCCGGCAGCGGTTCGAGCGCCGCGCGGATCTTGTTCTCGATGCCCTGCTTGCGCGGCCGGTCGCCCCGGTCGGTCAGCAGGATGGTGAGCGTCGCGCGCCGCGTCTCCGCCGTGCCGGAAGAGGCCAGCGGGTCCGCGCCCGCCGTGCCGCCGCCGATGGTCGTGTATACGCTTTTCACGTGCTCGACCCGCGCCACCATCTGCCGCGCCTGTTCCGCGGTGGCCATCGTCTGCGCCAGCGTGGAGCCAGGCGCGAGTTCCAGGTAGACCTGCGTCTGCGAATTGTCGTCCGGCGGGATGAAGCCGGTCGGCAGCAGCGGGATCAGCATGATCGAGCCGAGGAAGAACAGCCCGGACAGCACGAAGGTCGCGAGGCGATGGCGCATGCTCCAGTTCACGCACCTGAGGTACACCTTCATCCAGCCCGCGTCTTCGTGTGCCGTGACGATGGGCTTCAGGATGTATGCGGCCATCATCGGCGTCAGCACGCGCGCGACGACGAGCGATGCGAATACCGCGAGCGAGGCGGTCCAGCCGAACTGCTTGAAGAACTTGCCCGCGATGCCGCTCATGAAAGCCGTGGGCAGGAACACCGCGATCAGCGTGAAGGTCGTCGCGATGACCGCGAGCCCGATCTCGTCGGCCGCTTCCATCGCGGCCTGGTAGGGTGTCTTGCCCATGCGCAAGTGGCGCACGATGTTCTCGACCTCCACGATCGCGTCGTCGACCAGGATACCGACGACCAGCGACAGCGCCAGCAGCGTGACGACGTTGACCGAGAACCCGAGCAGGTGCATGCCGATGAAGGCGGGGATCACCGACATCGGCAACGCGATGGCGGAGACGAAGGTCGCGCGCCAGTCGCGAAGGAACAGCCACACCACGATCACCGCGAGGATCGCGCCCTCGTAGAGCAGGTGCAGCGAGCCGTGGTATTCCTCCTCCACCGGCGTGACGAAGTCGAAAGCCTGGACCAGCTGGATGTCGGGGCGCTGCGCCTTGAGTTCCGCCAAGGCCTTCTGGACCGCCGCGCCCACCGCAACTTCGCTTTCGCCGCGGCTGCGCGCCACTTCGAAGCCGACCACGGGCTTGCCGTTGAGCAGCGCCGCGGCGCGCGGCTCCGCCGTCGTGTCGGTGATGGTGGCGACGTCCTTGAGGCGGACGCTGCGCGGCGGCGTTCCCGCGAGGGACAGTTGCAGCTCGCCGATCTCCGCCGCCGTCTTCACGGTCGCGAGCGTGCGCACGGGCTGCTCGGAGCCGCCGAGATCCGTTCGCCCCCCCGCGCTCTCCGTCTGGACCTGGCGCAGCTGCCGTGACACGTCCGCCGCCGTGGCGCCCAGCGCCTGCAGGCGCACCGGGTCCAGCGCCACGCGGATTTCGCGATCCACGCCGCCCACGCGGTTGACGGCGCCCACGCCGCGCACCGCGAGCAGCTTGCGCGAGATGTCGTTGTCGACGAACCAGGAGAGCGCCTCGTCGTCCATTCGGGGCGACGACACGGTGAAGGCCAGCACCGGCTGGCTCGCGAAGTCCAGCTTGGTGACGATGGGTTCGCGCACGTCGGCCGGCAGGTCGCTGCGCACGCGCGCCACGGCGGACCGCACGTCGTCCACCGCTTCCTGCACCGGCTTTTCCAGGCGGAATTCGGCGAGGATGGTCACCGCGCCGTCCTGCACCTTGGTCGTGATGTGCTTCAAGCCCTGCGTCGTCGCGATGGCGTCTTCCAGCTTGCGCGCGACATCCGTTTCCATCTGCGCGGGCGCCGCGCCCGGCAGGGCCGCCGCGACGCTGATGGTGGGCAGGTCGATGTCCGGGAAGTTCTGCACCTTCATCGCATTGAAGGAGATCATCCCGCCGAAGGTGAGCATGACGAACAGCATCACCGCCGGGATCGGGTTGCGGATCGACCAGGACGAGACGTTGATCATGGCCTGGCGTCCGAGATGCGCACCAGGTCGCCGTCGTTCAGGAAGCCCGCGCCGACCGAGACGATGCGTGCGTCCTTCGGCAGGCCCGACAGGACTTCGAGCTGGTCGCCCGCGAGCCGGCCGGTCTGCACCTTCAGCTGGCTCACGCGGTTGTCGGCGTTGACGCGGTAGACGTAGCTGAAGCCGTCGCGCACCACCACGGACGCCTGCGGCACGGTGATCGCCGGTGTCGCACCCAGGTCGAATTCGCCGCGCGCGAACATGCCCGCGCGCGCCGAAGCGGGGCCGCCTGGCAGGGGCGTCACGTCGACGTACACGAGCGCCGCGCGGCTCTGCGGGTCCACCGTGGGGCCGATCATGCGGACGCGACCCGAGAGGCGCGCGCCGCTCGCCGCGGTGACGAGCGCAGTCGTTCCGGTCGTGATGCGGCCCAGCTCCTGCGACGTCACTTCCGCGCGCCACTCCAGCCGTCCCTGCCGGATGAGGCGGAACAACTCCGTGCCGCTTCCGACCACCGCGCCGACCGTCGCCGTGCGCGCGGAAATGATGCCGCTGTCCGGGGCGTACACGTGCGTCTGGTTCACGCGCACTTCCTGTGCCTGCAGCGTGGCGCGCGCGGCTTCGACGCGGGCCTGCGCCGTCTTTTCCGCGGTGAGGTACTGGTTGATCTGCGAGGCGCTCAGCGCGCCGCTGGACTGCAGCGTGCGTGCGCGCTGCGCGTCCGCGGCCGCGTTCGAGGCGGCCGCCTCCGCTTCCGCGAGGCTGGCGCGCGACTGGGCCGCTTCCGCGCGCGGCGTGTCCGATGCGAAGGTCGCCAGCACCTGGCCCTTGGTGACCTTGTCACCCACGTTCACGTTGACTTCGGTCAGGCGCAGGCCCGGGGTGTCGGCGCCGACGCTCGCTTCCTGCCAGGCGGTGATGTTGCCGTTCGCCGAGAGCTTTACGGGCAGGCTCATGCTGCGCGGCACGACGGTGGAGACCGTGAGCGCGGGCCGCACCGTGGCCTCGTCCTTCTTTTCCGGCGGCTTCCCGCTGTCGGACAGCTTGTAGAAAATGCCGCCGGCCAGCAGGACGGCCACGGCGATCGCGCCGATGACGAGGGGGGTGAATCGAATCTTCTTCATCGCGTTGCCATCTCCTGCGCGGCCCAGCCGCCTCCCATCGCGCGGTAGAGCGCGATCCATGCCGTGACGCGTTCGCGCCGCAGCTGCACCCAGGCGGTCTCGGCTGCGAGCGCGGTGCGCCGCGAATCCTCCAGTTGCACGAGGCTCGCGAGGCCGCTGTTGTAGAGCGCTTCGGTGGCGGTGAACGACGCGCGGTAACCTTCGCGCGCGGCGAGCGCGTCCTCGGTGCGCGACCTTGCGCTCTGCAGGTTCACCAATGCCTCCTCCACTTCGCGCACGGCCTGGCGCACGCGCGCCCGGTACAGCAGCACGGCTTCCTCATAGCGTGCCTGCGCGGAGTCCACGTTCGCGCTGCGCCGCCCGCCGTCGAAGAGCGGCAGCGTGAGCGCGAGCGGGCCGATGGACCAGGTCTGCAGGTCCGACGTGACGCCGCCCGTGCGCACGACACCCGCGTTGATCGAGCCCGTCAGCGACACCCGCGGGAAGCGCTGCGCGCGCGCCGAGCCGACCTCGGCGCTGGCCGCGGCGACCTCGAGTTCCGCCTGGCGCACGTCGGGGCGCTGCGCGAGCAATTGCGCGGGAACGGAGACGACGGTGAGCAGCCCCGGTGTCACGGGTTCGGTCCAGCCGGCAGCCAGGCGCTCCCGCAGTACCGGCTCCGGCATGGCGGTCAGCGCGACGAGGCCCTTCACTTCGATGTCGCATTGCGCAGCCTGCTGCGTGGCGCGTGCCGAGGCCTCCGCCGCGCTGGCGCGCGCGAGCGATGCCGTCGCAGGCGCGGTGAATCCCGCGCGTTCGCTCAGGCCCGACAGGCGTGCGGTCTCTGCGCGCGACTTTGCGTCGTTCAGCGTCACGGCGCGCAGTTCCTCACAGGTGCGCAGGCTCACGTAGCTCGTGGCCGTTTCCGCGGCGACGGCCACGCGCGCGGCGTGCCAGCCCGCACCGGCGCCTTCGAGCCGCGCCTGCGCCGCATCGGCGGCGTCACGGTTCGCACCGAACAGGTCGATTTCCCACGCCGTCTGCAAGCCGGCTTGCGCCACGCTCGCGAGCGGCACGGGCGGCTGCGTGTCGCCGCGCTGCGCGGACGCCACCGCATCGAGCGTGGGCAACAAGGCGGCGCCGGCCGCGACGCGGGTGGCGCGCGCTTGCCGGATGCGCGACGCGGCCGTCGCGAGGGTCGGGCTGGCGGACTGCGCGGACTCGATCAGCTGGATGAGCAGCGGATCGTCCCATTGCGCCCACCACGCCCGCAGGTCGGCGAGTTCGCCGGCATGCGGCAGGGGCGCGTACCACTGCGGCGGCGCCTGCGTGCCCGCGGACGCGGGGGGCCGGGGTGTACTGCAACCGGCCGCCAGGACTGCCGCGGCCGCCAGAAAAACGAGTTTCTTCATGGGTAACCCACAAGCCTACCATCGCGCGGCTCGCCGCGGCAGGCCCGCGCTACAGGGTGCAACCCGAATCTGTCAGGAGAAAACGGCGTGCCACAGGGCCACGACGGCGCCCCGCTCCGCCTGCATCGTGTCGATGGGGACCTGCGTCGGCTTTTCCTCCAGCCGTGCCTGGTGCTGCACGCGGCGCAGCTCGCGGTAGGCGCCGGCCGCGGCCTGTCCGACGCCGGGAGGCAGCAGGCCGCAGTGCTCGGCGCGCTGCAGCAGGGCGATGTTGCCCACGTTGGGCACGAGCTCGGGGTGCGAGGCCGACTGGGAAAGCACCAGGTACTGCACCGCGAACTCGGCATCCACCATGCCGCCCGGGCTGTGCTTGACGTCGAAGAGCCCGGCCCGCACCGGGTGCGCCGCACGCACTTTTTCGCGCATCGCGATGATCTCGCCGCGCAACGCGGCGCTGTCGCGCGGCGCGGTGATCACGGCGCGGCGCACCTCGTCGAAGCGTTGCCCGAGCGCCGGCTCGCCGAGCACGAAGCGCGCGCGCGTCATGGCCTGGTGCTCCCAGGTCCATGCCGTGTTGCTGCCGCGCCGCTGCTGGTAGTTGTCGTAGGCCTCGAAGCTGGTGATGAGCAGGCCCGAACTGCCATTGGGCCGCAGCGCCGTGTCGATCTCGAAAAGGTCGCCCTCGGCCGTCTTGGTCGTGAGCCAGTTGATGAGCTTGCGCACGAACGCGGCGTAGGCCTCCGGCGCCGCCTCGTCGTCGTCCTCGAACACGAAGACGATGTCCAGGTCGCTGCCGTAGCCGAGCTCCTTGCCGCCCAGTTTCCCGTAGCCGATGATCGCGAAACGCGGAGTCTCGCGGTGCCTGTTCTTCAGGCGCTGCCAGCACCAGCGGGCCGTCACGCGCAGCACGGCGTCCGCGAGCGCGCTGAGTTCGTCCGCGACCTGCTCCACCGTCAGGCGGCCTTCCACGTCGCGCGCCAGCGTGCGGAACACCTCCGCATGGTGCGCGCGGCGCAGCAGGTTCAGCAGCGCCTCGTCGTCGTCCTCGCCGGTGATCTGCAGCGAGCGCCGGCGGTCTTCCAGTTCGCGCTCGAACTCTTCCGGCGCGAAGCGCTCGGCCAGCATCGTGTCGTTGGCGAGCTCGTCGATGACGCCCGGATGCTGCAGCAGGTAGCGAGCGGGCCAGCGCGCCGCCCCGAGCACGCGCAGCAGCCGCTCGTGCACGCCCGGTCGCTCCAGCAGCAGCGCGATGTAGCTTTCGCGGCGCAGCAACGGCTCGATCCAGTCCGCCATGCGGAGCGCTGCCTCTTCGCTCACGCGACCCTGCGCGAGCCACTGGCCGGTGCGCGCGACCAGCCGCGCCAGGCGGGCGCGTGCGTCCTCGCGCAAGGCCAGCACGCGCGGATGCGTCGCCCAGGCGGCCACGCGCTCGCGCAGGCGCCCGGGCAGATCCTCGAGCAGCGTTTCCAGGTCGGGCGCGGCGGCCTTGCCCTTGGGGCCGCCGCATCCCTTGCATTCGGTGGCGCCACCGAGGAGCGTGTCGAACTCCTGCGCGACCAGCTCCCGGTGGCTGTCGAGTTCGTGCAGGAACGGGCAGCAGTCCGCGAAGCCCATGGTGCGCGCGATCCAGCCCAGGTCGCCCTCGTCATCGCTGTCGCACGACATCGGCATCACGTGGGTCTGCTGGTCGTCCAGGTACTGGATGCGGTGCTCCACGCGGCGCAGGAATTCGTAGGCACGGGCGAGCGCATCCGCGGTGGCCTGCGGCATGAGGCCCGCGGCCGCGACGCGCTGCAGCGCCTGCAGCGTGGGGCGCGTGCGCAGTTCCGGGTAATGGCCCCCGCGCACCACCTGCAGGAGCTGCACGATGAACTCGATCTCGCGGATGCCGCCGCGCGACAGCTTCACGTCGTTCGCGCGCTCGGGCCGGCCGGCGCTGCGCTTGGCGGCGTGGTCCCGGATCTGCTTGTGCAGCACGCGCAGGGAATCGAAGACGCTGTAGTCCAGGTAGCGCCTGAACACGAAGGGCAGCACGGCGGAGCGCAGCCCCTGCGCCGTGCCGCTCGCGATGCAATCGCGAGGCGCGACCACGCGGCTCTTGAGCCAGGCGAAGCGTTCCCACTCGCGGCCCTGCACCTGGAAGTAGTCTTCCAGCGCGCCGAGCGATACCGCGGGCGGGCCGGAGTTCCCGTTGGGGCGCAGTGCGAGGTCGACGCGGAAGACGAATCCGTGCTCGGTGGTGTCGCCGATGAGGCCGAAGATGATCTTGACGGCCTTGCCGAAATATTCGTGGTTGGAGATGCGGCCCCGCCCGCCCGGCAGGCCCGCGGTTTCGCCGTCGTGGTCATAGACGTAGACGAGGTCGATGTCGCTGGAGACGTTCAGCTCGCGCGCACCGAGCTTGCCCATGCCGATGATCCAGAGCTCGGCGCGCGCCCCGTCCGGGGCGAGCGGCGCGCCGTGCTGCGCGTCGAGCTCGCGCGTGGCGCAGGCGCAGGCGACGTCGAGCGCGAATTCGGC
This sequence comes from Caenimonas aquaedulcis, assembly GCF_015831345.1. Taxonomy (NCBI): domain Bacteria; kingdom Pseudomonadati; phylum Pseudomonadota; class Betaproteobacteria; order Burkholderiales; family Comamonadaceae; genus Caenimonas; species Caenimonas aquaedulcis. The sequence continues at coordinate 2,597,464 of NZ_JADWYS010000001.1, read as the reverse complement.
GAGCTCCGTGACGGCGGTCGTCACCTGCGACAGCGGCGCGCCTTCGTCGCAGTCGAGCGACATGAGCCGCTCCATCACCAGCTGGCGCAGCACGCGCAGCGCGGTCGATTCGTTGTCCCCGCGCGCGCGCAGGGCGTCGTAGACGGACTGCATGGACGCGCGATCCGGCGCCCCGGGGGCGAGCAGGTGCAACTCGGCGGCATAGCGCCGCCGCAGGCGCTGGGCGAACCGGGAGTGGCCCGACAGGGGCGCATCGGTCGCGTCCGCGGCCGCGCCGGGCAAGGGGCCGCCCGAAGGCGAAACAGCCTGTAGTTGCCGCGAACCCGCGGGTGCGCCGAGGGTCATAATTCCTGCCACATCGATGAATTCATGAACGACCGCCCGCCGTTTCCGTCACGTCCGTTGAAGGCTTACGCCATTGTCGCGAAAGGGTTGTTGTGGCTGTTGATGACCGCCTGGCTGGTGCTCGCACTCGGCTGGGGGGCCCTTCACGGCTGGATTGTGCCCAAAATCGGCGAGCTGCGCCCCGACCTGGAAATCGAGGCCGGGCGCGTCCTGGGGGTACCCGTGCGCATCGGCAGCATTGCCGCGCGCAGCGAGGGACTCATTCCCTCCTTCGAACTCTCGGACGTCGTGCTGCTCGACCCGCAAGGGCGCGCCGCGCTGCGGCTGCCCCGGGTGATCGCGGCGCTTTCGCCGCGCTCGCTGTGGAACCTCGGGTTCGAACAGCTGTTCATCGACCGCCCCGAGCTGGACGTGCGCCGCGCGCCCGACGGAAAGATCTTCGTCGCGGGCCTGGACTTCTCCCGCGGCGGCGACAACGACGGCAAGGGCGCCGACTGGTTCTTCCGCCAGACCGAGTTCGTGATCCGCGACGGCACGGTGCGCTGGACCGACGAGATGCGCGGTGCGCCGCCGCTCGCGCTCGAGAACGTCGACTTCGTCGCGCGCAACACCGGGCGTAGCCACGCGATCCGCGTCGACGCGACGCCCCCTTCGGCCTGGGGCGAGCGTTTCACCTTGCGCGGCCTGTTCCACCAGCCGCTCCTCACGACCCATCGGGGGCGCTGGCAGGACTGGGTGGGGCAGGTCTACGCCGATTTTTCGCGGGTCGATGTCTCGCAGCTTCGCCGCTACGCGAACCTCGGGATCGAGATCAGCGAAGGTCACGGCGCGGTTCGCGCGTGGGCCGACGTCTCCAGGGGCCAACTCACCGGCGCCGCCGCGGACCTGGTGCTCGCGGACGTGAGCACGACGCTCGGCAGGTCGCTGACGCCGCTTGCGCTGCGCTCCCTGTCGGGCCGGCTGGGCGGCAAGCGGCTGGGCGAGGGCTTCGAGTTCCAGACCGAGCGCCTGCAGTTCGACACCCGGGACGGCCAGCGCTGGCCGGGGGGCAACGTCTTCGTGTCCTGGCAGCCTTCGGACGGCAAGCGGGCCGCGCAGGGCGAGTTCCGCGCGGACCGGCTCGACCTGCTGGCGGTGAGCCAGATCGCGACGCACCTGCCGCTCGGCACGGCGACGCACGCCGCGCTCACGGCCTACGCCCCCCAGGGCCTGGTGGAGACGCTCCAGGCGAAGTGGCAGGGGCCGGTCGACAACCTGCAAAGCTACCAGGCGAAGGGCCGCGCGGTGCGCCTCGAGATCGCGGCGCGCGCAGCCGACACCTCGGCCAGTGCGCCGCATGCGGCGTCGCCCGGCTTGCGGGGCGCCGCCGTGGACTTCGACCTCACGCAGGCAGGCGGCAAGGGCCGCGTCGTGATGCAAAAGGGCGCGATCGAGGTGCCCGGCGTGTTCGAGGAGCCGCTGGTGCCGGTGGACGAGCTGTCCGCCGACGTCCAGTGGCAGGTCGACGGCCCGGCGATTTCGACGACCGTGAGCAACCTGAAGTTCGCCAATGCCGACGCGCAGGGCGAAGCGAAGGCCACCTGGCACACCGGCGACAAGGGCCAGCCGCGCTTTCCCGGCGTGCTGGATCTGCAGGGCTCGCTCAGCCGCGCCGACGGCGCGCGCGTGTATCGCTACCTGCCGCTGGCGGTGCCCAGGAACGCACGCGAGTACGTCCACGAATCCGTCGTGCAGGGGACGGCGACCGGCGCGAAGTTCCGGGTGCGCGGCAACCTGCGCGAGTTCCCCTTCCGCGACGGCAAGTCGGGCGAGTTCCGCGTCACGACCGACGTGCGCAACGTGACCTATGCCTACGTGCCGCGATCCCTCGTGAAGGGCACCGCGACCTGGCCGGAGATGACGCAGCTCTCGGGCGAACTGCTCTTCGAGGGCGGGGGGATGTCGGTGAAGAATGCGGCGGGCCGCTTCGCAGGATCGCCCGGCCTTCAGTTCAAGGCGGACGCCACGATCCCCGATTTCCGCACCACCACGGTGGCCGTGACGGGCCAGGTCGGCGGGCCGCTGTCGCAATCGCTGGGCGTCGTCAACGCGTCTCCGCTGGCGTCGATGACCAATGGCGCGCTTGCCAGGGCGACCGGCACCGGCAACGCGGACCTGAGGCTCAAGCTCGACCTGCCGATCGCCACGATCGACCGCTCGAAGGTGCAGGGGACGGTGACGCTTGCGAACAACGACGTGCAGATCACGCCCGACAGCCCCCTCCTGACGCGGGCGCGCGGCGCCGTCACCTTCAACGAGCGGGGTTTCGCGCTCGTGGGAACGCAGGCGCGGGCGCTCGGCGGGGACGTGCGCCTTGAAGGCGGAAGCCGCGCGGCGCCCGCCGCGCCCGCCGGCAACGATGCAACCGTGGTGCTGCGGGCGCAGGGGACGGCCACTGCGGAGGGATTGCGGCAGGCGCGGGAAATCGGCTTCGTCTCGCGCCTCGCGAAAGACGCCACGGGCGGCGCCGCGTACACCATGGTGATGCAGGTGCGGCGCGGCGTACCGGAAATCGCGGTCACGACCAACCTGCAGGGCCTCGCGCTGAACCTGCCGGCACCGCTCGCCAAGACGGCCGAGTCCGTGCTGCCCATCCGCTACGAGAACGCGCTGCTGCGCGAGACGCCCGCAGCGGGTTCGGCGCCGAGGATGCTCGACCAGCTGACGGTGGACGTCGGGCGCATCGCATCCATCGCCTACGTGCGCGACATCTCGGGGCCGGAGGCCCGGGTGCTGCGCGGCGTGATCGGCATCGGGCTGCCGCCGAACGAGGCGCCCGCCATGCCGGACCAGGGTGTGCTCGCCAACATCAACCTGGCGTCCGTCAGTGTGGATGCATGGGAGGACGTGCTGGGCAACGCGGCGATCGCGGGCGGCACGGGTTCGGGCGGGCCGCGCGCGCAAAGCGGCGGCGCCTCGCAGGCCTACCTGCCCACGGTGCTCGCCGTGCGCGCGAAAGACCTGACCTTCGGCGGGCGCACGCTGCACAACGTCGTGCTCGGCGGCTCGCGCGAGGGCCTCACCTGGCGCGCGAACGTGGACGCCGGCGAGCTGAACGGCTATATCGAATACCGGCAATCCTCGTCAGGCGCCGGCAGCGGCCGCCTGCATGCGCGCCTGGCGCGGCTGTCGATCGCGGCGTCGGCGGCCAGGGAAGTCGAAACGCTGCTGGACGAGCAGCCGGACAACCTGCCCGCCCTCGATGTCGTCGTGGACGATTTCGAGCTGAAGGGCAAGAAGCTCGGCAAGCTGGAGATCGATGCGGTCAACCGCGGGGCAACGGCGGTGGCGCGCGAAGGCGGCGTGCGCGAATGGCGGTTGAACAAGCTGAGCCTCACGGTACCGGAAGCCGTGTTCAGCGCCACCGGCAACTGGGCGAGCATCAACGCGCAGGCGGGCGTGCCGGCGTCGGCGCCCGTGCCCGCGCGCGCCGGGCCGCGCGCCGCGGAGCAGCGCCGCACGGTGATGAATTTCAAGCTGGACATCGCCGACTCGGGCGGCCTGCTCACGCGGTTCGGCATGAAGGACGTGGTGCGGCGCGGCAGGGGAAAAATGGAAGGCCAGGTGGCGTGGCTGGGCTCGCCGCTCACGCTCGACTATCCCTCCATGAACGGCAACTTCTTCGTCAACGTGGAAGGCGGCCAGTTCCTCAAGGCCGATCCGGGCCTCGCGAAACTGCTGGGCGTGCTCTCGCTGCAATCGCTGCCGCGGCGCCTCACGCTGGACTTCCGCGATGTGTTCACCGAGGGGTTCGCCTTCGACTTCGTGCGCGGCGACGTCACCGTGCAGCAGGGCATCGCGGCGACCAACAACCTGCAGATGAAGGGCGTCAACGCCGCCGTGCTCATGGAAGGCAAGGCCGACCTCGCGCGCGAAACGCAGGACCTCAAGGTGGTGGTGGTGCCCGAAATCAACGCCGGCACGGCCTCCCTCGTCGCCGGCGTGATCAACCCGGCGATCGGCCTCGGCACCATCCTCGCGCAGCTCTTCCTGCGCGAGCCGCTGATCCGGGCCGCGACGCAGGAGTTCCACATCGACGGCACCTGGGCCGACCCGCGCGTGACCAAGGTCGATCGCAAGGCGCAGCCCGGCGCGCGGGCGGACGCCGCCTCCGAACCGCGCGTTCCCAAAACGAACTGAGGCCTGTCCCGCCATGAAGATCGCCGCCCTCCAGATGGTGTCCGCCACGTCCGTTCAGGCCAACCTCGACGCCGCGCGCGCGCTGCTCGAGCAGGCTGCGCGCGAAGGCGCGGAACTCGCCGCGCTACCGGAGTACTTCTGCCTCATGGGAAAGCGCGACACCGACAAGCTGGAAGTGCGCGAAGCCCCGGGCGAGGGCGCGGTGCAGCGCTTCCTTTCCGACGCGGCGCGCGAACTGGGGTTGTGGGTGGTGGGCGGCACGCTGCCGCTCGCCGCGGGGGACGATGCGCACGTGCGCAACACCTGCATGGTGTATCGCCCCGATGGCGAGCGCGCGGCGCGGTACGACAAGATTCACCTCTTCAAGTTCGACAACGGGCGCGAGCAGTACGACGAGTCGCGCGTGATCGAGCGCGGCGCGCAGCCCGTGGTGTTCGACGTCACCTCGCGCGACGGGCATGCCTGGCGTTTCGGCATGAGCGTCTGCTACGACCTGCGCTTTCCCGAGCTGTACCGCTCGCTGGCCGCCGACGTGCTGCTGGTGCCCAGCGCATTCACCTATGTGACGGGCCAGGCGCATTGGGAGCTGCTGCTGCGCGCACGCGCGGTGGAGAACCTCGCCTTCGTCGTGGCGCCGGCGCAGGGCGGGCAGCACGAGAACGGCCGCCGTACCTGGGGGCACAGCATGGTGGTGGACCCCTGGGGCGTGGTGCTCGCGCAGCGCGAAGCGGGCGCGGGCGTCGTGTTCGCCGAGCTGGATGCCGCGCGGCAGGCGCAGGTGCGCAGCCAGCTGCCCGCGCTGGAGCACCGCGTGCTATGAGCGCGTCCGGCCGGCCCCACCGCCATACCCCGGCGGCCGTGCGCTGGTCGCTGTGGGCGGCGGTGGCCGGGCTGGTCGCCGCGCTGCTCATCACGCTGGTGTGGCTCGCGGGGCGCTACGAAGCGAGCCAGGTCCAGTCCAAGCTCGAACGCGATACCGCCGACGCGCTGGGCGACATTCGCGCCGCGCTGACGCGCAACGTCCAGAGCCTCCAGGCGCTGCAGGCCGGCCCGCCGTCGCGCGCGGCATGGTCCGAGCAGGCGGCGCAGCTGCTGCGCGACCACCGCGAATGGATCCGTATCGAATGGCGCGACGCCGCGCTGGGCACCGTGCTGTACGCGGACACGCCGTTCCGGCCGCCGCCCTTCGCCCGGCTGGGGCGCGCCAACGCGCAGGCCGACGTGGCGCTTGCCTGCGCGAACGGCAGGCGCGTGAGCGGTCCCGCGTATTCGAGCAGCTACTTCCTGCCGCAGCTCGACGGCCTGGGCGTGGAAGTGATGGAGCTGTGCCTGCCCCAGGTGGATGCGGGCCATCTCACGGGCTATGTCGTCGCCACGTATTCGCTGGGCGAAATGCTTTCCAGCCTCGTGGGGCCGCAGCTGATGCGCAGCCAGGAGGTCTCCTTCACCGAGGCCGACGGCACGCGGCTCGCGCTGCACGGCGCCGCGCGGCGCGGCAGCCGCGTCTTCACCTCGCAGCAGTTGCTGGACCTGCCGGGCAACACCATGGTGCTGCGCATGGACAGCTGGCGCGGCGCGCCCGACCTGTTCCCCAATGTCCTTACGGCGCTGGTGACGGCGATGTCGATCGCGCTCGTGACGGTGCTCCTGCTGCTGGGCCGCGACATGCGCAGGCGCCTGCGCGCCGAGCAGGACCTCGCGGACGCGCTGGCCTTTCGCAAGGCGATGGAGGATTCGCTCGTCACCGGGCTGCGCGCGCGCGACCTGCAGGGCCGCATCACCTACGTCAACCCCGCGTTCTGCGCGATGGTGGGATTCGAGCCGCACGAGCTCCTCGGCCACATCTCGCCGGCGCCCTACTGGCCGCCGGAGCTGGCCGGCGAATACCAGAAGCGCCAGGAAATCCGGCTCGCGGGCGAACACCAGCCGCCGCGCGAAGGCTACGAGTCGGTCTTCATGCGCAAGGACGGCTCGCGGTTCCCGGTGCTGATCATCGAGGCCCCGCTCATCAACCACGAAGGAGTGCAGACCGGCTGGATGAGCGCGTTCCTGGACATCAGCGAACAGCGCCGCGTCGAGGAGATCTCGCGTGCGAGCCAGGAGCGGCTGCAGGCCACCGCGCGGCTGGCGACGGTCGGCGAGATGGCGTCCCTCCTCTCGCACGAGCTGAACCAGCCGCTCGCAGCGATTTCCAGCTATGCCACCGGCTCGATCAACCTGCTGCAGCCGCACGCGCGCTCGACGGACGCGATGCCGGACATCGAGGTCGCGATGCGCCGCATTGCCGAACAGGCCGAGCGCGCGGGGCGCGTGATCAAGAGCGTGCACGACTTCGTGCGCCGGCGCGACCAGGACAGGCGGCCGGTGGAGCCGCGCGCGCTGCTGGACGCGATCATGCCGCTCGTGAACCTGCAGGCGCGCAAGCTGCGCGTGGAGGTGCGCACGCGCCTGGCCGAGAGATTGCCACCGGTGCTGTGCGACCCGACGATGGTGGAGCAGGTGCTGCTGAACCTCGCGCGCAACGCGATGCAGGCGATGGACGAGGCGGGCGTGCGCAACCCGTCCCTCGTCATCGAGGTGCGCCGCGTGGGCCACGCCGAACATTCCGATGCGGCGAAGGCCTGGCTGGAGTTTTCCGTGGCCGATGTCGGGCCCGGCATTCCACCCGAGGTGCAGCAGCAGCTCTTCACGCCCTTCTTCACGACGAAAGCCGAAGGCATGGGGCTCGGCCTGTCGATGTGCCGCACCGTCGTGGAGCAGCATGGGGGATTCCTCGGGTTCGAGCCCAACCGGCCGCAGGGTACGATTTTCAGGTTCACGCTGCCCGTGAATCCCGCCGGCATGTCCCACACCGCCCAAGACCGCGCTCTCGCGACGCCCTGATGCAGCCCACCACCGACGCCACCGTGTTCATCGTCGATGACGACGCCAGCGTGCGCGAGGCGCTCGCATGGCTGCTTCGATCGCGGCACCTGCTGAGCGAGAGCTTCGAAAGCGGCGAAGACTTCGAGGCGATGCTGCAGGCCGGCTTCGCGCCGAGCCAGGCGTGCTGCGCGCTGCTGGACGTGCGCATGCCGGGCATGAGCGGCCTCGCCCTCTTCGACAAGCTCGCCGGCCGTGGCCTGACGGAGGTGATGCCCGTGATCTTCCTCACCGGCCACGCGGACGTGCCGACGGCGGTGGACATGGTCAAGCGCGGCGCCTTCGACTTCTGCGAGAAACCGTTTTCGGACAATGCGCTGGTCGACCGCGTGGTGCAGGCGCTGCAGAAATCCGCGGAGGTGATGGCGGCGCGCCGCACGAAGACCTTGTTGCAGGCGCGGCTGGCCGAGCTCACCGAGCGCGAGCGCGACGTGATGCGCCTGGTGGTGGAAGGCCTGCCCAACAAGCTCATCGCCGACCAGCTCGACATCAGCGTGCGCACGGTCGAAGTGCACCGCGCGCGCGTCTTCGACAAGATGGAAGTCAAGTCCGCCGTCGAGCTGGCGAACACCTTGCGCGACCTGTGACCGCGCGCACGGGGCGGTTCATGCGCCCGGGGCGTCGTCCTTGTCGCGCGGCGGCTCCCCGCCCTTGCGGCCGGAGAACATGGTCCACCACACGATGACGACGAACAGCACCAGCGCGAGCAGGGCTTCAAGCAGAATCAGCAGCATGTCTCGTTTCCTGGTGTTGGCCGCGATTGTAGGGATGCTCGCGGCGTGCGGCAGTGTCCCCCTGCCACCGATGGAGGTCGCGCCGCCGCGTCCCGCGGCCGCGGCGGGCACGCCCACCGCTCCGGACGACGGCGCGCCCTTGCCCGGCCCGATCGTCCAGGGCAGGAGCCGGTGGCAGCCGGTGCGCTGGTCGGAGCTGCCCGGCTTCGACACCGACGAAACCTACGAGGCATGGAACGCCTGGCTCAAGAGCTGCGAACGCGCGCCCGCGCCTTTCGCCGCGCTCTGCCCCGAAGTGCGCCGCCTGTCGCTCGCGAGCCCGCAGGAGCAACGCGCCTGGATGATGCAGCGCCTGCAGCCTTACCGCGTCGAGCCGCTGAACGGACCGGCGGAGGGCCTGCTCACGGGTTATTACGAGCCGATGCTGGAGGCCAGCCGCCGCCCCACCGCCTCGCAGAACGTTCCGCTGTACCGGCCGCCGGCGACGCTCGGCAGCCGGCGCCCCTGGTACACGCGGCAGGAGATCGACACGCTCCCCGAGGCGCGCGCCGCGCTGCGCGGACGCGAGATCGCGTACGTGGCCGATCCGCTGGACGCGCTCGTGCTGCAGATCCAGGGCTCGGGCCGCGTGCGCATCGCCGAGCCCGACGGCAGCGTGCGCACCGTACGGCTAGCTTTCGCGGGCAGCAACGACCAGCCCTATCGCAGCGTCGGCGGATGGCTGCTGCAGCAGGGCCTGCTGCGCGATGCGTCCTGGCCGGGCATCAAGGCCTGGGCCGTGCAGAACCCGCAGCGCGTGAACGAGATGCTCTGGAGCAATCCGCGCACCGTCTTCTTCCGGGAGGAGCCGCTGTCCGAATTCGATGCGTCCTTCGGCCCGCGCGGCGCGCAGGGCGTGCCGCTCACGCCGGGGCGCTCCATCGCGGTGGACAAGGACAGCATCCCCTATGGCACGCCGGTGTGGCTCGTGTCGCAAGGGCCGGTGACCAGCCTGCAGCGGCTCGTGCTGGCGCAGGACACCGGCAGCGCCATCACCGGGGCCGTCCGTGCGGACTACTTCGCGGGTTGGGGGCCCGAGGCGGGCGAGCTGGCGGGCCGCCTGAAACAGCCGCTGCGCCTGTGGGTGCTCTGGCCGAAGTAGCAACTGCCCCCGCGAACGGGTGAGACGTCGCACAATCGCGGCTTGCCCAGCGAATTGCGCAACCATGGACCGATCCCACCGCCTCATCTGCTGCCTGCCCGCCCTGCTCATCGCCCTCGCGGCCTGCGCACCGAATCCGCCGCGTCCCGCGTCGCCGGCTGCGCCCGCGGCTGCCGGACCCGCCGCATCGGCGCCCGCCGCGCCTGCCGCGGTCGCGCCACCCGTCGCGTCGAACGCCGCGCATTACCGCTGCGACCAGGGCATCGAATTCAGCGTGCGTTTCGCCGACGACAGTGCGACGGTCGAGGCGGGTGCCCGGGGCACCGACGTGCTTTTGCGGGACGCCGGCGGCACGACGCCGCAGCAGACCGTGTACAGCAACACCCGCATGCGCGCCGAGTTCGGGCTGGGCGCCGCGGGCAACGAAGCGATGCTGCACTACGCATCCCCCGCGCTCCAGGCACGCTGCGCGCGCGGCTGAACCGAGCGCTCAGCGCGCCGGGGTGCCGAGGTGCGACAGCGGCAGGCTGCTGCTGGCCTTCACCTCGCCGAGCGAAAAGCTCGTGTGCAGGTCCTTCACGTTGGGCAGGTTGATCAGCACCTTGCGGGCGAGTTGCGAGAAGGTCTCGAGGTCGCGCGACACGACCTGCAGCTCGAAGGTCCCCGCGCCGCTGATGTAGTGGCACGAGACGATCTCGGGGATCTTGCGGATCGCCTCCTCCATCTCGCGCGTGAGCTCGCCCGTGTTCCGGTTGGCGTCCAGCCGCACGAACGCCAGCACCCCCAGCCCGATGCGATGGCGGTCGATCTCGGCGTGGTAGCCCTTGATGTAGCCGGCTTCCTCCAGCGCGCGCACCCGGCGCCAGCAGGGCGCAGCGGACAGGCCCACCCGCTGCGCGAGTTCGGCGTTGGAGAGGCGCCCGTCGGTTTGCAATTCGTTGAGGATGGCGACGTCGAACTTGTCGAGTGTTTCCATGGATGGCCTATTTGAGCAAGATTCTTGCGCATGTTAGCGTTTTGCGGACATGGAACGCAAAGACATATCTGGCCGCCGGGAATACACTTTCCCTCCACCCCGCTGGAGACACGACGCCCATGAATGCGCCCCTGCCCGAACACATCCGCAAGGCCCTGGAAACCGTCACGCTCGACGACAAGTACTCGCTCGATTACGGCCGCGCCTTCATGAGCGGGGTGCAGGCCCTGGTGAAGCTGCCCATGCTGCAGCGCCTGCGCGACGCGCAGCAGGGCAAGAACACCGCGGGCTTCATCAGCGGCTATCGCGGCTCGCCCCTGGGCGGCTACGACCAGGCGCTGTGGAAGGCCAACAAGTACCTGAAGGCGCAGAACATCGTCTTCCAGCCGGGCGTGAACGAGGAGCTCGCGGCCACTGCGTTGTGGGGCACGCAGCAGCTCGGTTTCACGCCGAAGGAGACGCACAAGTTCGACGGCGTTTTCGGCATCTGGTACGGCAAAGGCCCCGGCGTGGACCGCTCGGCCGACGTCTTCAAGCACGCGAACATGGCGGGCACGACGCCCTGGGGCGGCGTGATCGCGGTGGCCGGTGACGACCACGTCGCCAAGAGCTCGACGGCCGCGCACCAGAGCGACCACATCTTCAAGGCCTGCGGCTTCCCGGTGTTCTTCCCGGCGACCGTGCAGGAAATCCTCGACCTCGGCATCCATGCCTTCGCGCTGAGCCGCTATGCCGGGGTGTGGTCCGGCATGAAGACGATCCAGGAGATCGTGGAGTCCAGCGCCACGGCGATGATCGACCCGGAGCGCGTCGACGTGCGCATCCCCACCGATTTCCAGATGCCGCCCGGCGGCGTCCACATCCGCTGGCCGGACACGGCACTCGAGCAGGAGGCGCGCCTCTTCGACTACAAGTGGTACGCGGCCCTCGCGTACATCCGCGCGAACCGGCTGAATTACAACGCGATCGAGGGCCCGAACGACCGCTTCGGCCTGATCGCGAGCGGCAAGGCGTACAACGACACGCGCCAGGCGCTGATCGACCTAGGCCTGGACGACGACACCTGCCGGCGCCTGGGCATCCGCCTGCACAAGGTGGGCGTGGTGTGGCCGCTGGAGGCGCAGATCACGCGCGAGTTCGCGCAGGGACTGCGCGAGATCCTCGTCGTCGAGGAAAAGCGGCAGGTCATCGAATACCAGCTGAAGGAAGAGCTCTACAACTGGCGTCCCGATGTGCGCCCCGTGGTGCTCGGCAAGTTCACCGACGAAGGCTCGGGCCCCGACAACCTCGCGGGCGGCGAATGGTCGATGGCCAACCCGACCGCCAACACGCTGCTGCGCGCCAATGCGGACCTCTCGCCCGCGCTGATCGCGCGTGCGATCGCGCAGCGCCTGAAGAAGCTCGGCGTCGACGGCGACATGGCCGCGCGCATCGACGCGCAGCTCGCCATCCTGGAAGCCAAGGAACGCGCGATGCAGGTGCTGGAAGTCAAGGGCGACCGCGCGCCGTGGTTCTGCTCGGGCTGCCCGCACAACACGTCCACCGTGGTGCCGGAAGGCTCGCGCGCGATGGCCGGCATCGGCTGCCACTTCATGGCGACCTGGATGGACCGCGCGACCATCGGCTTCACGCAGATGGGCGGCGAGGGCGTGCCGTGGGTGGGGCAGCAGCCCTTCACCACCGAGCAGCACGTGTTCGCGAACCTGGGGGACGGCACGTATTTCCACAGCGGCCTGCTCGCGATCCGCCAGTCCATCGCCTCGGGCGTGAACATCACCTACAAGGTCCTGTACAACGACGCGGTGGCGATGACGGGCGGCCAGCAGGTCGGCGAGCGGCCCGAGGGCCACTCCGTCATCCAGATCGCCCACAGCCTCATGGCCGAAGGCGTGTCGCGGCTGGTGGTCGTGACGGACGAGCCGGAGAAGTACACCGTCGCCAAGCTGCCGCCGGGCGTCGAAGTGCATCACCGCGACGAGCTGGACAGGATCCAGCGGGAGTTCCGCGAGATCAAGGGCACGTCCGCGATCATCTACGACCAGACCTGCGCCACCGAGAAGCGCCGCCGCCGCAAGCGCGGCACCATGGCCGATCCGGCGGTGCGCGTCGTGATCAACGAGCTGGTGTGCGAAGGCTGCGGCGACTGCAGCGTGCAAAGCAACTGCCTGTCCGTCGAGCCGCTGGAAACCGAATTCGGCCGCAAGCGCACGATCAACCAGAGCACCTGCAACAAGGACACGAGCTGCCTCAAGGGCTTCTGCCCGAGCTTCGTGACCGTCGAAGGCGGCGCGTTGAAAAAGAAGAAGGGTTCGCAGGCGCCCTCGCCGTTTTCCCTGGGCGAGCTGCCGCTGCCGTCGTTGCCTGCGATCCACGGCGCGTACGGCATCGTGGTCGCGGGCGTCGGCGGCACGGGCGTGATCACCATCGGGCAGCTGCTGGGCATGGCGGGGCACATCGAGGGCAAGGGCATCGTGACGCAAGACGCCGCGGGCCTGGCCCAGAAGGGCGGCGCGACCTGGAGCCACGTGCTCATCGGCGACGGACAGGACGACATCCGCACCACGCGCGTGGGCATGGCCGGCGCGGACCTCATCATCGGGTGCGACCCGATCGTGGCGGCGGGCAAGGAAACCGTGTTGCGCATGCGCGAGGGCCGCACGCACGTCGCGCTCAATTCGCACAGCACGCCGACGGCCGCCTTCGTGAAGAACGCGAACTGGTCGAATCCGTCGGATGCCTGCGTGGCCGCGATCGTGCAATCCGTGGGCGAGGGCGGCGTCGGCGCGTTCAATGCCGACGTCGCGGCGACGAAGCTCATGGGCGACAGCATCTACACCAACCCCATGATGCTGGGCTACGCCTGGCAAAAGGGCTGGGTCCCGCTGGGCTTCGAATCGCTGATGCGTGCGATCGAGCTCAACGCCGTGCAGGTGGACGCCAACAAGGCCGCCTTCGAGTGGGGCCGCCGGGCCGCCCACGACTGGGCCTCGGTGGAGAAGCTGCTCACGCCGGCGACGGTCATCGAATTCAAGCGCCGCGATTCGCTGGAGGACATCGTCGCGCGCCGCGCCGAATTCCTCACCGCCTACCAGGACGCCGCTTATGCGCGGGCCTACCGGGCTTTCGTGGAGCAGGTGCGCGCGGCCGAGCTGCCCCTGGGCAAGTCGTCGCTGGCCGAGGCCGTGGCGCGCAACCTCTTCAAACTGATGGCGTACAAGGACGAGTACGAAGTGGCGCGCCTGCATGTGCAGACCGGCTTTCGCGAGAAGGTCGCCGGCATGTTCGAGGGCGATTACAAGATCAACTACCACCTCGCGCCGCCGCTCACCTCGAAGCGCAACGAGAAGGGCGAGTTGCAAAAGCGTAAATTCGGGCCCGCCATGGCCATCGCGTTCCAGGTCCTCGCCCGGCTCAAGGGCCTGCGCGGCACGGCTTTGGACATTTTCGGCCGGACCGAGGAGCGTCGGGGCGAGCGCGCCCTGATCGGCGAATACCGGCGCAGCATCGAGACGGTGCTGGCATCCATGGATGCGGGCAACCACGCCCTGGCGCTGGAGATCGCCCGCCTGCCCGAGCAGATCAAGGGCTTCGGGCACGTGAAGGAGCGCAACCTGGCGGCCGTGCGGCCGCGCTGGGCGAGCCTCATGGCGCAGTGGCCGGCTGAATCCGCCGGGCGCCGCGCTGCGTAAGGCTTGCGGGGTCTTTCGAAGGGCCCGCGCCACCGAGCGACATACAATCGGGCGCTTTGGCGCGCGTCGCGGCACAGTCGGGTGCCGCGCGCAGCCGCGCCTGCGTCCCTTTGCAGTATTTTCCTGGAGCCAACGTGTTCATTTCCTCTGCTTTTGCCCAAACCGCCGCCGGCGGGGACGTGCAGTCTTCCATGATGAGCATGCTGCCCCTCGTGCTCATGTTCGTGGTGCTTTACTTCGTGATGATCCGTCCCCAGATGAAGCGCCAGAAGGAGCACCGCGCCATGATCGAGGCGATCACCAAGGGTGACGAAGTCGCGACCTCGGGCGGCGTGATCGGCAAGGTCACGAAGCTCGGCGACGCCTACATCGGCCTGGAAATCGCTTCCGGCGTGGAAGTGCAGATCCAGCGCGCCTCGATCGTGCAAGTGCTGCCCAAGGGCACCATCAAATAAAAAGTGAGAACGCGGGCGCCCCGGCGCCACGTGTCCTGCGAATGAACAGATACCCTGTTTGGAAGTACGCGATCATCCTGGTCGCATTGCTGGTGGGAGCGATCTACACGCTGCCCAATTTCTTCGGTGAGGCGCCCGCGGTGCAGGTGTCGTCGGGCAAGGCCACCGTCAAGGTGGACGCAGGCACGCAGGCGCGGGTCGAACAGGCGCTCGCGGCGGCGGGCATCAAGCCGGAGCTGGTCGCGCTCGACGGCGCCTCGATCAAGGTGCGCGTCGACAGCACCGACACGCAGCTGAAGGCCAAGGACGCGATCCAGAAGGCGCTGGTGCCGGACCCGAACGATCCGCCTTACGTCGTGGCGCTCAACCTCCTGTCCGGCTCGCCCAAGTGGCTGTCCGCGCTGCGCGCGGCGCCGATGTACCTGGGCCTGGACCTGCGCGGCGGCGTGCACTTCATGCTGCAGGTGGACATGCAGGCGGCGCTGTCGAAGAAGGCCGAATCCCTGGCGGGCGACCTGCGCAGCATGCTGCGCGAGAAGAACATCCGTCACGGCGGCATCAACCGCAACGGGCAGAGCATCGAGATGCGGTTTCGCGACACCCAGACGCTCGAGGCCACCAAGGCAGTGTTGGCCGACCAGTTCGCCGACCTGCAGGAGGTCGACGCGCCGGATGGGAGCGAGTACAAGCTCACGGCGACGATCAAGCCCGAAGCGGCCCGCCGCATCCAGGACCAGGCGCTCAAGCAGAACATGGTCACCCTGCACAACCGGATCAACGAGCTCGGCGTGGCCGAGCCGGTGATCCAGCAGCAGGGGCTCGACCGCATCGTCGTGCAGCTGCCCGGCGTGCAGGACACGGCCAAGGCCAAGGACATCCTCGGCCGCACCGCCACGCTCGAAGTGCGCATGGTCGACGAGAGCAGCGATGCACGCGCCGCCGAAATGGGCGCCGGTCCCGTGCCTTTCGGCACGGAGAAATTCCTGGAGCGCGGCGGCCAGCCCGTGGTGGTGAAGAAGCAGGTGATCCTCACCGGCGACAACCTCACGGACGCGCAGCCGGGCTTCGACAACCAGACCCAGGAAGCCGCCGTCCACCTGACGCTCGATGCCAAGGGCGCGCGCATCTTCAAGGACATCACGCGCGAGAACGTCGGCAAGCGCATGGCGATCGTCCTGTTCGAAAAGGGCAAGGGCGAAGTCGTCACCGCCCCGGTCATCCGCAGCGAGATCGGCGGCGGCCGGGTGCAGATCTCGGGCCGCATGAGCACGTCGGAGGCCAACGACACCGCGCTGCTGCTGCGCGCCGGCTCGCTGGCCGCGCCGATGGAAATCATCGAGGAGCTGACCATCGGCCCGACGCTGGGCGCCGACAACATCACCAAGGGCTTCCACAGCGTGGCCTGGGGATTCGCCGCGATCTGCGCGTTCATGGCGGTCTACTACATGCTCTTCGGCCTGTTCTCCGGCGTGGCGCTGGCCGTGAACCTGCTGCTGCTGGTGGCGGTCCTGTCCATGTTGCAGGCCACCCTGACGCTGCCGGGCATGGCCGCCATGGCGCTGGCCCTCGGCATGGCGATCGACTCGAACGTGCTGATCAACGAACGGGTCCGGGAGGAGCTGCGCAACGGCTCCTCGCCGCAGGCGGCGATCAACGCCGGCTACGACCGGGCGTGGGGCACGATCTTCGACTCCAACATCACCACGCTGATCGCCGGCCTGGCCCTGCTGGCCTTCGGCTCGGGCCCGGTGCGCGGTTTCGCGGTCGTCCACTGCATCGGCATCCTGACATCGATGTTCTCGGCAGTATTCTTTTCGCGGGGCCTCGTCAATCTTTGGTATGGCCGCAAGAAGAAGCTCAAGACCGTTTCCATCGGCACCGTCTGGCGGCCCGATGCGGATCACGCTATAACCAAAGCTGAATAAAAACAACGCCTCATGGAATTCTTCAAGATCCGCCGCGACATCCCGTTCATGGAGAACGCGTTGATATTCAACGTGATCTCCTTCCTGACCTTCGCGGCCGCGGTGTTTTTCCTCTTCCACCGGGGGCTGCACCTCTCGGTGGAGTTCACGGGCGGCACGGTGATGGAAGTGGCCTATACGCAGCCAGCCGACGTCGAGCGCCTGCGCAACACCGTCTCGGGCCTGGGTTTCGCGGATGTCCAGGTGCAGAATTTCGGCACCTCCCGCGACGTCATGATCCGCCTGCCGGCGCAAAAAGGCGTGAGTTCGGCGCAACAGAGCGAAAAGGTTCTCGCGGCGCTCAAGGCGCAGGACCCGTCGGTCACCCTGCGCCGCACGGAATTCGTCGGCCCCCAGGTGGGCGAGGAGCTGGCAACCGACGGCCTCAAGGCGCTGGCCATGGTGGTGGCGGGCATCATGATCTACCTGGCCTTCCGCTTCGAGTGGAAGTTCGCCGTCGCCGCCATCATCGCGAACCTGCACGACGTCGTCATCATCCTGGGCTTCTTCGCGTTCTTCCAGTGGGAGTTTTCGCTGGCCGTGCTGGCGGCGGTACTCGCGGTGCTGGGCTACTCGGTCAATGAATCGGTCGTGATCTTCGACCGGATCCGCGAGAACTTCCGCCGCTACCGCAAGATGACGACCATCCAGATCATCGACAACGCGATCACGTCGACCATCAGCCGCACCATCATCACCCACGGCGCCACCCAGATGATGGTGCTGTCCATGCTGCTGTTCGGCGGCGCGACGCTTCACTACTTCGCCCTGGCGCTGACCATCGGCATCCTGTTCGGCATCTATTCGTCGGTGTTCGTCGCGGCCGCCATCGCCATGTGGCTGGGCGTCAAGCGCGAAGACCTCACGAAGTCCACGGCCCGCAAGGACGAGGACCCCAACGACCCGAACGCGGGCGCCACCGTCTAGGATGACTCCCCCATGAGCGTGCCGAGACCGCCACACGAAT